>NZ_JBHVMF010000014.1:13195-215714 GCF_042797055.1 Streptomyces sp. NPDC057854
GCCGGAAATCCGGCGGGTACGCCCCCGGCCGCCACGTCGCCCGCCCGGACCCCGGGCCGGGCCCCGCGGAAGCGGGCACGGGCCGGTGTGGCGCGCCCCGGACCGGTGTCCGGGGCGGGTGGTTCAGACGAGGGGCCGGTAGTCGAGGTTCGGGAAGTAGTCCTCCCGGCCGCCCTCGCGCCGCACGTCCCAGGTGGCGCAGTGCAGCGAGCCGCCGTACTCGAAGACGTTCCGGAACGGCACCGGGAAGACCTCGAAGCCGAGGCCGTCCAGCATGTCCTGGAGCGGCTTCTCCTGCGCCTCGCAGATCACCTTGGTCGGCGAGATGCTGAGCACGTTCATCGACAGCCACTTCGACGACTGGCAGTACTCCGGCATCTCCTCGTTGGTGAGGACCGGCTCCGGCACGTCGACCAGCTTCCAGTCGTTCTCCAGGAACATCCGCTCCTCGCCCTCGCGCAGCGGCCGGTCCGGGTTGGTCAGGATCAGGCCCGGGCGCAGCGGCACGAAGGTGCAGTCGATGTGCGAGGGGAAGAAGTCCAGCGGGAAGTGCACCGGGTGCACCCGGAAGCCCTTGGGCTCCAGGTGCCGCTTCAGCCAGCGGATGCCGGCCCGGTTGGTGGTCATCGACTCCTGCACGAGGACGTCGCGGCCGAACCGGCTCATGTCGGCCGCGTCGAAGATCACCTCGTCCTGGTTCACGCAGAACTCGAAGCTGTGCATCCGGGCGTGCCGCTCCTCCAGCGGCCAGTCCCAGAACTCCTCGCGGTACATGCCGTCCGCCATCGACGGCTTCGGCGCCGTCGTCCACTGCACGCGCGGGTCGGCGTTCCAGTACTCGTAGACCAGCGTGCGGTACGGCCGGTACTCGAAGTACCGGGCCCTGCGGGACATGGTGGCCTCGACGATCTCGTTGCCGAGGGTGATCATCACGTCGCGCGGGCAGACCGCGCAGTACTGGTTCTCCACCTCGAAGTCGGGCGTCGTCACCGGGGTGGAGAAGTCGTGGGTGTCGGGCCGGCGGACCGTGACGCCCTGCCCTTCGAGGACCTTCACCAGGCCCTCCAGTTCCTCGTTGGCCAGGTCGACGGCCTCCTTGGACTTCGGGCCGGTGGGGAAGGGCACTCCGGGACGGTTGCGGATGCCCGGTCGGCTGCCGGGCTCCACGGGCTCGAACTGGGCGTTGTCGGCCGAGCCGACCACGATCTCCTCGAGCGGGTCCCACTCGTTCCACGAGTTGACCTGGGGAACACTCTGCTGCATGGGTGGCTGCCTGTCTGTGGGGTGCTGACGGGGAGCAAGATGGGGGGTGTGCAGGAGTAGGTACGGGGGAGCGGGGCCCGCCGCGGGACGGCGCGCCGGTGGATCAGGACGGGCCGGCGGTCAGGAGGAGAGGTCCGAGCCGAGCTTCAGGGGACGGTTCTGCTCGTCGACGAAGACGACCTTCGGCTCCAGCTTCGCGGCCTCCGCGTCGTCGACGTGGGCGTAGCCGATGAGGATGACCAGGTCGCCGGGGGAGACCAGGCGGGCCGCCGCGCCGTTGAGGCAGATGACGCCGGAGCCGCGCTCGCCCTCGATGACGTACGTCTCCAGCCGGGCGCCGTTGTTGATGTTGACGATGTGGACCTGCTCGCCCACGAGGAGGTCGGCGGCGTCCATCAGGTCGGCGTCGACCGTCACGGAACCGATGTAGTTGAGGTTGGCCTCCGTGACGGTGGCGCGGTGGATCTTGGACTTGAGCATGATGCGCTGCATGGGGTGAGTGCTCTCCTTGACGGCGGGGTGGCCCCGGGGGTCGGTCAGACGGCGTCGGCGAGGCTCGCCGGGCGCATGTCGGTCCAGTGCGTCTCGATGTAGTCGAGGCAGCTCTTGCGGTCGGTCTCGGTGACGACGACGGTCCAGCCGGGCGGCACCACGGCGAAGGCGGGCCACAGGCAGTGCTGGCGCTCGTCGTTGACCAGCACCAGGAAGGTGCCGTCCTCGTTGTCGAACGGGTTGGTCATGGCGTTCTCGTCCTTGTCGTCCGTGTCGGTGTCGGTGGCGGGGTCGGTGGTGGGGTCGGTGGTGCTCAGGCGGTACGGGGGCGGGCCAGGGCCGCGGCCAGGGCGCGCGGGGTGCGGGCGCGGTAGACGGCGGCGACGTCCACGGGGCGGTCCAGCTCGGCCTCCAGCCGGCCGGCGAGCCGCAGCGCGGTCAGCGAGTCGCAGCCCAGGTCGAAGACGTCGTCGTCGGTGCCGACGGCGTCCCGGCCCAGCACCTCCGCGACCAGCCCCGCGACCCGCCCGCGCAGCGCGCCGTCCGGGTCCGGCTCCGGCGCCAGGAACCGCGCCACCGGCTCCGCCGCCGCCCCCGGCAGCGCGTGCAGCAGCTCCCGCAGCAGGCCGGCGACCTCCGCGGCGACCTCGTCGCCGACCAGGTCCGGGCGGTGGCCCAGCTCCAGCCGCAGCCGCTCGCCGGGCACCACCATCAGCTTCAGCGGGTAGTGGTACGCGTCGTGGCCCGACACCTCCACCACGCGCAGCGTGTCGTCGGGGTCACCCGGCAGCGCCTCGGCGTCCGGGAAGTTCTCGAAGACCACGCAGGTGTCGAAGAGCGGCCCGCGGCCCGCCACCCGCTGCACGTCCGGCAGCGGCACGTGGTGGTACGGCAGCAGCTCCGCGTGCTCCTCCTGGAGCCGGCCGAGGAGCGCGGCGACGGTCTCCTGCGGCTGGAGCCGCACCCGTACCGGCAGCGTGTTGATGAACTGGCCGACCATCGACTCGACGTCGGGCAGCTCCGCCGGACGCCCGGAGACGGTCGCGCCGAACACCACGTCGTGGCCGCCGGTCCGGCGGTGCAGGCACAGCGCCCACGCGGCCCGCACCAGGGTGTTGACGGTGACGCCGTGGGCGCGGGCCGCGCCGTGCAGGGCCGCGGTCCGCTCCTCGGAGAGCTCCACGACCGTCGTCCGGGGCAGCGCCCGCACCCGCGCGGTCTCGTCGGGCGCGGCGAGCAGCGTGGGCTCCCGCAGCCCGGCCAGCGCCGACGTCCACGCCGACAGGACCTCGGCCGGGTCCTGGCCGGCCAGCCACGCCAGGTAGCGGCGGTAGTCCGGCGGTTCGGGCAGGGCGGCGCCCTCGGGGTCGTCGTACAGGGCGAGCAGGTCGCGCAGGACCAGGGAGGTCGTCCAGCCGTCCACCAGCAGGTGGTGGAGGGTCAGCACGAGCTGCCGGCGGCGCGGGGCCAGGTCGATCAGGGTGCAGCGGATCAGCGGCGGCCGGGCCGGGTCGAAGCGGTGGTGCCGGTCCTCGTCGAGGAGCGCGGCCAGCCGGTCCTCCCGCTCCCCGGGGGCGAGGCCGGTCAGGTCGTGCCGGTGCCACGGCATCCGGGTCTCGGCCGGGATCGCCTGCACGGGTTCGCCGGACCGCAGCTGGACGAAGCCGGCCCGCAGCATGGGGTGGCGGCGCAGCAGCGCGTCGCAGGCCGCCCGCACCCGGTCCGGGTCCAGGTCGCCGTGGACCTCCAGCACCATCTGGACGGTGTACACGTCCAGGGCGCGGCTGTCGTAGCGGGCGTGGAAGAGCAGCCCCTCCTGGAGCGGGGTCATCGGCAGCACCTCGGTGACCGGCAGGCCGGTGCGGGCGGTGAGCCGCGCCAGTTCCACCGGGCCGGCGTCGACGGTGCCGGACGGCAGCCGCCGGGCGCGCACCGTCTCGGCGTGCCCGACGAGCGCGCGGAGCGCCGCCGACCACAGCCGGCCCAGCTCGGCGGTCTCGGCGTCGGTCAGGTGCAGCCGGGCCCACAGCCAGTGGGCGACGAGCCGGGGGCCGGTCGGGGAGTCGTCGATGGCCGCGTTCACCTCGACGACGTGCGTCATCGGCATCCGCGGATCGGCGCCGAGCGGCAGCGCGTCCGACTCGGGGGCCACGCTCCAGTCCTCGTCGCCGTCCTCCGAACCGCCCTGGCGGCCCAGGTAGTTGAAGCCGATCTGCGCGGCGGGGCAGGCGGCCAGCTCGGCGGCCGTCTCCCGGTTCAGGTGGCGCAGCAGCCCGAAGCCGAGGCCGCTCTCCGGCACCTCGGCCAGCTGGGCGGCGACCCGGCGCACGGCGGCGCCGAGCCGCGGGTCGGCCGGGTCGCCGTCCGCCGTCCAGCCGTCGGTCCCGGCGTCGACGCGCACCGGGTACATCGAGGTGAGCCAGCCGACGGTGGCCGACAGGTCGGTGGTGTCGTCGAGCGGTTCGCGCCCGTGCCCCTCGACGTCGACCAGGACGGCGGTGGTGCCGCCGGCGCCGGTCCCGCGCCACGCGGAGACCGCCAGGGCGAGACCGGTGAGCAGCACGTCGACGGTCCGCACGCCGAAGGCGGCGGGCACGGTCGTCAGCAGCGGCGACGTCAGCTCGGACGGCAGGGTGAGGACGAGCTCGCCGGCCGTCGCGTAGATGTCGTGGGCGGGGGACAGCCGGGCCTCGCTGAGCGGCACGGAGCCCGCGCCGAGCGTCCGCCGCCAGTACGGCAGCTCCCGCAGCACCTCCGGGCTGTGGGCCGCCGTCTCCAGCCGCCGGCTCCAGTCGCCCAGCGGGCACGGCACCGGGTCGAGGACGGGCGCGGCGCCCGAGGCGACGCTCCGCCACGCCGTGTACAGGTCGGTGAGCAGGATCCGCCAGGACACGGCGTCCACGGCCAGGTGGTGGATGGTGACGAGGAGCCGGCCGGGCCGGGCGGGGCCGAGGTCGAACCAGGTCGCCCGGACCATCGCCCCGCGCCGGGGCGCGAGGGCGGCGGCGTCCTGCCGGGCGTGCACCGTGAGGGTGGCGCGCAGCGCCTCCTCGGTGAGGCCGGAGGCGTCGACGCGGCGCACCGCCTCGCGGATCGCGGCCTCGTCCACGGGCTCCACGACCAGGTCGCCGGAGGCGTCGAGCCGGCCGCGCAGCGACTGGTGGCGTTCCGTCATGGCCTGGACGGCGGCGGTCAGGTGCTCGATGCCGAGGCCGGGCGGGACGCGCAGCAGCGTCGACTGGTGGAAGGCGTCGACGGCGCCGCCGGTCTCGTGCAGCCAGCGCATGATGGGCGTCGCGGGGACGGTCTCGGCGGGGGCGGTGCGGGCGGGCGGCGGCGTGCTCTGCGTGGTGTTCTGTGTCGTGCTCCGCGGCGCGTTCCGGGCGTGCTGCGCCCCCTGCGCCTTGTTCTGCGCGGGCTGCGCGTTCTGTGCGTTCTCGCGGAGGAAGTCGGCGAGGGCGGCGGCCGTGCGGTGGGTGAAGATGTGCTTCGGGGTGAGGCGGATGCCGGCCTTGCGGGCGCGGGCGACGAGCTGGATGGCGGTGATGGAGTCGCCGCCGAGGCTGAAGAAGTCGTCCCCGGCCTGGGCGCGCTCCAGGTTGAGCACCTGGCCGAACAGGTCGAGCAGGGTGGCGATGGTCGCGTCCACCTCGTCGGCCTCGGCCGGCCGGTCCGCCGCCTCCGGCTCCGGCTGCGCCTGCGCGGCCCCGTCCGCCTTCCCGGCGGCGGGCGCGGCGGGTTCGGCGGCCGGCGGCGGGGTGGGGGCGTTCTGCTGGAGGAAGGCCGCCAGCGCCGACACTGTGCGGTGGGTGAAGACGTGCTTGGGGGTGAGGCGGATGCCGGCCTTGCGGGCGCGGGCGACGAGCTGGATGGCGGTGATGGAGTCGCCGCCGAGGGTGAAGAAGTCGTCGCCGTCCTCGGCGCCGTCGCGGTTGAGCACCTGCCCGAACAGCCGGGCCAGGGTCTCCTTCACGGACGGGGCGGGTTCCGGCTCCGGCTCGGGAGCGGGCTGCGGCTCCGGCTCCGGTTCCGGAGCCGTCTCCGGCGCCGTCGCTTCCGGGGCTCCGGGGCGTACCGGGTCCTGCTCGTGCTCGGGGCCGGGGGCGGGCAGCGCCGCCCGGTCGACCTTGCCGTTACGGGTCACCGGCAGCTCGGCCAGCGGGACGAAGGCGGCCGGCACCATGTAGGCGGGCAGCCGCCGGGCCGTGCGCTCCGCCAGGCCGGTCAGCTCCGCGTCCCGGCCCGCCGCCGGCACCACGTACGCGACCAGCCGGGAGCGGCCGGTCCGGTCGGGGCGGACGGCGACGGCCGCGCGGGCGACCGCAGGGTCGGCGCCGAGGGCGCTCTCGACCTCGCCCAGCTCGATCCGGTAGCCGCGGACCTTCACCTGGTCGTCGACCCGGCCGCCGTACACCAGCACGCCGTCGGGCCGCCACCAGGCGACGTCCCCGGTGCGGTACATGCGGGCGCCCGGGGCGCCGAACGGGTCGGCGACGAAGCGGGTCGAGGTGAGGCCCGGCCGGTTGAGGTAGCCGCGGGCGAGGACGTCGCCGCCGATGTAGATCTCGCCGGGCACGCCGGCCGGCACGGGGCGCAGGAACGCGTCGAGGACGTGGATGCGGGCGTCCGGCACGGGCCCGCCGATCGGGACCGGCCCGGTGGGCAGCGGGTCGCCCGGTTCGAGGCGGTACTCCATGCAGCCGACGGTCGCCTCGGTCGGGCCGTACTCGTTGACCACCGTCACGCCGGGGTGCAGCGCCCGCCACGCGGCCAGCGCCTCGCCCGTCAGCTGCTCGCCGCCCAGCACGAGTTCACCGGTCGGCGAGTACCACTCCTCGGACGCCTCCAGGATCGGGAGGTGGCTCGGGGTGGCCTTCACGAAGGCCGGTGGGGTGCGCCGGCCGGCCGCGTCCTCCGGCTGCTCGTCCTCCAGGTCGATGACGCGCACCAGGCCGCCCGCGGTCAGCGGGCCGAGGATGCCGGTGACGGTGAGGTCGAAGGACGGCGGCGAGTGCACCAGCGCCTCGGCCGCGAGGCCCGGGTAGGCCGCGCGGGAGAACGCCAGGTAGCTCTGCACCGTCCGGTGCTCGACGGCCACGCCCTTCGGCAGGCCGGTGGACCCCGAGGTGTAGATGACGTACAGCAGGTCCTCGGGGCGCGTCGGACGGCCCCGCTCGGCGTCCGTCGGCGCGGTGTCCGGCATCAGCAGCAGCTCGGCCTGGACGGCCGGGTCGCCCAGCGGCAGCGGCGACGGGTGCCCGGCCAGTGCCGGGTGCGCGGTGTCGGCGCACAGCACGACCCGGGGCTCGACGTCCTCCAGCACGAAGGTGATCCGCTCCGCCGGGTGGGCCAGGTCGACCGGCACGTAGTACGCGCCCGTCTTCACCACCGCGAGGATCGAGACGATCAGCTCGGTGCCGCGCGGCAGGGCGACGGCGACCGGGTCGCCGGGCCGCACCCCCCGGTGCAGCAGCAGCCGGGCCAGCCGGTTGGCCGCCGCGTCGAGCTCCCGGTAGTCGAGCGTGCCGCGCGCGTCGGCGGCGGCCGGGGCGTCCGGGCGGAGCCGCACCTGCTCGCCGAAGCGGCCGAGGATCGTGGCCGCCGCGTCCGGGGCCGGCTCGCCCGGCTTCGCCCGGCGGCCCCAGGTCTCCAGGATCCGGTGCCGCTCCTCGCCGGTCAGCAGCGGGACCTGCGCGACCGGGGTGGCGGGGGCGTGCGTGAAGGTGTCGAGGAGCAGCCGCAGCCGCGAGGCCACCAGCTCGACGCGGTCGGCGCCGAACACGTCGGCCCGGTGGTTGAGTTCGAGACGCAGCCGGGCGCCGGGGACCGCGACCACGCTCAGCGGGTAGTGCGTCGAGCCGCTGATCCGCTGCTCGCCGCCCTCGTCGTCACCGCCGTCGCCGCCGAGGGCGGCGTCCTCGGCGAGCGGGCTGAGCCGCAGGCCGGGGGCGATCTCCGCGAGCGACGACCAGTCGGCGGGCGCGTTCCCGAAGCCGGTGGAGGTGTCGTACAGGTTGCCGAGGCCGGCCAGCCGCTGCACCTCGTCGAGACCCACGTGCTGGTGCGGGCCGAGGGCCAGCTGCTCGCCCTGCACCCGGGCGAAGAGCCCGGCCAGCGACTCGCCCGGCGCGACGCGCACCCGGACCGGCACGGCGTTCATCACGAGGCCCACCAGGGCGTCGGCGCCCGGCAGTTCGGCCGGGCGGCCGTGCACGGTCTGCCCGAAGACGACGTCGTCGCGGCCGGTGAGCAGCGACAGCACCAGCGCCCAGGCGCCCTGCACCACGGCGTTCAGCGTCAGCCCGTGGGCCCGCGCGGTCGCGGTGAGCGCCTCCGTCTCCTCCTCGGACAGCGTCACCGGCAGCATCGACGGCATCGCGCCCGCGCCCGCCGGGGCGGCACCCGGTGCCACCAGGGTCGGCTCCTCCAGGCCGTGCAGGGCCTCCTCCCACGCCTTGAGCGCGGTGGCCCGGTCCTGCCGGCCCAGCCAGCGCAGGTAGTCCGGGAAGGGAGTGGCCGGCGGCAGCGCGGCGCCCCCGGGATCGGCGTACAGCGCGCACAGGTCGCGGATGACGAGCGGCAGCGACCAGCCGTCCAGCAGGATGTGGTGGTACGTCAGGGCCAGCACGTGCCGCCGTTCGGCGAGCCGGATCAGCGTGAAGCGCATCAGCGGGGGCGCCGCCATGTCGAAGCGGCGCAGCCGGTCCTCCTCGAAGAACGCGAGCAGCGCCGTCCGGCGCGCCGGGCCGTCGTGGCCCGACAGGTCGAGCTCGGCCCACGGGGTCGCGACCGTACGCCGCACCAGCTGCACCGGCTGGCCGTTGGCCCGCACCCGGAAACCGGTCCGGAGCACCGGGTGCCGGGCCAGGGTGGCCGCGCAGGCGGCGCGCAGCCGCTCGGCCGAGACGTCGCCGTGCAGCTCGAACGCCGCCTGGATGGTGTAGACGTCCACCGCTTCGGTGTCGTACAGCGCGTGGAAGAGCATGCCCTGCTGCAGCGGAGTCAGAGGCAGGGCTGCCTCGATCGGCGACTGGTTCTCTTCGTTCACGGGAGGTCCTCCCCGGACGCGGGCGGGGCTCGGCTGCGCGCGGACGCGCAGGGCGGGTGACAGGGGGTCGGCGGGCGGGGGAGGGGGGAAGCCGCCGCCTCGGCACCGGTCATGCTGCTGCACGGCCCGCCCCCGGGCCAGGCACGCCACCGGCAACTTGCTGCACGCGGACGGTCGTTGCGGGCGGGCGGGCGGGCCGGGCCCGGGCGGGCGCGGGCGGTCAGGCGCGGGTGATCAGGTCCGTCATCGAGACGAGGATCCGGCGGTCGCCGGTGAACGCCTCACGGCCGTGCGACCAGCGCATGTTGTCGATCACCATCAGGTCGTGCAGCCGCCAGTCGAAGCGCTGCACGCGCCGGTCGAACGCCTCCCGGACCGCCGCCACCAGCTCGTCCGGGATCGGCTCCCCGTCCCCGAACAGCACGTCGTTCGGCAGCCCGTCGTCACCGAGGACCGCCAGCAGGTCCTCCCGCAGGGTGCCCGGCAGCGACGACTGGTGGAACAGCACCAGGTGGTTGAACCACAGCCGGCGGCCGGTCCGCGGGTGCACCGCGAGCGCCGGCGCCCGCCGCACGGTCCGCAGGCAGTCGTCCTCCCGCCACTCCCACTCCATGCCGGCCGCCGCGCAGAACCGGTCCACCTCGGCCGGGTCGTCGGTCTGGAAGGCGTCCCGCCAGTCGAGCCCGGCGCCGCTGCCGTAGTTGCGCACGTACCGCAGGCCGCGCCGGTCGACCTCCTCGACCACCTCCGCCGGGATGTCGTCGAGCACCCGCGTCACGTCGGTGACGGGCGTCGCGCCGCCGGTCAGCGCCGGGACGGCGCAGTAGAACGCGAGCCGGCCCGGCCACGCGCCCGCGTACGAGGACTCGCAGTGCTGCGGGATGACCTCCCGCGCCGGGTACTCCGTGGACGTGAACACGCCGTCCCCGACCTCACTGCGCGGGGTGGAGCGCTCCGTGTACGCCAGCGGCGCGAAGCCCAGCTCCTTCAGGGCCCGCCCGAACGCGTCCGCCCCGTCGGCCGACGCCCCGCGGACCAGGGCCGCGCCCGCGTCGGAGACGGCCGCGCCGATCTCCTCGGCGTGGTCGCGGGCGAAGGACTCCAGGCCCGCGCCGGCGGCGTCGAACACCGTGATGCCGGTCAGATCGTTGATGCCGGTCAGATCCTTCAACTCTCACAACTCCCTGGGAATGTACGGCGGAACCGGTGCCGTCACAGCAGCGTCGAGGCCAGCGCCGCGGTCATCGCCGCCGCGCCGGTGAACAGGTAGTCGTGCCCGCCGGGCAGCAGCCGCGACGTGAACGCGCCCCCGGCGCACTCCCGCCACCGCTCCAGCTGCTCCGGGCCGACCAGCGGGTCCCCGGCGCCGCCGAAGACGTGCAGCGGGCAGTCGACCGGTACGGCCGCCGCCGGCCGGTACGCCTCGACCAGGGCCAGGTCGCGGCGGACGGTGCGGAGCGCGTACGCCAGGTACGCCGGGTAGCGGGACAGCTCGGGCGGGAAGCCGCCGAAGCCCTCCAGCCACGCCAGCAGCTCGTCGTCCGCCAGGTGCGAGACGCGCCGCCGGACCTCGGCGTGCGGCGCCCGCGACGCGGACACCACCAGCGCGGACGGCGTCCGCAGGCCGCGCTCGGCGACCCGGACCGCGACCCGGTGGGCGAGGAGCGCGCCGAAGCTGTGGCCGAACAGCGCGTACGGCCGGTCCAGCTCGTCCCGCACCCCGTCGACGACGGCGTCGGCCAGCTCGTCCAGGGTGTCCGGCAGCGGCTCCGCGCTGCCCACGCCGCGGCCCGGCAGCTCCACGGTCGCCAGCTCGAAGCCGGGCGCGCCCATGGCCAGCCGCCACGGCGCGAACGACCCGGTGCTGCCGCCGGCCTGCGGCAGGCACAGCAGCCGCAGCCGGTCTCCGGGAGCGCCGACCCGGCCGACGACCCACGGACGTCCCGGCGCGCCGGCGGCGTCCCCGCCGGGCCGGTGCGGCGACGCGTCCGGGACCCCGTGCCCCGGGCCGCCCGCCGGGGCGGGCTCCGTGGCGAGTTCCGCCGCGTACGTACCCATCCGGTCCCCCGATTCCCTCGCGTACCCTCCGGCCGGCGCCCGCTGGGGGCGGCGGCCCGTTGCGCACATCGTGGGCAGCGGGCGGGCGCGGGACCAGGCACGGGGACCGGCAACCGGGCTGCCGCCTAGTTGCCTCGCCGGTTCCTGGAGGGGGGAGGAGCGCGCGCCGCAGACTCACTGCCATGACCACTGTTCCCGACGAGGCGTCCGACGCGACGTTCTTCACCCTGGACTCCGTAGCCGCCGAACTCATGGAGGTCGACGCGGTCTTCAAGGCGTGCATGAACTGGAACTACGGATCCCGAGACAGCCGTGTGTGGAGCCTCTACGAGAAGAACAAGGTCTCGCAGTGGAACGCCGCCACCGACATCGACTGGAACCACGACATCCAGTTCGGCGCCGAGCTGACGGAGGAGAACGGCGCCAAGCTCGCCACCTTCGTCATCGGCGAGGACAGCCCCGTGCCGCCCCAACTGCTGACCGAGTTCCGCTGGGAGTACCAGGCGTGGATGTGCAGCCAGTTCCTCCACGGTGAGCAGGGCGCGCTCGTCACCACCGCCCGCCTGGTGGAGACCGTGCCGGACCTCGACGCCAAGACCTACGCCGCCTCCCAGGTCGCCGACGAGGCCCGGCACGTCGAGGCGTTCGCCAAGTACGTCGACGAGAAGCTCGGCGTCGTCTACCCCATCAACCCCGGCCTGAAGACCCTCCTCCAGGACCTGCTGTCGGAGTCCCGCTGGGACATCGTCTACCTCGGCATGCAGGTGGTCGTGGAGGGCCTGGCCATCACCGCGCTGCGGCTCGCCAGCAGCAGCTTCGGCGACCCGATCATCCGGCAGATCACCCGCATGGTCGCCAAGGACGAGGCCCGGCACATCGCGTTCGGCGTCGCCGCCCTCAACGGCATGTACGCCGACGTGACCTCCGCGGAGCTGAAGGACCGCGAGGAGTTCCTGCTGGAGGGCATCCGGCTGATGTCCCGCCGGTTCATGCTCCGCGAGATCTGGGAGCGGATGGACCTGGACGTCGAGCACGGGCTGCGCTTCGCCCGCCACAACCCGATGATGGCGGCGTACCGGCAGATGCTGTTCCAGCAGATCATCCACGTGCTCCGGCAGCTGGGCATGCTGTCCGACAAGGTCAAGGACCTGCTCCTCGCGGAGAACCTGGTCCGCTCGGAGGAGATGCAGCTGCGCTGATCCGGCGCCGGCCCCCGACCACCGGGTGTCGCGCGGCCCCTTCCCGGAGGGCCGCGCGGCACCCCTTTCCCGTGCCCGGACACGACCACGGGCGACCCGGCCACGGGGACACGTCCGGGCACGCGGAAGGGGGCCGGCGCGGATCGCGCGCCGGCCCCCTGCGGGGCGGTTCCGGATCGTGTCCGGTCACCGCTCCGCGGTCAGCGGGGACAGGGACGTGTCGTACTGCCCCGCGCACAGCGCCTTCCACATCACGCGGCGGCGCGGCTTGCCGCTGGACGTGACCTCGATGCCGCCGCGGCCCACCTCGACGGCGAGCAGCCGGGCGTCGCCCAGCCACTCCGCCAGCACCTCGTGGGCCGCCTCGCGCCACCCCGGGCGCACGTTCCCGAAGACGACGACACCGGTCGGCTCGCCGTCGCGCACCCCGAGCAGCACCGCGACCTGCCGCTCCGGGACGCCCCGCTGGTGCAGCAGCGTCTCCAGGCTCTCGGCGAACACCATCTTGCCGCTGACCTTCAGCCCGTCGCCGAGCCGGCCGATCACGTACAGCTGCCCGTCCCGCAGGAAGCCCGCGTCGCCGGTGTGCAGCCCGGTCTCGCCCAGGGCCGTACCGGACGCGGAGCTGGTGTCGCCGACGTACCCGCTCGCGATCGACACGCCCGTGACGACGACCTCGCCGACCTGCCCGTCGGGCAGCTCCTCGCCGTCCTCCGAACGGATCGTGACCGTGCGCCCCTCCAGCGGCGTGCCGCAGCCGACGACCGCCGTGCCGGCCAGCGCCGACGCGTCGCCCTCGTCCGGCGCCGCCGTCGTCCAGCCCGCGCCCGGCGCGAGACCGGTCACCGCGAGCGTCGCCTCCGCGCCGCCGTACGCCGGCAGCAGCGCGCCCCGGTCCAGGCCGTGCGGGCCCAGCAGGGCGTGGAAGTCCTCCAGGACCTGCGGGTCCACCCGCTCGGCGCCGATGATGACGGCCCGCACCGCGTCGAACCGCATCCCCTCCAGGCGCTCCGGGCGGATCCGCCGCAGGATGTACGCCAGCCCGAAGTTCGGCATGCCGGTGACGGCCGCCCGGTTGTCGCTCATGCACTGCAGGTACCGCTGCGGGGAGCGGATGAAGTCGTCGGGCTGCATCATCCAGCCGTCGGCACCGGTGACGACCACGTTCAGCAGATAGCCGACCAGGCCCATGTCGTGGTGGACCGGCAGCCAGCAGATGCCCGGCAGGTCCGGCGTCCAGCCGATCCAGCGGCGCATCCCGGTCAGGTTGGCCCGCAGCGCCTCGGCGGAGATCAGCACCCCGCGCGAGTAGCCGCTCGACCCGGACGTGAACTGCATCAGCGCCGTCTCCGGCAGCGGCAGCGGCGCCTCCAGCGGCGCCACCCCGTCCACCAGGGCGTCGAAGACGACCGGCTCCGGCATCTCCAGGTGCGCCGCCAGCTTCAGGATCCGCTCCTGCGACTCGTCGTCGCAGATGATCAGCTTCGGGTCCGCCGTCTCGAACAGCCGCGCCACGTGCGTCTCGTACTCGTCCGCCCGCTGGAACGCGAACGGCGGCGCGATCGAGCACGGCGTCGCGCCGGCCGCCAGCGCGCCGAAGAACCCGGCCACGAAACCGGGGCTCGACCGCAGCACCAGCGCCACCACGTCACCGGGGCCGACGCCGTTCGCCCGCAGCGCCGCCGCGGTGCGCAGCACCAGGCCGGCAAGGTCGCGGTACGACCAGAAGTCCCACCGGTCGTCCTTCTCCGCGTAGTACAGGCCGCGCTCGGCGGACGCCTCGTCCAGCCAGTCGAGCAGACCTCGGTCCGGGATCGCCAACGTCCTCGTCCTCTCCGGGATTCCAGGGCAGGCCCGGCGTCCCCGAAAGGGGGCTCGGATACGCCGGGCCGTCGGCATCCTCACCCCGCCGGACGCCCGCCACCAGGCAAGCGGCCGGTAACTCGGCGGGCGCCGGGCGGCAGCTGACCGGGCACCCCGATTGCCGGTCGGTTGCCTGGTGACCGGCCCGCGGACCGGGGCAGCATCGACGCGCACCGTCCGCCCCCGGCCCGTCGCCACGCGCCCCGAACCGGCGCCCGCCGCGGCTTCCCCGGCCGGGGCCGCCCGACCGGGACGGCGCGCACCGAGAGCGGCTCACGAGAGAGCGGTTGACGATCCGAATGACTTCACGTGACGCGGAGACCACCGTCCGCCCCGAGACGTCCGGCCCCGACGCCGGCGGCGCGCTGCCGCTCACGGCCGCCCAGCGGGGCGTCTTCTACGCCCAGCGGCTCGCCCCCCACGACCCGGCCTTCAACACGGTCGTCGTGATGGAGGTCCGCGGGCCGGTGGACGGGCCGCTGCTCGCGCGGGCGGTGCGGGTCGCCGAGGGCGAGAGCGGAAGCTTCGACGTCGCGTTCGAGGAGACCGCCGACGGCCCCCGGCAGCGTCCCGTCGCCCCCGGCTGCTCGACCTGGCGGGAGCTGGACCTCACCGGCGAGCCGGACCCGTTCGCGGCGGCGCACGCCCTCATGGACGCGGACCGGCGCACCGCCAACGACCTGTTCACCGGCGTCCTCTCCGCGCACGTCCTCATGCGGGTCGGCGACGACCACTACCTCTGGTACCAGCGCAGCCACCACATCCTGTCCGACGGCTACGGCTCCGTGCTGCACTCCCGCCGCATCGAGGAGGTGTACGAGGCGCTGGTCGCCGGCGAGGAGCCGGCCGGCCGGCCGCTCGGCCCGCTCACCGACCTGCTCGCCGACGAGGCCGAGTACCGCGCCTCGGAGCAGTACACCGCCGACAAGGAGTACTGGACGCGGGCGTTCGAGGACCGCCCCGAGACCGTCAGCCCCGCCCCCGGAGTGCCGACCGGCGCCGCCGGCATCGCGCACGCCGCCGAGACCCGGCTCGGCGCCGACGACTACCGGGCCCTGCACGGCGCCGGCCGCGCCGCCCGCGCCCCGTGGAGCGTCGCCCTGCTCGCCGCCGTCGCCGCGTACCTGCACGGCGTCACCGGCGCCACCGACCTCACCCTCGGCGTGCCCGCCACCGCCCGTCTCGGGCCGCGCTCCCAGAACGTGCCCGGCATGCTCTCCAACACGCTGCCGCTGCGCCTCACCGTCGACCCGGCCGCGAGCCGCACCGAACTGATCCGGCACGTCGGCCGCCGCCTCGGCGAACTCCTCACCCACCAGCGGCACCCGTACGACGAACTCCGCCGCGACCTGCGCCTGCTCGGCACCAACGAGCAGCTGTTCGGCGTGCTCGTCAACATCATGCCCGCCGGCTCCGAGAGCAACTTCGCCGGCCGCGAGGCCACCCTGACCGCGCTGTCCGGCGGGCCCGTCATCGACCTCAACCTCACCTGCCACCCGGAACCCGACGGCACCGGCGTGCGGATCGCGTTCGAGGCCAACCCCGAGCGGTACACCGAGGCCGAACTCGCGGCCCACCAGGAGCGGTTCACCGCCTTCCTGGACCGCTTCCTCGCCGCCCCCGGCGACCGGCCGCTCGCCCGCGTCGACGTCGCCACCGACGCCGAGCGCGCCCGGCACCTCGCGGCCGGCCTGCCCGCCGCGCCCGCGGAGCCCGTCCGCACCTTCCCCGAGCTGTTCGCCGACCAGGTCCGGGCGACCCCGCACCGGCCCGCCGTCGTCTCCGCCGACGGCGACCTCGACTACGCCGGACTCGACGCCCGCTCCGGCCTGCTCGCCCGCGTGCTCGCCGCCTGCGGCGCCGGACCCGAGCGGGTCGTCGCCGTCGCCCTGCCGCGCGGCACCGCCGCCGTCGTCGCCGCCGTCGGCGTGCTGCGCTCCGGCGCCGTCCACCTGCCGATCGACCTCACCTACCAGCGGTCCCGCGTGACCGCCATGCTCGACGACACCGCGCCCGCGCTGCTGCTGACCTCCCGCGCCACCGACGACCCCGGCCTGGCCCCCGGCGTGCCCCGGCTCTACCTGGACGCCGACGGCACCCCCGAGCCCGGCGCCGCCCCCGCGCCGGAGGACCCCGCCGGCCCGCGCCCCGAGCACCCCGCGTACGTCATCTACACCTCCGGCTCCACCGGCCGTCCCAAGGGCGTCGTCGTCACCCACACCGGCCTCGCCGGACTCCTCGCCCACCAGCGGACCCTGCTGGAGATCACCCCGGAGCGGCGCGTCCTCCAGTTCGCGTCGCCCGGCTTCGACGCCTCCGTGTGGGAGATGTGCACGGCGCTGCTCACCGGCGCCGCCCTCGTCGTCGCCCCCGCCGAACGCCTCACGCCCGGCCCCGAACTCGCCGCGCTCGTCCGCGAACTGGGCGTCGACTGCCTGCTCATGGCCCCGTCCGCGCTGGCCGCCATGCCCGCCGGCGGACTGCCCGAGGGCATCGTCCTCGTCGTCGGCGCGGAGGCGTGCTCGCCCGAGCTGGTGGACCGCTGGTCGCCCGGCCGCCGCATGGTCAACGCGTACGGCCCCACCGAGTCCACCGTCATCGCCACCCAGACCGGCCCGCTGTCCGGCCGGATCGTGCCCCCCATGGGCGGCACCGTCCCCGGCACCCGGGTCCGGCTCCTCGACGACGCGCTGCGTCCCGTGCCGCCCGGCGTCCCCGGCGAGATCCACCTGGCCGGCGACGGCCTCGCCCGCGGCTACCTGAACCGGCCCGGGCTCACCGCCGAACGCTTCGTCGCCGACCCGTACGGCCCTCCCGGCAGCCGCATGTACCGCACCGGCGACCTGGCCCGGTGGACCGCCGACGGCGAACTGATCCACCTCGGCCGCACCGACCGGCAGGTCAAGGTGCGCGGCTTCCGCATCGAACCCGGCGAGATCGAGAGCGTCCTCGCGAGCGCGCCCGGCGTCGCCCGGGCCAGCGTCGTCGTCCGCGAGGACCGGCCCGGCGTCCGCCAGCTCGTCGCCTACGTCGTCCCGGCCGGCACCGCCGCCCCCGACGCCGCCGCGCTGAAGCAGCGGGTCCGCGACGCCCTGCCCCCGTACATGGTCCCCGCCGCCGTGGTCGTCCTCCCGGACCTGCCGCTCACCCCGAGCGGCAAGCTCGACCAGCGGGCGCTGCCCGCCCCCGCGTACGTCGGCACCGCCGCCGAACGCGCCCCGCGCGACGAACGCGAGGCCGTGCTGTGCGGGCTCTTCGCCGACCTGCTCGGCGCCACCGACGTCGGCGTCGACGACAGCTTCTTCGAGCTGGGCGGCGACTCCATCGTCGCCGTCCGGCTCGCCTCCCGGGCCGCCCGCGCCGGCCTCCCGCTCACCCCGCAGGCCGTCTTCGCGCACAAGACGGTCGCCGCGCTCGCCGCCCACGCCGGCGAGGAGCTGGAGCGCGGCGCCGGACGCACCGTCCGCCCCGTCGACCCGGACGCCGCACTGGTCACCCTCGCCGACGGCGAACGCGAACGGCTCGCGGCGGCCTGGCGCCACCTGGACGACGGCGGCGAGAGCGGCCTCGCGGACGTGCTGCCGCTGACCCCGCTCCAGGAGGGCATGCTCTTCCACGCCGAGTTCGGCGACGCCCCCGACGCGTACACCGTGCAGAAGGTCTTCGGGCTCGCCGGCCCGCTCGACCCCGCCGCCTTCCGCGACGCCTGCCAGGGCCTCGTCCGCCGGCACACCGCGCTCCGCGCCGGCTACGCCCGGTCCGCGTCCGGCGAAGCCCTCCAGCTCGTCGCCCGCACAGCCGAGGTCCCCGTCGACGAGCACGACCTGCGCGGACTGCCCGCCGCCGAACGGGACGCCCGCCTCGCCGCCCTGCTCGCCGCCGAGAAGCGGACCCGCTTCGACATGTCCCGGCCGCCGCTGCTGCGCTTCGCCCTGGTCCGCCTGGAGGACGAGCGGCACCTGATGGTCCTCACCGGCCACCACATCGTCTTCGACGGCTGGTCGGTGCCGCTGATCCTGCGCGACCTGCTCGCGCTCCACCGCGGCGACACCGCCGCGCTGCCCGCCCCGGTGCCGTTCCGCGCCTATCTGGCGTGGGCGGCCGGGCAGGACCGGGCGGCGGCCGAGGAGGACTGGGGCCGGGCCCTCGCGGGTCTGGACGGCCCCACCCTCGTGGCCCCCGCCGCCCCCGCTCCCGCAGCCACCGCAGACAGTGCAGACAGTGCCGACGCGCTGCCCGGCCTCCTCGTCGCCGAGCTGCCCGCCGGCCTCACCGCCGACGTCCAGAAGGCCGCCCGCGCCCGCGGCGTCACCCTCAACACCGTCGTCCAGGGCGCCTGGGCGCTGCTCCTGCACACCCTCACCGGCCGCGACGACGTCGTCTTCGGCGGCACCGTCTCCGGCCGCCCGCCCCGCCTGGACGGCGTCGACGAGATCGTCGGCCTGCTCATGAACACCGTCCCGGTCCGGGTCCGGCTGCGCCCGGAGGAGCCGCTGGCCGACCTGCTGGCCCGGGTGCAGGGCGAGCAGCTGGCCCTCGCCGACCACCACCACCTCGGCCTCGCCGACCTGCACCGGATCGCCGGACACAACGAACTCTTCGACACCTCCGTGGTGTTCGGCAACGCGCCGATCGACCGCGAGCAGATCCTCGCCCAGGCCGACGGCCTCACCATCACCGTCGAGGAGGCCGACCCCACCGGCGCCACCCACTACCCGCTCAGCCTCTCCGCCGGCCCCGGCGAGCGGCTGCGCCTCGAACTCACCCACCGCACCGCCCTGTTCGACGCCGAGGACGCCGCAAGCTGCCTCGCCCGGCTGCGGACCGTCCTGGAGACCTTCGCCACCGACCCCGAACTGCCGGTCGGGCGGCTTCCGTTGCTGACCGGGGCCGAGCTGGCGGCCCTGGAGCCCGCCGACCCCGGCGGCGACCCGGTCCCCGGCACGCTCCCCGCGCTGTTCGCCGCGCAGGCGCGCCGCACCCCGGACGCCGTCGCCGTCGTCTGCGAGGGCGAGCGGATCGCCTACGCCGAGCTCGACGCCCGCGCCGGCCGGCTCGCCACCGTCCTCGCGGCCCGGGGCGCCGCCCCCGGCGAGGTCGTCGGCGTCCGGATGCGCCGGTCGGCCGCGCTGATCACCGTCCTGCTCGCCGTCCACCGGGCCGGCGCCGCCTACCTGCCGCTCGACCCCGAGTACCCGGAGGAGCGGGTCCGGCACATGCTGGACCAGGCCCGGCCCGCCTTCGTCGTGGACGACGCCTTCCTCGCGGCCCACGCCGCCGAGGCCGACGCCGCCGCCGAGCACCCGGGGACAGCGGTGCTGCCGGCCCACCCGGCGTACGTCGTGTACACCTCGGGCTCCACCGGCCGCCCCAAGGGCATCGTGGTCACTCACGCCGGCATCACCAACTACCTGGCCGGCATGCAGCGCAGGCATCCGCTGACCGCCGCCGACCGGGTGCTCCAGCGCACCTCGCTCAGCTTCGACCCGTCGGTGTGGGAGATCTTCTGGCCGCTCCACCACGGCGCCGCCGTGGTCGTCTCCCGGCCCGACGGTGAGGACGCGCCCGGCTACCTGCCCGGCCTGATCCGCGACGAGGGCGTCACCGTCGCCCAGTTCGTCCCCTCGACCCTGGAGGTCTTCCTCCGCGAGCCCGGCAGCGACCGCTGCACCACGCTGCGGCAGGTCTTCGTCGGCGGCGAACAGCTCACCGGCGCCCTCGCCGACCGCTTCCACGCGGCCGTCCCGGCGGCGGAACTGCACAACCAGTACGGGCCCACCGAGGTGTCCGTCTACACCACCACCGGCCGCGCCGACGCCGGCCGCCACCCCACCGCCGTCCCCGTCGGCACCCCCCTCGCCGGCCTGCGCCTGCACGTCCTGGACGGGTTCCTGCGTCCGGTGCCGGTGGGTGTGGTGGGGGAGATCTACATCGCGGGCGCGGGTGTGGCGCGCGGGTATGTGGGGCGTCCGGGTCTGACGGCCGAGCGGTTCGTGGCGGACGTCGGGGGTGCGCCGGGTGCGCGGATGTACCGGACGGGTGACCTGGGGCGCCGGCGGGCGGATGGCTCGGTGGAGTACTGCGGCCGGGTGGACTTCCAGGTGAAGGTGCGGGGTCACCGGGTCGAGCTGGGGGAGATCGAGGCCGTTCTCGCGTCGGATCCCGGGGTGGCGCAGGCGGTGGTCGCCGTCGTGGCGGACGCGGCCGGGACGCGGCATGTGGTCGGGTACGTGCGGCCGGTGGCCGGTGCGAGCGTCGATGGTGACGTGCTGCGGGAGCGGGTGGCCGTGGTGCTTCCGGACTACATGGTGCCGGTGCGGGTGCTGGTGGTGGACGCGTTCGCGCTGACGCCGAACGGGAAGGTCGACCGGCGGGCGCTGCCGGCGCTGGAGCTGAAGGCGGTGCGGGAGTACCGGGCGCCGTCCACCGAGCGCGAGCGGGTCCTGCACGACGTGTTCGCGGAGGTCCTGGGCCGGGACCGGGTCGGTGTCGACGACAGCTTCTTCGACCTCGGGGGCGACTCCATCGTCTCGATGCGCCTCGCCGCCCGCGCCCACCGCGCGGGCCTGGTCCTGAGCGCGAAGGACGTCTTCGTCCACAAGACCATCGCCGCCCTCGCCCTCGTCGCCACCGACGCACCCGCCGACGACGACAACGACAACACCAAGCCAGCGAGCGCCGACGCCCTGATGAGCATCGACGCGGACGAATTCGACGAGCTCGAAGCCCAGTGGGAGGCAACGCCGTGAGGCAGACGACACTCGAAGCGGTCCTGCCGCTCACCCCGCTCCAGCAGGGCATGCTCTTCCACGCCCTCTTCGACGGCGACGGCGTCGACGCCGGTACCGGCGGCGTCGACTTCTACAACGTGCAGACACCTCTGGAACTGGTCGGTGCCCTCGACCCGGAGGTGCTGCGCGGCTCCTGCGCCGCTCTGCTGGCGCGCCACGGGAGCCTCCGCGCGGGGTTCCTCCGGCGCCGCTCGGGCGAGGCCGTCCAGGCCGTCGCCCGGGCGGTGGAGCCGCACTGGGAGGAGGCCGACCTCTCCGGCTTCGGCCCGGACGAGCGCACGGTCCGGCTGACCCGGCTGCTGACCGAGGACCGGGCCCGCCGCTTCGACATGGCCCGCCCGCCGCTGCTGCGCTGCACCCTCGTCAAGCTGGCGCCCGAGCACCACGTGCTGGTCGTCACCCACCACCACATCCTGCTCGACGGCTGGTCCGTGCCGCTGGTCCTCGGCGACCTCTTCCGCATCTACCGCGACGGCGGCTCCGCCGACGCGCTGGAGCCGGCCGTGCCGTTCGCCGACTACCTCGGCTGGCTCGGCGCGCAGGACCGCGAGCACGCCGAACGGGCCTGGCGCACCGCCCTGGCGGGCGTCGACGGCCCCACCCTGGTCGCCGGCGGTCACGGCACCCGGGACTCCGACCGAGGCCAGCGCCGCGTCGTCGCCGAACTGTCCGAGGCGGCCACGGCCCGCGTCGCGCAGGCCGCCCGGGCCCGCGAGGTCACCCTCAACACCGTCGTCCAGGCCGCCTGGGCGCTGCTGCTGACCTCGCTCACCGGCCGGCCCGACGTCGTCTTCGGCAACACCGTCGCCGGACGCCCCCCGGAGCTCGCCGGCGCCGACCGCATGGTCGGCCTGATGATCAACACCGTGCCGGCCCGGATCCGCGTCGACCCCGCCGAGACCGCCGCCGCGCTCCTCGGCCGCGTCCAGGCCGAGCAGACCGATCTCCTCGGCCACCAGTACCTCGGCCTCGCCGACATCCAGCGCGCCGTCGGCGTCACCGAACTCTTCGACACCACCCTCGCCTTCGAGAACTACCCGGTCGAGGAGGCCGTCCAGGGCGCGCAGGTCGCCGGGCTCACCGTCAGCGTGCTGCGTGACGCCGCCGAGGACACCCCGGAGGGCACCCACTACCCGCTGAGCCTCGCCGTCTACCCCGGCCCCCGGCTGCGCCTCGAACTCAACCACCGCGAGGACGTGTACGGCACCGAGGAGGCGACCGCGATCCTCGACCGGCTCGCCCCGCTCCTCGAAGCCCTCACCGGCCGCCCCGACGTGCCCGTCGCCCAGCTCCCGGTGTGGACCGAGGCCCAGCACGACGCCCTCCTGGCCGTCTCGCGCGGCCGCACCGCCGCCCACCCGCCGCAGACCCTCCACGCGCTGTTCGAGGAGCAGGCCCGCGCCACCCCGGACGCCGTCGCCGCCGTCGACGCCACCGGCCGTCTCACCTTCGCCGCGCTCGACGCGGACGCCGACCGGCTCGCCCGCCGGCTGACCGCGCGGGGCGCCGGGCCCGGCCACCTGGTGGCCGTCGCCCTTCCCCGTACCACCGCCGCCGTCTCCGCGATCCTCGCCGTGCTGAAGTCCGGCGCCGCCTACCTGCCGCTCGACGCCGACCAGCCCGCCGACCGGATCGCCGCGCTCTGCGCCGAGGCCGGGCCCGCGCTCGTCGTCGCCGACGCGACGACCCGGCACGCGCTGCCGGACGACGTGCCGGTGCTGCTCGCCGACGCCGGGGACGACTCCCCGGAGCCCGGCGCCGACGCGCCCCGGCCGGCGGGCCCCGCCGATCTCGCGTACGTCGTGTACACCTCGGGCTCCACCGGCCGCCCCAAGGGCGTCGCCGTCGAGCACCGCAACCTCGTCAACATGTTCCACAGCCACCGGGCGAACTTCTTCACCCCCGAGCGGGAGGCGGCCGGCGGCCGTCCGCTGCGCGCCGCCCTCACCAACTCCCTCGGCTTCGACGCCTCGTGGAGCCAGCTGCTGTGGATGGTCGCGGGCAACGAGCTCCACATCGTCGACGACACCGTCCGCAAGGACGCCCTGGCCCTCGTCGCCTACGCGGCCGACGCCGCCGTGGACGTCCTCGACACCACCCCGTCCGTCGCCCGCCAGCTCCTCGCCGCCGGCCTGCTCGACGGCAGCGGCGGCGGCCACCGCATCCGTACCCTCGCCCTCGGCGGCGAGGAGGTCGGCGACGACCTGTGGACCGAGCTGCGCGCCCTCCCGGGCCTGTCCGTCTACAACCTGTACGGCCCCGCCGAGTGCACCGTCGACGCGATGCTCTGCCGCGCCGCCGACAGCGACCGGCCCTCCCTCGGCGGCCCCGCCGACAACACCGACGTCCACGTCCTGGACGGGTTCCTGCGTCCGGTGCCGGTGGGTGTGGTGGGGGAGATCTACATCGCGGGCGCGGGTGTGGCGCGCGGCTATGTGGGGCGTCCGGGTCTGACGGCCGAGCGGTTCGTGGCGGACGTCGGGGGTGCGCCGGGTGCGCGGATGTACCGGACGGGTGACCTGGGGCGCCGGCGGGCCGATGGTGCGGTGGAGTACTGCGGCCGGGTCGACTTCCAGGTGAAGGTGCGGGGTCACCGGGTCGAGCTGGGGGAGATCGAGGCGGTGCTCGCGTCGGATCCCGGGGTGGCGCAGGCGGTGGTCGCCGTCGTGGCGGACGCGGCCGGGACGCGGCATGTGGTCGGGTACGTGCGTCCGGTCGCGGGTGCCGTCGTGGACGGTGACGTGCTGCGGGAGCGGGTGGCCGTGGTGCTTCCGGACTACATGGTGCCGGTGCGGGTGCTGGTGGTGGACGCGTTCGCGCTGACGCCGAACGGGAAGGTGGACCGGCGGGCGCTGCCGGCGCTGGAGCTGAAGGCGGTGCGGGAGTACCGGGCGCCGTCCACGGAGCGCGAGCGGGTCCTGCACGAGGTGTTCGCGGAGGTGCTGGGCCGGGACCGGGTCGGTGTCGACGACAGTTTCTTCGACCTCGGGGGCGACTCCATCGTCTCGATGCGCCTCGCCGCCCGTGCTCACCGCGCGGGTCTGGTCCTGAGCGCGAAGGACGTCTTCGTCCACAAGACCATCGCCGCCCTGGCCGAGGTCGCCCGCGACGTGCCGCAGGACGCGGGCGCCGACCTCACGGCCGCCGGCCCGCTGGTCGACCTGGACGACGCCGAGCGCGCCGAACTCGACGCCCTCGCCGGCCCCGTCGCCGACGTCTGGACGCTCACCCCGCTCCAGCAGGGCATGCACTTCCACGCCCTGCTCGCCACGGACGCCCTCGACGTCTACGTCACCCAGCGGCCCCTGCGGCTCACCGGCACCCTCGCGCCGGCCGTGCTCCGCGACGCCTTCGACGCGCTCCTCGCCCGCCACCCGGCGCTGCGCACCTCGTTCGTCACGCTCGGGTCCGGCCGCTCCGTGCAGGTCGTCCACGACGACGTGCGGGTGCCGTGGGAGGAGCGGGACCTGTCCGGCCTGGCGCCGGCCGAGCGGGAGGCGCGGCTCGCCGAACTCCTCGACGAGGACCGGGTACGGCGCTTCGCGACCGACCGGCCGCCGCTGCTGCGGGTCGCGCTCGTCAAGCTCGCCGCCGACGAGCACCTGCTGCTGGTGACCCACCACCACCTGCTGCTCGACGGCTGGTCGCTGCCGCTCGTCTTCCGCGACCTGTTCGCCTCGTACGCCCGCGGCGGCACCGGCACCGGCACCCCGCCCGTCCCGTTCGACCGCTTCCTGCGCTGGCTCGCCGCCCAGGACGAGCAGGCCGCCGTCGCGGCGTGGCGCGCCGAACTGGCCGGCCTGGACGAGCCCGCCCTGGTCGCGCCCGGCTCCGACGCCGCCACGGCCACCGTGCCCGAGCTCGTCGCGACCGCCCTCGACGCGGAGGCCACCGAGCGGCTGACCGACACCGCCCGCCAGGCCGGACTGACCCTGAACACGCTGGTCCAGGGCGCCTGGGCGATCGCCCTCGGGCAGTTCCTCGGCCGCGACGACGTCGTCTTCGGCGCCACCACGGCGGGCCGCCCGCCCGAGCTGCCCGGCGCCGAGGACATGGTCGGCCTGCTCATGAACACCGTCGCCGTCCGCGTCCGGCTCGACCCGGGCCGCCCGCTCCGCGACGCCCTGGCCGCCCTCCAGGAGACCCAGGCCGGGCTGCGGCCCTTCCACCACCTGGGTCTCGCCGAGGTGCAGCGCGCCGCCGGCATCGGCGAACTCTTCGACACCGTCGTCGGCTTCGAGAACACGCCCGTCGACGGCGACGCCGTCCAGGCCCAGGTGCCCGGCCTGCGGATCGGCGTGGACGACACCCCCGCGCCCGGCGCCTCGCACTACCCGTTCAGCCTGGTCGTGGTCCCGTCCGGGCGGCTCAGCCTCGAACTGACCTACCGCGCCGACCTGTTCACCGCCGCCGAGGCGGCGGCCGTGCTGCACCGGGTCCGCGCCGTCCTGGACGCCTTTGCCCAGGACCCGGCGGTCCCCGTCGGCCGGATCGACCTGCGGACCGACGCCGAGCGCGCCGAACCGGTCCGCGCCGGCGCCGCCACCCCGCCCCGGGCCACCTTCCCGGCGCTCTTCGAGGCCCACGCCGCCGCCCGCCCCGACGCCGTCGCCGTGTACGACGGCCCGCACGAGGTCACCTACGGCACCCTGGACGCCGAGGCCAACCGGCTCGCCCGCGTCCTCGCCGCCCGCGGCGTCGGACCCGGCAACGTCGTCGCGGTCGCCCTGCCCCGGTCCGCCCGCTCGGTCCTCGCCGTCCTGGCGGTCCTCAAGAGCGGAGCCGCGTACCTGCCGCTCGACCTCGGCTACCCGCCGGAGCGGCTGCGGTACATCATCGACGACGCCCGACCCGACCTGGTGCTCACCACCGCCGACGGCAGCGCCGTCACCGCCGCGGCCGGCGCCGGCGCGGGACGCACCCTCAGCCTCGACGGCGACGGCGGCGCGCTCACCGGCCCCGACGACCCGTTCGGCCTGGCGCTGGAGCTCACCACCGGCCTGTCCGGCGAGCCGCTGCGCGACGACGAGCGGTCCGCGCCGCTGACCGCCGGCTCCGCCGCGTACCTCATCTACACCTCCGGCTCGACCGGCCGCCCCAAGGGCGTCCTCGTCCCGCACACCGGCATCGCCGCGCTCGCCGCCCAGCAGCGCACCGGCCTCGCCCTGCGCGACGACGAGCGGGTGCTGATGTTCGCCTCGCCGAGCTTCGACGCCTCCGTGTGGGAGCTGGCGACCGCGCTGCTCAACGGCGCGAGCGTGGTCGCCGCCCCCGCCGACGACCTGCTGCCCGGGCCGTCGCTGGCCGCCACCGTCGCCCGGCACGGCGTCACCACGCTGCTGCTGCCGCCGTCGTCCCTCGCGGTGCTGCCCGAGGGCGCATTGCCGCCCGGCGTCACCCTCGTCGTCGGCGGCGAGGCGTGCACGCCCGACCTCGTCGAGCGCTGGTCCGCGGGGCGGCGGATGGTCAACGCGTACGGCCCGACCGAGGCGACCGTCATGGCCACCATGAGCGGCCCGCTCGCCGGCCGGACCCACCCGCCGCTCGGCGAGGCCGTCGCCGGCGCCCGCGTCCACCTCCTCGACAGCGCGCTGCGGCCGGTGCCGGTCGGCGCCCCCGGCGAGCTGTACCTGGCCGGCGAAGGACTCGCCCTCGGCTATCTGCGCCGGCCCGGGCAGACCGGCGAGCGCTTCGTCGCCGACCCGTACGGCCCGCCCGGGACGCGCATGTACCGCTCCGGCGACCTGGCGCGCCGCCGCCCCGACGGCACCCTCGAATACCTCGGCCGGGCCGACCGCCAGGTCAAGGTGCGCGGCTTCCGCATCGAGCCCGGCGAGATCGAGGCCGTGCTCGCCGAGGACGCCGCCGTCGCCGGCGCGGCCGTCGTCGTCCGCGAGGACCAGCCGGGCGTGCGCCGCCTCGTCGGGTACGTGTCCCCGGCCGGCGGCCTGCGGCCCGACCCGGCCGCCCTGCGCGACCGGGTCGCCGCCGCCCTGCCGCCGTACATGGTGCCCGCCGCCGTCGTCGTCCTCGACCGGCTGCCCGTCACCCCCGGCGGCAAGCTCGACCGGGACGCGCTGCCCGCGCCGGACTTCGCCGCCGCCGCGGACAGCCGGGCGCCGCGCAACGCCCGCGAGGAGCAGCTGTGCGCGCTGTTCGCCAAGGCGCTCGGCACCGGGAGCGTCGGCATCGACGACGGCTTCTTCGACCTCGGCGGCGACTCCATCGTCTCGATCAAGCTGGTCACCCTGGCGCGCGCCGAGGGCCTGGACATGACCCCGAAGGACGTCTTCACGCACAAGACGGTCGCCGCGCTGGCCACCGCCGTGAAGGAGATCGACCCGGCGGGCGGCGCGTCCGCCGGAGGCGACGGCGACGGCTCCGACGAGCCGCTCGTCACCCTCGACCAGGACGAGCTGGCCGAGTTCGCCGAGGAGTGGAGCGACCCGGTGTGATCCGCAGCCGGGGCGGGATCCGTACGCGCCCCCGCCCCGCGCCGGCCACCACCGGCGGCCCCCGCACGACCCCCGTACGGCCGCATCACGACGTACGCCCGCACCACCCCGTACGACCGACCGCACCACCCCGCACCACCGCTGGACCGTTCACGGCCGGGACCCTGCTCGGCCGGTCCGGCGGGCACCACCCCGCGCCGCCGCCCACGCCCGTGGGCCGGCGGCGCACAGGACCGAACGACCGCACCGACCCCCGAGGTCCCGACCAGGAGGACACCGACCATGACCACCACGACGCAGCACGCCGCCCCGCTTCCCCTGGACGGGACCGGCGACGGCGGGCTCGACACCCCGGTGGAGCTCCGGCTCGACGCCGACGAGGCCGCCGAGCTGGAGGCCGTCGCCGAGAAGCTCGGCGACCTCCACGGCGCGCCGTCGCTGCCGGAGTTCTACGACCGCGCGGCCGGCGCCGAGGACCTGCTGCCCGCCCGGCTCCGCTCCTTCCTCGCCGACTTCCGCCGCTCCGAGCGCTCCGCCGCCGCCCTCGTGCACGGCTTCCCGGTGGACGGGGACGCGCTCGGCGCCACGCCCGGGCACTGGCGGGAGGCCGTCCGCGGCGAGACGGCCCGCGCGCAGGAGCTGTGGCTGGCGCTCTGCGGCCTGGTCCTCGGCGACCCGTTCGGCTGGGTGACGCTCCAGGAGGGCCGGATCATCCAGAACATCCTGCCCATCCGCGGCGACGAGGAGCGGCAGAGCGGCTACGGCAGCGAGGCGCTGCTGGAGTTCCACACCGAGGACGGCTTCCACCCCAACCGCTGCGACTACCTGCTGCTGTTCGGGCTGCGGAACCCGGACCGGGTGCCGACCATCGTGGCCTCCGTGCGGGACGTGCGGCTCGACGACCACGACCGCACGGTCCTCGCGGAGAACCGCTTCCACATCCGGCCGGACACCGAGCACATCCGGCAGCTGGAGACCCACGACCCCGGCCACCCCGCCCTGCCCGGCCTGCGGGCCATGCGGGACCGGCCGGAGCCCACCGCCGTCCTGTCCGGCGACCGGCTCCACCCGTACCTGCGGATCGACCGCCCGTTCATGGACGTCCGGCCCGGCGACACCGAGGCGGAGGGCGCGCTCGACCGGCTGATGGCCGAGCTCCAGCGCGTCCAGCAGGACGTCGCCGTCGGCCCCGGCTCGCTGCTGCTCGTCGACAACTACCGCGCCGTGCACGGCCGCCGCCCCTTCACCGCCCGCTACGACGGCACCGACCGCTGGCTGAAGAAGCTCACCGTCAGCCGCAACCTCCGCCAGAACCTCAACGGCTACGCGCTCCGGCACCCGCGCGTCATCGTCTGAGCCCGGCCGGCCGAGCAGAGAGAGGGAGGCAGCCCACCCATGCGCACCGTCATCGTCTCCGGCGCGTCGAGCGGCATCGGCCACGCGACCGCCGAGCGCTTCGTCCGCTCCGGCGACCACGTCGTCAACCTCGACGTCCAGGCCCCGCCCGCCGACACCCCGCAGGGCCCCCGCGAGGGCGGCGGGCACCTGCGCTGGATCAAGACCGACGTCGCCGACTGGGAGGCGGTCCGGGCCGCCGTCGACGAGACGCAGGCCGAGCACGGCCGGCTCGACGTGGTGATCGCCAACGCCGGCATCAGCGTCCGGCACGGCATCCTCGACCTCACCGAGGCCGAGGCCCGCCGCACCCTGGACGTCAACCTGATGGGCGTCCTCGCCCTGTGGCGCCACGCGACCGGGCACATGCTGCGCCAGGGCGGCGGGGTGCTGCTCGCCACGGCGTCCGTCAACGGCACCCGCGGCTACCCGCTGTACGCCGACTACAACGCCTCCAAGGCGGGCGTCACCTCGCTGTGCCAGACGTTCGCGATCGAGCTGGCCCCGCTGATCCGCACCGCGTGCGTCGCGCCCGGCGCGGTCCTCACCCCGATGCAGCGCGCCGAGTACACCGACGCGATGCTCGACGAGACCAACGCCCGCATCCCGCTGCGGCGCCACGCGGCGCCCGAGGAGATCGCCGACGTCTTCCACTTCCTCGCGTCGGACCGGGCGTCGTTCGTCTCCGGCCAGGAGTTCGTGGTCGACGGCGCCGAGACGGCGGGCGCCACCACCGCCTTCTTCCCGGGCCCCACGGAACCCCTCCGCTGACCCGCCCGCCGACCCGGCCGCCGGGCGGGGCCCGCCGCCCCGCCCGGCGCCGTCACCTCCAGGAACACCCCGCCCCGCCCGCCCGCACCACCGCCGGAGAGTCCAGATGACCGCCATGACCAGCCGCCCCGCGCTCGCCACGAGCGCCCTGGAGGACGTCGACCTCGCCGACCCGCTGCTGCACGCCCG
The DNA here is from genome assembly GCF_042797055.1 of Streptomyces sp. NPDC057854. Lineage (NCBI taxonomy): Bacteria > Bacillati > Actinomycetota > Actinomycetes > Kitasatosporales > Streptomycetaceae > Streptomyces > Streptomyces sp. NPDC057854. Next base: position 42,720 of record NZ_JBHVMF010000014.1, read on the forward strand.
GCACGACCTGGGGGCGCACTGGAAGCGGCTGCGGGACGAGGAGCCGGTGCACTGGCAGCCGCCGCGCGCCGGGCGCCCCGGGTTCTGGGTGATCAGCCGCTACGACGACGTGGTGTCCGTCCTCGCCGACGGCGCCGCCTTCACCTCGGAGCACGGCAACGTCCTCGACACCCTCCTCGCCGGCGGCGACTCCGCCGCCGGCAAGATGCTCGCCGTCACCGACGGCCGCCCGCACAAGGCGCTCCGCAGCGCCCTGCTCAAGCCGTTCTCGCCGCGCGCCCTGGACGTCGTCGTCGACAGCGTGCGGCGCGGCACCCGCGCCCTGGTCGCGGAGGCCGTCGAGCGCGGCACCGTCGACTTCGCCACCGAGGTCGCCGCGCACATCCCGCTGGCCGCCATCTGCGACCTGCTCGGCGTCCCGGTCTCCGACCGTCAGCACATCATCGACCTGACCTCCTCGGCCCTGTCGTCGCCGGACGGCGTGCCGACCGAGGAGGCGACCTGGGCCTCGCGCAACGGCCTGCTGCTGTACTTCTCCGAACTGGCCGCCTCCCGCAAGGAGAAGCCGCTCGACGACGTCGTCAGCCTGCTGGTCACCAAGGAGATCGACGGACGGCCCCTCACCCACGAGGAGATCGTCTTCAACTGCTACAGCATCATCATGGGCGGCCACGAGACCACCCGCTTCGCGATGATCGGCGGCCTGCGCGCGCTCATGGAGCGGCCCGGGCAGTGGGACGCGCTCGTGTCGGGCCGGGCCGCGCTCGCCCCCGCCGTCGAGGAGGTGCTGCGCTGGACGACGCCGGCCCTGCACGCCGGCCGCACCGCCACCCAGGACGTGGTCCTGGGCGGGCAGTTCGTCGAGGAGGGTGACGTCGTCACCACCTGGATGGCGTCGGCCAACCGCGACGAGCGGATCTTCGACCGGCCCGAAGAGTTCGACCTCGCCCGCACCCCCAACAAGCACGTGTCGTTCGCCTACGGCCCGCACTTCTGCCTCGGCGCCTTCCTGGCCCGCCAGGAGCTGACCGCGCTCCTGGAGAGCCTGCGCGAGCTGGTCGGGCACGTCGCGCCGGCGGGGGAGGAGACGTACGTGTACTCCAGCTTCCTCAGCGGCCTGTCGTCCCTCCCGGTCGCCCTGGAGCCGCGCCGCTGACCCCGCCGGCCGCCGCGGCGGTGCCGGCTCACACCGCCGACACCGCCGCCAGCTCCGCGACCACCGCGGCGACCGTCTCCGCCGGGTGGCTCTGCGGGAAGTAGTGCCCGCCGGGCAGCACCCGCAGCCCGTGCCGGCCCGTCGTGTACCGCTCCCACGGCTCGACCTGCGCCACCGTGGACACCGTGTCGCCGGCCCCCGCGAACGCCGACAGCGGGCAGCCGACCGGCTCCGGCCCCGCCGCCAGGTACGCCTCGGCGAACGCCATGTCGCCGCGCACCGCCCGCAGCAGGTCCCGCAGGAACTCCGGGAACTCCAGCAGCTCCGGCGGCAGCCCCCCGGTGCCGCTCAGCCAGTCGATCAGCCCGGCGTCGTCGCCGGACGCCACCGAGCCGCGGCCCAGCGGCACGTGCGGCGCCCGCGACCCCGACACCAGCAGCGCGCCCGGCGTGCGCGGCCCGCCGGCGCGCGCCGCCTCCCGCTCGATCCTACGGGTCAGCTCGTACCCGAGGATCGCCCCGAAGCTGTGCCCGAACAGCGCGTACGGCACGTCGAGCTCCCCGCGCACGCCGTCGAACAGCGCGTCCACCAGCGCGTCCATCGTCGCCGGCATCGGCTCGTCGATCCGCGAGCCGCGGCCCGGCAGCTCCACCGGCGCCAGCTCGATGCCGTCCGGCAGATGGGCCCGCCACGCGTGGAAGACGCCGACGCCGCCGCCCGCGTGCGGCAGGCACAGCAGCCGCAGCCGCGGCACCCCGCGGGCGTACCGGGCGCTGATCCAGGAGGACGCGGCGAGGGGACCCGCCGCCGTGTGGTGAGTGGTCGTCATGGGCGCAAGACTGGGCGCCGGGGCGCCCGTCGGCCAGGCAGCTCGGGGGCAACTTCGCCGCATGTCCCGCGCGGGCGCGCGAAGTTGCCGCGTGGCTGCCGGGCGGGATGCCTGGGGGCGGCGGACCGCCGTGCCTAGCGTGAGCCGCATGACGAACACTCCTGCCGCCGTCGGCACCGACACCGTCTCCGCCATCGTGAGCGGGATGGTCCAACTGATCGCCCCCCGCAAGGTCGACACGGTCGGCCCGGAACTGCGGCTGATCGGCGACCTCGGCTTCCACTCCCTCGTGCTCGCCGAGCTCGGCTACAACCTGGAGGAGCTGTACGGCCTCCGGTCGCTCAACCCCGAGGAGGCCATGCGGCTCCAGAACGTCGGGGACGTGATCGAGCTGGTCCGCTCCGAGGTGGCCGCCGGGCAGGCCGAGCTGGCCGAGGCCGAGGTCGTCGAGGACGTCTTCGCCCGCTACGGCGTCGAAAGCCCCCTCGCGTGACCGGGCGCGCCTTCGACCGCCCGGCCTACGCGCTCGCCGAGGACCTGGACCGGGCGCTCGGCGACCCGGAGGCCCCGAGCGGGCCGTTCAGCTACGCCGAGACCGTCGCGCACGAGGAGGAGGGCGCGGTGCCGCCCGGCGCCGTCGACCTGGTCCGCGCGTGGGGCTTCGCCGACCACCTGGTGCCCGAGCCGTTCGGCGGCAAGCTCCGCAACCTGGAGCAGCTGTTCCTGCTGACCCGCTCGCTGTCCCGCCGCAACGTCACCGTCGCCGTGATGTTCGGCTCGGCGGTCCTCGGCATCAACCCGGTGTGGCTGTGGGGCACCGACGAGCAGCGCCGCCGCGTCGCCGAGGGCTTCCTCTCCGGCGACCTCGCCTGCTTCGCGGTCTCCGAGCCCGACCACGGCAGCGACCTCGGCACCAACGAGACCGTCGCCGCCGTCGACGGCGACGACTACGTGCTGACCGGCGAGAAGTGGCCCGTCGGCAACGCCACCCGGGGCCGCTTCGTCACCGTCTACGCCAAGGTCGAGGGCGCCGGCTCCTCCCTGCTGCTGCTCGACAAGAAGCAGCAGGAGGAGGTCACCTGGGACAACCACCCGTTCGTCCGCACGGTCGGCCTGCGCGGCCACGACCTCAGCGGCCTCACCTTCCGCGGCACCCGGGTGCCGTCCTCGGCGCTGCTCGGCCGGGCCGGCGCGGGCCTGCCGGAGGTCCTGCAGGTCCTCCAGATCACCCGGACCGCCATCGGCGCCCTGTCGATCGGCACCATGGACTCGGTGCTCCGGATCGGTCTGCGGCACTCCCGGGACCGGATCCTGTACGGCGAGCCGATCTACGCGATCCCCGTCATCCGGCGGCACCTGCTGGGCGGCTTCCTCGACCTGCTGATCGCCGAGTGCACCGCGCTGCCGGTGGCCCGGTCGCTCACGGTCGCGCCGTCCCGGCTCAGCCTCTGGTCGTCGGTGGTCAAGTACCTGGTGCCGACCCTCGGCGAGGAGGTCGTCCAGGAGATGGCCCGGGTGCTGGGCGCCCGCAGCTACCTGCGCGAGGGCGTGGCGCACGGCGCGTTCCAGAAGCTCCAGCGCGACCACGCGATCGCGAGCATCTTCGAGGGCACCACCCACGTCAACCTGCACGGCATCGCGGCGCAGCTGCGGGCCGTGGCCCGGGTGGCGGAGACGCCCGCCCGGAAGGGCGAGGAGGTGCTGCGCGGCCTGTTCGACTGGTCGGAGGAGGCGCCGCGCTGGGAGCCGTCGGGCCGGGCGCTGCGGCTCACCAACGCCGCCGAGGACGAGATCACCCGCGGCTGGGGTCCGGCGGTCGCCGAGGCGCGCCGGATCGCGGACGGCGAGCTGCCGGCGGCCGAGGCCGCGGCGCTGGTGAAGGTGCTGGACGCCTTCGACGAGCGCCGCCGGGCCTTCTACGCCCGGGTGGACACGGACGCGTTCGACGCGGTGTCCACCGAGGGGCAGGACCTGGCGGCGGAGCACTGCGTGCACCACGCGGCGGCGTCCTGCCTGTACACGTGGCTGTACTCGTTCGGTGCCGAGCGGTCCGCCGAGGGCGGTACCGGCTGGCTGGTGCTGGTGCTCCAGCGGCTGCTCCAGCGGCTCGACCCGTCGGCCGGGCTCGACGAGACGTTTCTGCCGTGGCTGGAGGAGCGGATCCTGGCCTCGCTCGACGGCCCGGAGCACTTCTCGCTCCGGACCGTCAAGGAGGCGGTCGGCGCCTGACCCCCGCGATCATGCGCCCTTCACGCCTGGTGCTCCGTCAGCCGACGGCGCACCAGGCGCTGTCGTCCGCGGGCCGCGCTCGGGCGGCTCCGGCGACCTCGGTGACGAAGTGCCGGACCAGCGAGTGGACCCGGTAGTGGTACTGGCGTTCCCGGTGGATCTGCACCAGGGAGGCGTCGGCCAGCTCGGCGAGCAGATGGGCGACGTGCGGGGCGCCGGCCGCGTCGCCGGGCCCGGGGATCGTCAGCGCGTCGTCCAGGGAGAACGTCCGGGGCAGCGCCGCCAGCCGGTGCAGCAGGTCCCGGTGGGGGGCGGGCAGCAGCTCGTAGCTCCAGCGGACGCTGCTCGACAGGGTGCGGTGGCGGGACAGGTCGCCCGCGTCGACCCGGGTCAGCAGGTGGAACAGCGTGTCGTCGTCCAGGAGCGAGGTGAGCGGCAGCGACCGCAGCCGGCCCGCCGCTAATTCGATGGCCAGCGGGAGCCCGTCGAGCAGCCCGCACAGCTCCCGGACGAGCGGCAGCCGGCTGCTCAGGTCGAGCGTCGGCAGGCTGGCCTGCACCCGCCGCAGGAAGAGCTCGACCGCGCTGGGCACGGCGGCCTCGCCGCGCGCCCGCGGCCCGGTGTCCAGCGGCTCGACCTCCCAGGTCTCCGCGGCGCTCACCGCCATGGTGCGGCGCGAGGTGACCAGCACGTGCAGCCCCGGGTGGGCGTCGAGCAGGCCGCGGACCACCCGGGCGGTCTGCTGGACGACGTGCTCGGCGCTGTCGAGGACCAGCAACTGCCTGCGCATTCCGGCGTCTTCGCGCGTAGAGATGTCGGAACGGACGAGGTCGCCCGTGATGCGGTGGAGTTCGCTGGCGGCCCGGACCGGGTCGATGTGCTCGGGCGGGCAGTCGTGCAGTTCGGCGACGGCCACCCCGTCCTGGAAGAGCGGCAGCAGCCGGGCCGCCGCCGCGAGTGCCAGCCGGGTCTTGCCGACGCCGCCGGGCCCGGTCAGCACGACGAGCCGGCCGCGCTGCACGGCGCCGAGGAGGTGCCGCAGGTCGGCCTGGCGGCCCACCAGCGGGGCCGGCAGCGGGCGGGGCCCGTACCACGGCGGGGGGCCGGAGTCGGCCGCCGGCCGCTCGGCCTCGGGGTGCGGGGCGGGCGCCGGCCAGCCGCCGCTCTCCGCCGGGGCGCCCTTGTCGAGCGCGGAGGCGGTCGCTCCGAACGCGCTGAGCAGCAGCGACACGGAGCTGCGGCGCGGATTGACGTTGCTGCCGGTCTCAAGATTGCGGATGGTCCGGACGCTGACGCCGGACCGCTCGGAGAGTTCTTCCTGGGTCCAGCCCGACATTCTGCGTTGGTGGAGCAGGAAGTCTCTCAGGCTGTGGATGTCCGTGGGTCGGAACGGGATCGTTTCGTTCGGGGTCTGCATGGGGAAGAACACCCTCCGGATCGTGTGCGGAATGCGTTGCAACGCGCAGGTGGATCGGCGGTGTTGTTCCGGCGACGACATGTCGGTGTCGCGGCCGCCTGTGCCGGGCCGATCCTCGGGAACGGGGACGTGGATGGTCCCGAATTCCCGTTGGTATATGCCTTTTCCCGAAGGTTTAATCCGTGGGGACGGTGAAAGACGACGGTTGCAAGCGGGAGGCGGCCGATCGGGATCAGCGTAACCGGGAAGTGCGGACGGGGCTGTGGCAGGAAGTGCTGGCTGGCAGCTTGGTGCCACTGATTCATAAACCCTTGAGGGGACGCCCGGATGAGGACCAGGTGAACTGACGTGGGGTCAGACTTCACTTTGTTGAACGAGTAAACCTGTCAGCAGAATCCCCGCCCCCGCCGACCAGCGCCCCCGCACCCCGCCCCGGGGAAGCGCGGGCAGCGGGACATCCGTTTCCGGCGGTATCACGAGAAAAGTGCCGTCCGGGTACGGTCGCACCGTGAAGTCCCGGAATCCGAACCGGGCCCCCAGCCACGGCGAGAACGCCTTGTACGCCGCCTCCTTGGCGCTGAACACCAGCCGGTCGCAGGGCAGCCCGCCCGGCGGGAAGTCCTCCCGCAGCCACGCCCGCTCCACCGCCCCCACCACCCGCGCCGCCACCACCGCCGGCAGCGGCTCCAGCGGCTCCGCGTCGATCCCCACCGACGCGTACGCCGCACCCCGCGCCACCACGGCCGCCCGGTAGCCCGCGCAGTGCGTCATGCTGCCCACCACCCCCGCCGGCCACTCCGGCGCCCCCAGCGGACCCGGGACCAGCGGCGCCGGCCCCACGTCCAGGGCGGCCAGCGCCGCCCGCGCGCAGCCCCGCACCGTCGTGAACTCCCGCAGCCGCTCCGGCGACACTCCCGCCACCGCCGCCCGCTCGGCCGGGAACAGCGCCACCCGCCCGGCCGGCCCGTCGTCCCCGAACGCCTCCGCCGACGCCACCCCGGCCGGCAGCAGACCGGCGATCACCGGCGGCCCGCCCCGCCGTCCGGCACGCGCTGTTCGCCCGGCGGAACCGGATTCCCCCCTTCGGGACTCTTGATCGCACAAGCGGGGGATCGGGTAGAAAGTGGAAGAGCCGGGAGCGCACGCGTTCGACCGACCGACCGACCGCGGGCGCTTCGAAGGTAACGGGGAACAGGGGGACGCGAGCACATGCTCGGAAGACTAGGACGGTTAGGGTTCGACCACCTGGCCGCGGCCGTGTACCGGGGCCTGATAGCGGGGAGTTCGAAGAGCGTCGACGACCTCGCGGAGGAGCTCGCCCTGCCGCCCGGCGAGGTGCGCTCCGCCATCGAGCGGCTGGAGAAGATGGACCTCCTGCTGCCCCAGCGCGAGGGCCGCAGCCGACTCGTCGACCCCAACCTCGGCCTGAAGTCGCTGCTGCTCCGGCAGATCTCCGGGATCGAGGACCGGATCAGGGAGTTCGAGGAGGACCGGGCCACCGTCCTCGACCTGCTGGCGCAGTTCGCCGAGCAGCACCCCGGCGGCATCGAGGCGGGCGGCGTCTACGTGTCCGGCCGCGAGGCCGTCACCGACCGGCTCTGGCAGCTCGCCGGCGACGTGGAGGCCGAATGGCTCGCCTTCGTCCCCGGCGGCGTCCGCAACACCGCGTGGCTGGAACTCGCCGCGGCACTCACCCTCCAGGTCCACCACCGGGAGGTCGCCAACCGCATCGTCTACACCGACGGCATCCGCACCGACGCCGCCGCACTCCGCCGCGCCACCCGCTGCGCGGAACTCGGCTGCCCGGTGCGCACCGTCCCCTCGCTGCCGGTGCACATGCTGGTCGTCGACCGCAGCCGGGTGCTGCTGCCGGTGGACCCCGGCGACCCGTGGTACGCGGTCATGGAGATCACCTCGCCGGGGGTGCTGGCCGCGCTCCAGGCGCTGTTCGAGCACGTGTGGGAGGGCGGCGTCCCGCTCGGCACCGACACCGGCACCGACGAGCACGGGCTCAGCCCGCAGGAGCGCGAGCTGGTACGGCTCCTCTCCCGCGGACTCACCGACGGCGCGGTCAGCCGCCGCCTGGGCGTCTCCCTCCGCACCGTCCGCCGCGTCGTGGCCGACCTCTCCGCCCGCCTGGGCGCGGAGAGCCGCTTCGAGATGGGCTACAAGGCGGCGGAACGCGGCTGGCTCTGACCACCCCGGGCGGGCGGCCCGGCCGGCCCGGCCTCCCGGCCCGGCCGGCCCCGCCCGCCCGGGCCGGGCCAGCCCCACCCGCGCCGCACCACCGGCCCGCCCCGCGCCGCGGCGGCAATTCCGGCCGGAAGTTGCCGGTGCGCTGCCTGGTCCGCCCGTCCCCGGGTGGACCAGCATCGGCGGGGAACGGGGAGCCGGCATCGGCCCCGCACCGCTGGGAGGAAGAGGGCGAATGGCCACGGCGCAGCCGCGCTCCGAGGGCGAGGAGCGGACCGACGAGGTCGACGCCCGCCCGCCGTCGCTGTGGCGCAATCTCGACTACATGTACTGGTGGACCGGCAACGGCGTGTCCACCCTCGGCACCAGCGTCTCCACCCTCGCCTTCCCGCTCCTCATGCTCGCCCACACCGGCTCCGTCGCCCAGGCCGGAGCCATCACCGCCTGCCACATGATCGGCACCCTGGTGATGCTGCCGGTCGGCGGCGTCCTCGCCGACCGGGTCTCCCGCCGCGCGCTGATGATCTCCGCCTCGCTCGGCCAGGCCCTCGCCATGGGCGCGGTCGCCCTGCTCGTGTACGGCGGCGACCCGGCGGTCCTCCTGCTCGACCTGCTCGCCCTGGCCGGCGGCCTCGCGGCCGGCCTGCGCAGCGGCGTGTCGATGTCCGCGCTGCGCCGCATCGTCCCCAAGGAGCAGGTGCCCACGGCCACCGCGCAGGGCATGGGCCGCGACATGGTCGCCCATCTGCTGGGCGCCCCGCTCGGCGGCCTGCTCTACTCGCTGTCCCGCTGGATGCCGTTCCTCTTCGACGCGCTGTCCTTCCTCTTCGTCACGCTCGCCTCGGCGCTGATCCGCCGCCCGCTGGGCCCCGACCGGCAGCCGGACGACGGCCCGCGGCCGGGCCTGTTCACCGAGATGGCCGATGGCCTGCGGATGGTCCGCGGCAGCCGGTACCTGGTGTTCACCATCGTCTGGGGCGCCCTGCTCAACGTCGTCGCCGAGGGCTTCACCCTGCTCTTCGTGGTCCTCGTGCAGCACCGCGGCGGCAGCCCCACCGACGTCGGCACCGCCACCTCGCTCGCGCTCGTCGGCGGTCTGCTCGGCGCCACCGCCGGCCCCGCCCTGATGCGGCGCCTGGGCGCCCGCCGGGTCATGCACGTGGCCGCCTGGCTGTTCGTCGCCTGCTTCGCCGCCGTCGTCTGGGTGCCGCGCCCCTGGCAGATCGGTCTCGTCCTGCTCGTGGCCATGACCAGCATGGTTCCGCTGAACGTGGTCATCGAGTCGTACCAGGTGCGGCTCGTCCCCGACGCGTACCTGGGCCGGCTGTCCGCCGTCGTCCGGTTCAGCATCCAGGCCGTGCAGTGGACCGGCCCGCTCGGCGCCGGCTTCCTCGCCGACGCGCTCGGCGTGCGCGCCGCCGTCCTGGTCCTGGCGGTGTGCATGGCCGCCCTCGCGCTCGCCCTGCACGTCGCCCGCGGCCGGCTGAGCGTCCTCGACGTTCCCCTGGCCGACGTCCGGGAGATCGCCGCCCCCGGCACGCCGGACCCGGCGCGGAAGGTTGACACCGCCGCCAACGACCGCTCGAAAGAGGACAGTTCAGAAGCGGAAGATCGCCGTGCGGAAGCAGGTGTGGAAGGGTTGACGACATGACTGAACACTCCGGACATCACGACCAGAACAAGCAGATCGACACCCCGAAGCCGCAGGCGGGCGACCTGCTGGCGTCCGACGACGACCGCAACCGCGTCGCCGAGAAGGTACGGGCGGCGGTCGCCGCCGGCCGGCTGGAGATCGGCGACCTCGACGCCCGGCTCGCCCAGGTCTACCAGGCCAGGACCCACGCCGAACTGGAGGTCGCAGGCCGCGGCCTGCCCGACATCGGCCCCCGCGACGCCCTCGTGGTGGACCGCGCGCCCACCTCGCGCTTCGCCCTCGGCATGTTCGGCGGCTTCGAGCGCCAGGGCGAGTGGGTGGTCCCGCCGCGCTTCACCGCCTGGTCGATGTGGGGCGGCGGCCGGCTCGACCTCAGCGAGGCGCGGTACGCCGAGCAGGAGACGGTCATCCGGGCCGTCGCCCTCTTCGGCGGCACCGAGATCATCCTCCCCGACGACATCGAGGTCGAGGTCCGCGGCTTCGGGCTCTTCGGCGTCTTCGGCAAGCGCGGCGCCCGCAAGCACAACAAGCCCGGCACCCCGCGCGTGCTCATCAAGGGCCTCGCGATGTTCGGCGGCGTCACCACCCGCACCAGGGAGATGAAGCGCTCCCGCGACTAGCCGCCCGGCCGTGACCCCGCGGCCTGCCCCCACCCGCCGTACCGGACCCCGCCCACCCCTCCGGGCGAGACACGAAGGACACCATGGAAGATCCCGTGCGGACCACGTCCCTGCTCCCCGTGGCCGAGAGCCTGCGCACCGGTGCCACCGGCGTGCGGGAGCACACCGACGCCACCCTCCGGCGCATCGCCGACGTGGACCGCGCGGTGCGCTCCTTCGTGGACGAGCCGGACCGGACGGAGCGGTTACGAGCGGCCGCACGGGACCTCGCGGACCGGCACCCGGCACCGGACGCCCGTCCGGCGCTGTACGGCGTGCCCGTCGGCGTGAAGGACATCCTGCACGTCGACGGGCTGCCCACCCGGGCCGGCTCCGCCGTGCCCCCGGGGGAACTGGCCGGCCCGCAGGCCGCCGCCGTCACCCGGCTCCTCGACGCGGGCGCGCTCGTCGCCGGCAAGACGGTGACCGCCGAGTTCGCCGTCGCCGCCCCCGGCCCCACCCGCAACCCCCACGACCTCGACCACACCCCGGGCGGCTCCAGCAGCGGCTCGGCCGCCGCCGTCGCCGCCGGGCTCGTCCCGCTCGCCCTCGGCACCCAGACCATCGCCTCGCTCATCCGCCCCGCCGCCTACTGCGGCGTCGTCGGCTACAAGCCCACCCACGGCCGCGTCCCGCTCGACGGCGTCCTCCCGACCTCCCCGTCGTACGACACCGTCGGCACCTTCACCGCCACCGCCGCCGACGCCGCCCTCGCCGCCTCCGTCCTCTGCGACGACTGGCGCCCCGAGCGCGCCGCCGCCCGCCGCCCCGTCCTCGCCGTCCCGCGCGGCCCGTACCTCGCCCTCGCCGAACCGGAGGCGCTCACCGCCTTCGAGCGGCAGCTCACCGCCCTCCGCGCGGCCGGGTACGAGATCCGCGAGGTCCCGCTCTTCGACGACTTCGAGCAGGACGCCTTCTCCCTCTTCGTCATCAACCTCTACGAACTCGCCCGCGCCCACGCCGGCCTGTTCGACCGCCACGCCGACCGCTACGACCCGCGCACCGCCGAGGCGATCCTCCAGGGCCGCACCGCCCAGGACTCCGACTACGCCGACGCCCGCAAGGCCCGCGACGCCTTCCGCGACCGCCTCGCGGACACGACCCACGAGCACGGCGTCGACCTGTGGATCAGCCCCGCCGCCACCGGCCCGGCCCCCCGCGGACTCGACCACGCCGGCGACTCGGTCATGTCCCTGCCCTGGAGCGGCGCCGGCCTGCCGATCGTCTCGGTCCCGGCCGGACGCTCCGCGGCGGGCCTCCCGCTCGGCCTCCAGTGCGCCGGCCGGACCGGCGAGGACGAACGACTGCTCGACTGGGCCCAGGGCCTGGAGAGCGCGCTGACGGTGTGACACCGCGCCGGCGGATCCGGCGCCCTTGGCAGAGACATGACGGAGAATCGGGGGACCGACCGTGGAGATGGGCATCGTCGCCGTCGGAACGGCGTTCGGCGAACTGTGCGACGTACGGGAGACCGCGGCCGACTACCTGGCCGACCCCGGCGTCGCCGAGAAGATGGGCTACGACACCTACTACCGGCTGCGCGACGGCGACACGCCCACCGCGCTCGCCGCCCGCGCCGCCCGCGAGGCCCTGGAGGACGCGGACCTCGACGTGGACGACCTCGACCTGCTGATCGTCGGCGTCTCCGACATCCCCGAGTACCTCGGCTGGGACACCTCCGCCGCCGTCGCCCGCGCCCTCGGCGCCCGGGCTGTCCCCACCGTCCAGTTCACCCAGTCCTGCGCCGCCTGGTCGCCCGCCCTCGACCACGCCGCCGGCGCCATGGCCCTGTCGCCCGACACCGACACCGTGCTGCTGGTCCTCGTCAACGCGCTCAGCGAGGCGCACGCCAACCGCATGGACTTCAACGCCACCATCGCCAGCGACGGAGCCGTCGCCGCCGTCCTCCGCCGCGACCACCCGCGGCTGCGCCGGCTCTCCTCCGCCCACCTCACCAACGCCGACTACGCCGACCTGTTCCGCATCGAGTACGGCGGCGCCGCCGCGCCCGTCGCCCCCGAAGGCGCCGGCAACCTCGACGTGGACCCCAAGATCGCGGTCTTCCGCCACTTCGACCGCGACCCGGCCCGCTTCGAGGAGTTCGAGCAGGAGATCCGCGCCCGCCTGGCCGGCGTCGTCGACACCGCCCTGGTCCGCGCCGGACGCGAGCGCCACGAGATCGCCCGGCTCGTCTTCATCAACGACAACCAGCGGGCGATCCAGGAGGCCGGCGAGGCCGTCGGCCTCCCCGTCGAACGCACCAACGCCGCCCTGGCCCGCGAACTGGGCCACATGGGCGCCGCCGACCAGCTCGTCTGCCTCTGGCGCCACGTCGAGGCCGGCGAACTGGCCAAGGGCGACCTGGTCGCCCTGGCCGGCATCTCGGCACCCGGAATGCACTGGTTCTGCACCCTCATCGAGGTGTGAGGACGCCACCCCGGCCGGCCGCCGAGCCCCGGCCGGCCGGGGACCCGCGAGAGGAGAGACCCCATGACCACCGAGCCCCGGACGCTCCTGGCCCCGGCCCGCGCCGTCACGGAGGAGGAGATAGCCCGCTTCGTCGTCGACCGCTTCCTCCCCTCCGTCGACGTCGCCGAACTCGACCCCGAGTACGACCTCCTGGCCACCGCCGTCCTCGACAGCCTCGGCCTCCTCCAGGTCGCCGCCTGGCTGGAGAAGACCCACGGCGTCGTCGTGCCCGACCGCGACCTCACCGGCCCCCGCTTCCGCAGCGTCCGCGCGATCCGCGAGACCGCCGAGCGGGCCGCCGCCGCCCCGGGCGGCCGGTCATGAGCCGCACCCTGGCCCAGGCGTTCACCGCGCACGCCGCCGCCCGCCCCGACGCACCGGCCCTCGTCTGGGAGGACCGCCCCGTCTCCTACGGCGAGCTGTACGCCATGGCGGCCCGCGCCCGCGCCCTCGTCGAGACCGCCGCCCCCGACCCCGCCCACCCGGTGGGACTCCTCGTCCGCAAGTCGCCCCAGGCCGTCGCCCTCGTCCTGGGCTGCCTCCTGGCCGGCCGCGGCTTCCTGCTGCCCTCCCGCGAACTGCCCGAGGAACCCCTCCGCTCCCTGTACGCCGAGGCCGGCTGCCGCACCGTCCTCGGCACCGAACCCCACCCGCTCGCCGACCACGTGACGGACCTCGCCGACGGCCCGGCGGACGGCCCCGCCACCGCCCCGCCGCCCGCGCCCGTCGCCGACGACGCCCCCGGCTTCCTGCTCACGACCTCCGGCTCCACCGGACTGCCGAAGATCGTCCCCGTCCCCACCGGCGCCGTCACCCGCTTCACCGCCTGGGCCGGCGCCGCCTTCCCCCTCGGCCCCGGCGCCCGGGTGCTGAACTACGCCCCGCTCAACTTCGACCTCTGCCTGCTGGACGTCTGGAGCACCCTCGCCCACGGCGGCACCGTCGTCCTCGCCGACCCCGACCGCGGCGCCTCCCCCTCGTACCTCCGCGACCTCGTCGCCGACCACCGCGTCACCCTGATCCAGGGCGTCCCGCTCCTCTTCCAGCTGCTCATCGAGGCCACCGAGGGCACCGGCCCGCTCACCACCCCCGAGCACATCGTCTTCGCCGGCGAGAGCACCCCCGGCCGCGTCCTCGGCGAACTCGCCCGGGTCTTCCCCGACGCCCGCTGGTACAACAACTACGGCTGCACCGAGACCAACAACAGCTTCCTCCACGCCATCGACCGCACCGCCCCGGTCCGCGCGCCGCTGCCCATCGGCCGCCCGCTCCCCGGCGTCGAGTGGCTGGTCACCGACGAGGACGGCAAGCCCGTCACCGGCGAGGGCCGCGGCGAACTCCTCGTCAGCACCCCCTTCCAGACCGCCGGCTACCTCAACGCCCCGAACGACCGCTTCGGCCCCCACCCGGACGGCGTGCCCGGCCGCGTCTACTACCGCACCGGCGACATCGTCACCCGCCACGAGGACGGCACCCTCAGCGTCCTCGGCCGCACCGACTTCATGGTGAAGGTCCGCGGCTTCCAGATCAGCACCCAGGCCGTCGAGCAGATCCTGCTCGACCACCCGGACGTCACCGAGGCCGCCGTGATCGCCCTGCCCGACCCGGTCGCCGGCAAGCGCCTCCACGCCGTCCTGCGCGTCACCGCCCCGGGCGCCGTCTCCACCCTGGCCCTGCGCAGCCACTGCGCCCGCCACACCGTCCGCGCCGCCGTCCCCACCGCCTTCGACCTCACCACCGACCCCCTGCCCAAGACCTCCACCGGCAAGGTCGACCGCACCCTCGTCCGCCGCACCCTCGAAACCCCCGCCACCGCCCCCTGACCGCCCCGCCCCCGCCCCGCCCGCGCGCCGCCCGGGTGGCGTGTGGGCGGGGCGGAGACGGGTGAGCGAGGATGGGTCCATGGCGAACCGACTGGCCCAAGAAACCTCCCCGTACCTCCTCCAGCACGCCGACAACCCGGTCGACTGGTGGCCCTGGTCCGCCGAGGCGTTCGAGGAGGCCCGCCGCCGCGACGTCCCGGTCCTCCTCAGCGTCGGCTACAGCTCCTGCCACTGGTGCCACGTGATGGCCCACGAGTCCTTCGAGGACGAGGCCACCGCCGCGCTGGTGAACGAGCACTTCGTCGCCGTCAAGGTCGACCGCGAGGAGCGGCCCGACGTCGACGCCGTCTACATGGAGGCCGTGCAGGCCGCCACCGGCCAGGGCGGCTGGCCCATGACCGTCTTCCTCACCCCCGACGCGGCGCCCTTCTACTTCGGCACCTACTTCCCGCCCGAGCCCCGGCACGGCATGCCGTCCTTCCCCGAGGTCCTGGAAGGCGTCCACGCCGCCTGGCGCGACCGCCGCGGCGAGGTCGCCGAGGTCGCCGGCCGGATCGTGAAGGACCTCTCCGGCCGCTCCCTCGCCGTCGCCGGCGACGGCCTCCCCGGCGACGAGGAGCAGGCCGCCGCGCTCCTCGGCCTCACCCGGGAGTACGACGCCACCCGCGGTGGCTTCGGCGGCGCCCCCAAGTTCCCGCCGTCCATGGTCCTGGAGTTCCTGCTCCGCCACCACGCCCGCACCGGCTCCGAGGGCGCCCTCCAGATGGCCGCCGACACCTGCGAGGCGATGGCCCGCGGCGGCATCTACGACCAGCTCGGCGGCGGCTTCGCCCGCTACGCCGTGGACCGCGCCTGGGTCGTCCCGCACTTCGAGAAGATGCTGTACGACAACGCCCTGCTCTGCCGCGTCTACGCCCACCTGTGGCGGACGACCGGCAGCGACCTCGCCCGCCGGGTCGCGCTGGAGACCGCCGACTTCATGGTCCGCGAGCTGCGCACCCCCGAAGGCGGCTTCGCCTCCGCGCTGGACGCCGACAGTGCCGACGGCAGCGGCCGGCACGTCGAGGGCGCCTACTACGTCTGGACCCCGGACCAGCTCGCCGAGGCCCTCGGCGCCGACGACGCCGCCCTCGCCGCCCGCCACTACGGCGTCACCGAGGACGGCACCTTCGAGCACGGCGCCTCGGTGCTCCAGCTCCCGCAGGACGCGGGCCCCGCCGACGCCGGCCGGCTCGCCTCCATCCGCACCCGGCTGCACGCGGCCCGCGAGCGGCGCGCCCGCCCCGGCCGCGACGACAAGATCGTCGCCGCGTGGAACGGCCTCGCGATCGCCGCCCTCGCCGAGACCGGCGCCCTCTTCGACCGCCCCGACCTGGTCGAGCGCGCCACCGAGGCCGCCGACCTGCTGGTCCGCCTCCACCTCGACGACGGCGGCCGGCTCACCCGCACCTCGAAGGACGGGCGGGCCGGCGCCCACGCGGGCGTCCTGGAGGACTACGCCGACGTCGCCGAAGGCTTCCTCGCCCTCGCCGCCGTCACCGGCGAGGGCGCCTGGCTGGACTTCGCCGGCCTCCTCCTGGACCACGTCCTCGACCGGTTCACCGGCGAGAGCGGGGCGCTGTACGACACGGCCCACGACGCCGAAGCCCTCATCCGGCGCCCCCAGGACCCCACCGACAACGCCACCCCGTCCGGCTGGACCGCCGCCGCCGGAGCACTGCTCTCGTACGCGGCCCACACCGGCTCCGAGGCCCACCGGACCGCCGCCGAGGGAGCCCTCGGCGTGGTCAAGGCGCTCGGCCCGCGCGCCCCCCGCTTCATCGGCTGGGGCCTCGCGGTGGCCGAGGCCCTGCTCGACGGCCCCCGGGAGGTCGCCGTCGTCGGCAACGCCGCCGACCCCGTCCTCCAGGAGCTGCGCCGTACGGCCCTGAGGGCGACCGCCCCCGGAGCGGTCGTCGCCGCCGGATCCCCCGGCAGCGAGGAGTTCCCGCTGCTGCGCGACCGCCCCCTGGTCGCCGGATCGGCCGCCGCGTACGTCTGCCGTCACTTCACCTGCGACGCACCCGTCACCGACCCGGAGGCCCTGGCCGCCCGGCTCCGCTGACCCCCGCGAACGGGCACGGCCCCGCCGCCCCTCCGGAGAGGGACGACGGGGCCGCGCCGTGGCCGAGCGGCGTGGCTCAGCTGTTGCCGGCGCCGTTGCCGGACAGGATCGGGATGTCGCTGAGGATGTGCGACAGCGGCTCGTCGCCCTTGGCCTGCGTCGAGTTCTCGACGCACTGCTGGTTCTGCGGGGAGGACAGCACGTTGATGTCCTGCACCGCGATCGGGACGAGACCGACGAGGGAGCCGGCGTTGACCTTGGCGGGGAGACCGATGCACGGCTTGTTCAGGGAACCCTGGACGAGCGCGAACTGCGGGCTCATGTCGCCGTAGGTGGCGGAGTTGCCGAACTCCTGGTGCGCGCCGTTGCCGGAGAGCGAGGTGGTGCCACCGTCGTCAGCGATCGCGAGCGCCTGCCCGGCCGTCGCGCCGACGACCGAAACAGCCACCGCAGCGGTCGCGAGGAGCTTCTTCATGTTCTGGCCTTTCGATGACTGGCCCGCGCAGAGTGCCGAGCCGTGCTGATCAACTGGTCGGAGGGGCGGAGGTTCCGGGATGTCCACCGGACGGCCTACGGGCAGATGAGCGAAGAACCGCGGGCCGGCGCGTAGTGGGCGACGGAGATCTCGCTCGGCGCGACCGCCTCGGCGGGCGGCAGCGGACGGTCGGCCCGGAGCCGGGCGAAGACCTTCGCGGCCCCCTCCTCGTCCCAGGCGACGACGGACCCGACGCCCTCGACCGTCGCGAAGCCGCGGACGGGCACGGTGGCGAACTCGGTACGGGACGGGCCGACGGCCTTCAGCCGGTCCGCGAGCTCCAGCAGCTCCGCCGCCGAGATCCCCCGCTCGGCCCGCGCGGTGCCGCGCAGGGTCGCGGCCAGCGCCCGCAGCTTCGCGGGGTCCGCGAGGATCCCGCTCGACCGGATCCGGTCCAGCGTGTTGACGACGAACTTCTGCTGCTTGCGCATGCGCCCGAAGTCCATCTCCCCGTCGGCCTTCCGCGACCGCACGTACTGGAGTCCCTCGCCGCCGCCGACCCGCCGGGTGCCGACCGGCAGGTCGAGCCCGGTCGCCGGGTCCTTCAGGGGCTTCGCCGTGCAGATCGGCACCCCGCCGTCGATCCGGTCGACGGTGTCCATGAACCGCCGGAAGTCGACCGCCAGGAAGCGGTGCACGTCCAGTCCGGTCGCCGCCTCGACGGTCTCGACGGCGAGCGGCGAACCGCCCTCAGCGTGGGCCGCGTTGATCTTCGCGCGGTGCGACGCGTGGACCTTGCCGGTGCGCAGGTCGGTGTGCGGGCCGGGGAGTTCGGCGAGCGAGTCGCGCGGCAGCGAGACCACGCTGACCCGGTCGTTCCCGGCGGAGACGTGCACGAGCATCATCACGTCGGCGCAGTCGCAGTCCTTGCCGCCGAGCCGGAAACGTTCCTTCTCGGCGGCGGTGATCCCGTCCCGGGAGTCCGTGCCGACGACGAGCAGGTTCAGTCCCCGGCCGGGGGAGGGGAGTTCGGCGGGGCCGAGGGCGGAGGCGAGGGCTCCGGGAGCGAGCGCGAGAAGCGCCGCCGGTACGAGCAGGAGCCGCCGCGGACGCGGAAATCTCATGTCCGCACGCTATTTCGAGTCCGTTCGCGCAGAGAGGCGCGACGCGTCGGGCGGTGGCTGAATCACTCCGTTGCGAGTTTGTGTAATGATGCGGGAATAGCAGCGGAGGGAGCGAGAATGGCGCCGCCTGAACCCGCGAGGCCCGGGAAATGGGAACGGATGGCCTTCATTCCGAAGAGCCGGTATGTGAGCGAGCCGCGGGCCGCCGAACGTTTCCGGTCGTCCGGCCAATTCCCCGTCTATTCCGCCCTGGTGGCCCAGTGGACCGAAGCGGGGAGAACGGTCCCGGGAATGCCCGACCGGGAATGGGAGCGGCTGGTCTCCACCCCCGTCTGGCCGCGCTGAGGCGGCCGGGGACAGCGCGAAGGGGCCGCCCCGGCGGGGCGGCCCCTCGACGCGCGGACGTCGCCGGGGAGGCGGTACGTCAGCTGTTGCCCACGCCGTTGCCCGAGAGGACCGGGATGTCCTCCAGGATGTGCGACAGCGGCTCGTCGCCCTTGGCCTGCGTCGAGTTCTCGACGCACTGCTGGTTCTGCGGGGAGGACAGCACGTTGACGTCCTGCACCGAGATCGGGACGAGGCCGACGAGCGAACCGGCGTTGAGCTTGGCCGGCAGGCCCACGCACGGCTTGTTCAGGGAGCCCTGGATGAGCGCGAACTGCGGGCTCATGTTCCCGTAGGTCGCCGAGTTGCCGTACGCCTGGTGGGCGAAGTTGCCGCTCTTGGAGGTGGTGCCACCGTCGTCGGCGATGGCGAGGGCGGGGGTGGCCGCGGCGGCGGAGGCGCCGACGATCGAGGCGGCGGCGGCCGCGGTGGCCATGACCTTCTTGATCACGGGATTTCCCTTCTAGAACCGGCTCCGTGCAGGGAGCCCCCTGATCAACTCGCTTCGGACCGGCGGGTTCCGCCTCGTCACCCCGTTGGCGGAGCGCACGCGGCAGCGCTCGCGGCGGCTCCCAGTCGATCGGGTGAAGCGCCGGAACCTCCACCGCCGGCCGCAGTTGATCCGGTCGCATCAATCAGGGCGATTGGTGGGAAGAGAAACGGAATCACCGTGATCAAGAAGATGATGACGGCCGCGGCCGTCACCGCTTCGGCCGTCGGCGTCGCCGCCGCGGCCGCCGCTCCCGCGATGGCCATCGCCAACGACGGCGGCACCACCTCCCTCTCCGGGAACGGCGCCCACCAGTCGTTCGGCAACGCGAAGACCAAGGGCGACATGAGCCCGCAGTTCGCGGCCGTCCAGGGCTCGCTGAACAAGCTGTGCCTCGGCGCCCCGGTCAAGGGCAACGTCGGCTCGGTCGTCGGCGTCCTCGTCCCGGTCGCCGTCCAGGACATCAACGTCCTCTCCTCCCCGCAGAACCAGCAGTGCGCGGAGAACTCGACCCAGGCGAAGGGCGACGAGCCGCTGTCACACCTCGTCGAGGACATCCCGGTCCTCTCCGGGAACGGCATCGGCAACAGCTGACCCGGAAAAGCGCCGCAGGGCCGGAGGAGTTCCTTCCTCCGGCCCTGTGTCGTGTGCGCAACGGAGTGAATGCCGGAGCCGGAGCCGGAATCCCGGTTTCCTTCGCGGCAGGCTGTCGTTGTCCGTATGTGCGGCGGAGGCCGATCTTCCGCCACGGAAAGGAACCAGACGAATATGAAGTGCAAGAAGGCTGCTGCCGTCATCGCCGGAGTCATCATGGCCATGGGTGCGGCCACGCCCGCCTTCGCCGACGCCGGAGCGCAGGGTGCCGCCGTCGGTTCGCCGGGTGTCCTCTCGGGCAACGTCGTCCAGATCCCGATCCACGTGCCGATCAACGCCTGCGGCAACAGCATCAACGTCATCGGTGCGCTGAACCCGGCCTTCGGCAACACCTGCGTCAACGCCTGAGCCGGGCCTCCGCGCACGCGGAAGGCCGAGTGAACGGCCCCGGGGAGAGCATCCGCTCCCCGGGGCCGTTCCGCGTCCGGCGGCACGAACCTTCGTGTCCGGTGCCCCAACCGGGCGATGAAATCCCCTAATGGACTAGGGACCGGACAGAAGCGGCGTTCACGATCAGCTCATTAGGAATACTTTCGGAACATCGGAATGACTGATCGTCAAATCGCATGCGTGCGAAGGAGCTGCCGTGGAACCTGTCGGAGGAACACCGAGAAGAAGAAACAGATGGCTGGGGGTGATCGCCGCGGGCCTCCTCGTCTCGGGCTCGGTCGTGCTGTCGGCACCCGCCCACGCCGCCGCGCCCCCCAGCGCCGAGAAACCCCGGCCGACTCTCCCCGCGACCAGCGCCATGGGCGCCTTCCTGGATTCCGGTTCGCTCGGGGTGACCCGGATCCGCCAGCTGGAGCGGTGGCTCGGAGGCCGGGAGCTCCGGGTGGGCCACACGTACCTCCCCGGCGACCTGTGGTCCAACATCGAGAGCCCGCCCGGCTTCCTCGACGCCTGGGCCGACTGGCGCAACGCCAAGACCGACCGGATCTTCGTCCTCAACGTCCCCATGCTGGAACGCAACGAGGCCGGGGTCTCCGACCAGGAGGTACGCCGCCAGCTCCAGCTCGGCGCGGCCGGCTACTTCGACCACCACTTCCGCACCCTCGCCCGCCGGCTCGTCGACGCCGGAGCCCTGGACACGGTCCTCGTCCTCGGCTGGGAGATGAACGGCACCACCTACACCCACCGCTGCGGCCCGGACCCGACGGCCTGGAAGAAGTACTGGAACCGCATCGTCACCACCATGCGGTCCGTCCCCGGCCAGCGGTTCCGCTTCGACTTCAACCCGAGCCGGGGCCGGGACGCGGTGCCGTGGACCGAGTGCTACCCGGGCGACGACGTCGTCGACATCATCGGCATGGACTCGTACGACCAGCCGGCCGGCGCGGACTTCGACCGGCACGTGAACGAACCGTACGGCCTCCAGAAACAGGTCGACTTCGCCGCCGAACACGGAAAGCAGATCTCCTATCCGGAATGGGGGCTCTTCCGGAACGGCGACAATCCGACGTACATGCGGCGGATGCTGGAATGGATCCGCGAGCACAAGCCGCTCTACCACACGATCACGGACTACTGCCCGCACGGCGTCTGGCAGTGCGACCGCAATCCGCAGTCCTCCCGCGTCTTCCGCGAAATGCTGTACGGGGCGGAGCCGTCGGTGCCGGTGGATCCGGTTGACCCGGTGGATCCGGTGGATCCGGTGGACCCGGTCGACCCGGTCGACCCGGTGGATCCGGTCGATCCTGTGGATCCGGTGGACCCGGTCGATCCTGTGGACCCTGTGGATCCGACCAAGCCGGAACCGAAGCCGGAGCCCAAGCCGGAGCCCAAGCCTGAGCCGAAGCCCGAGCCGAAGCCGGAGCCGAAGCCTGAGCCCAAGCCCGAGCCGAAGCCGGAGCCGAAGCCCGAGCCGAAGCCGGAGCCGAAGCCCGAGCCGAAGCCCGAGCCCAAGCCCGAGCCGAAGCCGGAACCGAAGCCGGAGCCCAAGCCTGAGCCGAAGCCGGAACCGAAGCCGGAGCCCAAGCCTGAGCCGAAGCCCGAACCCAAGCCGGAGCCGAAGCCGGAACCGAAGCCCGAACCGAAGCCCGAGCCTCGGCCCGAGTGCTGGAAGGTCGAGCTCGGGGGTTGGGTGGAGAGCTGGATCGGCGGGCCCGTGTGCGTGCCGAAGGACACCGGGTGGAAGGCCGACCTGGACGCCGCCCTCGACTGGAAGGGGGCGCTGAACGGCGTCTGGCCCTTCTGACGGTCAGCCGCCGGACGCGGGGGCGCGGCCGGGCAGGCGGGCGGCGAGCCGGCCGGCCCAGGCCCGCTCCCGCGCCTGCCGGGCCGCCCAGCGCCGCGCGTCCGCCGCGCCCGCGTGGAGCCACAGCAGCGGGGCCGCGGCGCGGCCGGCGAGCAGCAGCCGCCGGTTGCGGACCGGCTCCGGGCGCCAGTGGTGCTTGTACGGTTCGCTGCCCCGCAGCATGCTGAGCGTGGCCCGGCCGCCCGCGCTGGTCTCCCGGGCCCCGTGCCGCAGCAGCATCGCCGCGACGTCGACCTTGCGCTCGCGCAGCACCGGGTCGGCGCCGTACAGATAGCCGCCGGCGAGCCGCGGGGACATCAGGGTGAGGTCGGCGGCGACGACGTCGCCGCCGAGCCGGAACTCGGTGACCATCGCGTCGCCGCGCTCCACCATCGGCCGCACCGCCCGCGCCAGGTGCTGGGCGAACCGCTCGCTGGTGTGCTCGGCGGTGACCCCGCGGCCCCGCCACTGGAGCTGGTGGAGGGTGAGCAGCCGGTCGAGGGCGGCGGGCACGTCGGGACCGGTCACCACGTGCGCGTCGATGCCGAGCGCGTCGAGCTTGCGCAGCTTGGCGCGGACCCGCTGCGCCTTCCCGGACGGCATGCGTTCCAGCAGGCCCTCCATGGGGACGGCGGGCAGTTCCAGGCAGAGCGAGTCGGGGAGCCGGCGGCGCGGACCGGCCCACGCGGCGAAGACCCGTTCGGCGGCGGCGCCGGGCCGCACCTCCCGCAGGTCCACGACCGCGCCCCGGGCCGTGCGGGCGATCGCGGCGGCCAGCGCGCCGGCCGCCTCCGGGTGCGCGTCGTCGAGGAGGACGTCCGTGAAGTCGGTGATGGCGCCGCCGAGCTGGGTCAGCACCGGCAGCGGCCCGCGCGCCCGCATCAGGGGCGCCGCCGCCACCAGCGCGCCCGCCCCGTCGCGTACCAGCACCACCCGGAGGGCGCCGGGACGCCCGTACGAGAGCCACCAGGAGTGCAGCCAGGAGTGGGACTGGAACGGGGTCGCCGAGGAGCAGCGCCCGTACAGACCGGTCCACTCGGCCGCCAGCCGCCCGAAGCCCCCGGTGTCGCGGCAGACCTCGGTCCGCAGTGCGTCTGCCAAGGTCACACCGCCTCCGGTGCCGGCTGGTGGGCGGCGGGCGCGGGCACGGCCGGGCGGGAGTGGCGGCCCTCGGCGCGGCCGGCCGGCCGCTTCGGCCGGACCAGCAGCGCGAGGCCGCCGAGCAGCCCGCCGGCACAGGCGCCGACCAGCGCGGACAGCGGCGCGGACGGCGACACGGGGGCGGTCGGCTTCGTCGCCCGGGAGAACTGCACGACCTTCACGCCGGTGCTGCCGGCCACGTGCGAGGAGTTGACGACCAGGGAGCGGGCCACGCCGTCGGCGATCGACACCGCCTGCGCGGCCTTCGGGGCGCGCGCGGTGATCGAGATCATCGGCGCGTCCGGCGAGGTCTCCGCGGTCACGCTCTCGCGGAGGGCGGCGGCCGTGACGCCCGCCCACACCTGGGCGTCGCCGGTCACCGCGATGTCGGTGGCGACCCGCCCGTACGCCTGGGCGAAGCCGAGGGCCGCCGCCGGGTCGGACTTCTCGCCGGGGACGACGATGACGTAACTGGTCGCCGCGTACTCGGGCGTGGTGAGGACGCCGTAGCCGCCGCCGAGCGCGGCCCCGGCGACGGCGGCGGCGGGCAGCACCGCCCAGCGGCCGGGGGCGCGCAGTCGGGCGGGCAGGCGGACGGCGCGGGGTGGGGTGGTGGTCATGACGGGCTCTCTCGGTGGGACGGGCAGGGGTCGGGAGGACGGGTGTTCAGGGGCCGGGGCGGCTGTGGACGGCCCGGTCGTACAGGGCCATCAGCCGGTCGGCGCTGCGGGCGATGTCGTAGCGGCGGGCGGCGGCGGGCACCGGCAGCCGCGCCGGCCGGCCGGGCACGTGCGCGGCCCGCAGCTCGCGCAGCGCGCCGGCCAGCTCGGGCACCGACGTGCCGATCCGGCGGGCGCCCGGTGCCGTGTCCGCCGGCAGGTCCTCGATCGCCGGGCACGCCACGTATAGCACCGGCAGCCCGGCGGCGAGCGCCTCGACGACGGCGAGCCCGAACGTCTCGTCCGGCGACGTCGACACGAACACGTCCATGGCGGCGAGGAGTTCGGGCAGCATCGGTCCGGCCGGGCCGTGCGCCGGCGGGTCCTCGCAGGCGCCGAAGAAGTGGACGCGGCCGGCGGCGCCGCGGTCGCGGGCCAGCGCGCGCAGCTCCTCGCGCCGCTCGCCGTCGCCGACGAGCAGCAGCCGGGCGTCCGGGACCTCGGCCACGGCCCGGATCAGCCGGTCGAACCGCTTCCCGGGCGCCAGCCGCCCCACCCCGCCGACCACGAACGCGTCCTCGGGGATGCCGAGGACGCCCCGGGTGAGGCGGCGGGCGCGCGGGACGAAGGCGAAGCGGCCGGTCTCGATGCCGTTCGGCACCACCTCGATCCGGTCCGGCGCCACGCCCCAGTCGGCGAGCCGGCGGGCCACGCTCGCCGACACGGCGACCGTCGCGGTGCCGAGCCGCTCCGACGCCAGGTACAGGGCGCGGGTGCCCGCCGACAGCGGGCGGCCCTCGATCTGCGAGGTGCCGAGCGAGTGCTCGGTGGCGATCACCCGGCGGACCCCGCCCAGCCGGGCGGCGAGCCGGCCGTAGACGCACGCCCGGTAGAGGTGGGTGTGGACGAGGTCGTAGCCGCCGTCGCGGACCAGCCGGGCGAGCCGGGGCAGCGCGCCCAGGTCCCGGTTCCCGGCCATGCCGAGGTGGGTGACGGGCGTGCCGTCGGCCTCGATGCCGGCCGCGACCGGCCCCGGGTTGGTGAGCGTCACCACCCGCCCCTGGACGGGCAGATGGCGCAGCAGCAGCCGCAGCTGCTGCTCGGCGCCGCCGATGCCGAGCCCCGTGATGACGTGCAGCACCCTCATCCCAGCACCACCGCGGCCGGGCCCGAGCGGGCGGGGATCAGCTCGGCGGGGTGCCGGCGGCGCAGCGGGTGCAGGGCCCGCTTGGCGGTGAGCCGCCACGAGGTGTCGGTCTCGCCGATGTGGACGCGCGGCAGGGCGTGCGCGCTGGTGAGCGGGCCGGGGTCGATGCCGCAGGCGTAGCGGTAGCCGGCCTTGCGCACGGCCCGCACCACCCGCGGGTCGACCGCGCCGTACGGGTAGCAGAAGCCGTCCACCGGGCCGCCGGTGATCTCCTCCAGCAGGGCCCGGGAGCGCCGGGTCTCGTCGGCGAGCGTGGCGTCGTCGGCCTCCGTCAGCCGCCGGTGCGTCAGCCCGTGCGAGCCGATCTCCATGCCGGCGGCGGCGATCCGCTCGATGCCCTCCTCGGTGAGCAGCGGCTTGCGCGGGCCGTCGGCGTCCCAGTCGTTGACGCCGCCGAGCCGGCCCGGCAGCACGTACACGGTGGCGGTGAAGGAGTGCCGGCGCAGCAGCGGCAGCGCCGAGTCGAGGAAGTCGGCGTACCCGTCGTCGAAGGTGAGGCCGACCAGCCCCTTCGCCCGCCCCTCGGCCGTCGCGTCGAGCAGTTCGCGCACCGACACGCCGCGCAGCCCCCGGTCGCCCAGCCAGTGCAGCTGCCGGGCGAAGCGCACCGGGGAGACCGTCACCCCGTACGGGTCGTCAGCGGTGTCGGTGACCGAGTGGTACATCGCCACCCACAGGGGCGGCTTCGCCCACAGGGGCGGCTTCGGCAGCAGGCGGCGCAGCGCGGTGGGGGCGGGCATGGGCGGTCCTTCGGCGTCGGGTCGAGCGGTGGGGGAGGGGAGGGATCTCCGGCGCCTTGCCGGCGCAGGCGAGGAAGAGCAGGAACACGCCGGCGACGACCAGGCCGGCGACGGCGAGGGAGATCAGTGGCGGGCCGATCGCCACCGAGCACAGCCAGCCCGCGCCGGTCGCCCAGGCGGCGGCGGTGGCGAGCTGCAGCAGGCCCTCGCCGAGCCGGTCCGCGCGGACCGGGACGGTCTGCCGGTGGGCGCCGCGCAGCAGCAGCACGGCGGTCACGGTGATGCCGAGGGCGTTGGCGGCGGCCAGGCCCACGGCGCCCCAGGCGGCGGCGCCCGCCACCCCGGCGGCGGCGGTGACGGCGAGCCCGGCGCCCATCGCGGCGGCCGGGTACCAGAGCGGGCGGGCCGCGGAGAAGTAGCAGCGGACGAGGGCGCCGACCATGGTCTGGCCGAGCAGCCCGAGCGCGTACACCCGCATGACGGAGGCCGTGGCGACCGTGTCCGTACGGTCGAACTCGCCGCGCTGAAAGAGCAGTTCGACGATCTTCGGGGCGGCGGCGATCACCACGGAGGCGCCCACCAGGACCACCACGGCCGCCAGCAGCAGATCCCGCTCGACCCGCCGCCGCGCCCCCTCCGGGTCACCGGCGGCCAGCGCCCGCGCGACCACCGGGAAGCTGACCGTGCACAGCATCAGCGACAGCATCATCGGCATCTGCGCGATCTTCTGCGCGTAGTTCAGGTGCGAGATCGCCCCCGACGGCAGCGGCGCCGCCAGGAACCGCTCGACCAGCGTCTGCGACTGGCGGGTCAGCGAGAAGGCGACCACCGGGGCGATCAGCCCGAACACCACGAGCCGCCCCTCCGCGCCGAGCCCCGGCGCCAGGGCCTCCGGCTCCGGTGCCGGCACCGGACGCGCCCGCAGCGCCCGCACCAGCGACGGCGCCTGCACCAGCACCATCAGCACCCCGCCGGCCGCGACCCCGGCGGCGGCCGACCGCACCCCCCACGGCTCGCGCAGCAGCACCATCGTGCCGATGATCCCGACGTTGTACGCCACGTAGATCGCGGCCGGTGGCAGGAACACGTGGTGCGCCCGCAGCGCCGCCGAGCAGTAGCCGACCAGCGCGAACGTCAGCACGCAGGTCGCCGTCAGCCGCGTGCAGTCCACCGCGAGCCCCGGGTCGGACAGCCCCGGCGCCAGCAGCCCCACGACCGCCGGGGCGGCCACGACCAGCGCGGCGGCGACCGCCCCGACGCCGAGCGTCAGCCGCGGCAGCGTCCCCCGGACGAGCTCCCGCACCGGATCCGCCCCGGACAGCGCGCCCGGCCGCCGGGCCAGCGCCCGCGCGAACGCCGGCACCAGGATCAGTGCCATCGCGTCCTCGATCAGCAGCGTCGACGCGAACTCCGGCACCGTCCACGCCACCAGGAACGCGTCCGTCTCCGCGCCCGCGCCGAAGTACCCGGCGAGGATCTGGTCCCGGACCAGACCGAGCACCGCCCCGACGGCCGTCAGCCCCGCCGTCACCGCCGCCGCCTTCGCGAGGAACCCCCGGCCCTGGCCGCCGGCCGCCGGCGCCTTCGCCCGGGCGTGCGCCCGCCGCCCGGCCCGCGGCGGCGTGAGCGTGGCGGTCGCCGCCCCCGTCGCCGTCCCGGCGGGCGGCTCCGCCGCGCCGCCGGCCGGTCCGGGCGCGGACGCCCACACGTCGGCGGCGGGCGCCGCGGGCCCGGCCCCCGGCAGCACGGCGGCCCCCGGGGCGCACGGGGAGTCCGTGGCGTCCGGGGGCATCGGGGTCCAGGGGTCGGTCAGGGGTTCGCCGGGCTGCGGGCCCGGCGGACACGGCGGTACGGCACCGGCGCCGCCGCTCCCCGGGGGCGCGGCGCACGCGTCCGTGGGATCCGGCGGACCGGCCCACGGGTCACGCACCGCGCACCTCCGCGGCGCCCTCGCGGCCCGGCGCCAGCGCCCACCAGGCGGCCAGCCCGAACACCACCGACATCAGCACCGTCGACGGGCCGCCGATGTCCGCGTAGCAGAAGTCGATCAGCTGCCAGGCGAGCAGCCCGGTCGCGACCAGCGCGCAGTCCGCGCCCGACCGGCGCCGCCGCAGCGCGCCCGCCAGCAGCGCCAGCCAGCTCCCCGCCAGCGCCACCAGCCCGATCAGCCCCTGCTCGCTGAGGACCAGCAGGTACATGTTGTGCGGCGACAGCAGTGGCTGCCTGCGGAAGCCCGCGCCCGCGCCGGCGGTGTCGCTGCCGGAGGACAGCGCCACGGACGCGTGCGCGTCCCGGTACTGCGGGAAGCCCTTCAGTCCCACCCCGGTCAGCGGCTCCGCCGCCCACATCCGCCCGGCCGCCGCCCACATCGTGTACCGGTCCGTCACCGACTGGTCCGGCGCCGCCGTCACCCGCGTGATGCTGGCGACCCGCTCCTTCACCATCGCCGAGCCGATCCCCAGCCCGCCGACCAGCACCACCGCCAGCGCGCCCACCGCGAGCGCCACCTTCGCCGCCCGCCGCACCCCGCCGAGCAGCAGCTGGATCCCGCAGGCCAGCACGGTCGCGATCCACGCGCCCCGGCTGAACGACAGCGTCAGCGGCACCACCAGCAGCACCGCGCAGACCAGCGCCGCCGTCCGGGTCCGCCCCGCCGGGGCGCCGAGCGCCATCCCGGTCGCGATCACCAGGCCGTACGCCACCACCGTCGCCATGCCCATCACGTCGGTCGCCCCGAAGGTGCCCACCGCCCGGACGTCCTCGCCCTGGTACGAGGCACCCGTCCCCGTCAGGTACTGCGTCACGCCCACCGCGCCCTGGAGCAGCGCCAGCGCCACCAGCGCCCACGCCACCAGCGCGAAGTCCCGCCGGTCCCGGACCGTCAGCAGCACCGCCGCCGGCACCAGCACGAACACCTGCACGTAGCGGGCGACGCCCGGCAGGCTCGACGCCGGGTCGTTCGAGGTGACCGCCGCCAGGCAGATCCCGAGGACCGGCAGCCCCAGCACCACCGCCGCCGTCCGGGTCAGCGGCCGGGCGCCGCCCCGCACGACCCGGACCAGACACACCAGCACCAGCAGGCCCGAGGCCGCGTCGGCGACCGTGCCCGTGCCGCCCGTCCCGCCCTCCGCCCCGCCGCCGCCCGGCACCAGGAGCAGCGCGATCACCGCCAGGACCGGGGAGAGCGCGCCGGCCCGGCGCGCCCACTCCCGGGCGTCCGGCGTCCCCGCGAGGACCGGCGCCGTCGTCACGGCCGTCGCCATCTCAGCTTCCCGTCGGTCGGAGGAGTCCGGCCGCGGTGCGGACCAGGATGCAGACGTCCTGCCAGAGCGACCAGTGGTCGATGTAGTGGTTGTCGAAGCGGCAGCGGTCCTCGATCGAGGTGTCGCCGCGCAGCCCGTTCACCTGCGCCAGACCGGTGAGCCCGACCGGCATCCGGTGCCGCGCCGCGTACCCCGCGTGGATCTTGCTGAACTGCGCGACGAAGTACGGCCGTTCGGGCCGCGGCCCGACCAGGCTCATGTCGCCGCGGAGCACGTTCCACAGCTGCGGCAGCTCGTCCAGCGACGACTTCCGCAGGAAACCGCCGGCCGCGCTCATCCGCCGGTCCCCGGCCACGTTCCACCGGGTCGCCGACTCCGTCTCGTCCGACGGCCGCAGCGTCCGGAACTTCAGCAGCGTGAAGTGCCGTCCGTGCTGGCCCACCCGCTCCTGCCGGAACAGCACGCCCGGCCCGTCCGACAGCCGCACCGCCAGCGCGCACAGCGCCAGCACCGGCAGCGCCAGCGCCAGCGCCGGACCGGCCAGCGCGATGTCCAGCGCCCGCTTCGCCCGCGCCCCGCGCCGCTCGCCCGGCGGGACCAGCCGGCGGCGGGCGTACCCCCACACGTGCTCGCCCATCGGCCCGTCGCACAGCTCCCCGCCGACCCGCCAGGTCACGCACCCGTAGTGCTGGAAGAGCGTCACCAGCTCCGGCTCGTCCGACAGGAACACCGCTTCCTGGACCGCGTTCTGGATGACCGCCCGGCGGATCTCCTCCGCCGTCGTCAGCAGCGGCAGCCCGCCGTCCACCGGCCGCTGCTCGCCGACCGTCGCGTCCGGCAGCCCCACGACGCCGACCGGCCGCATCCCGTACTCGGGGTGCTGGAGGGCCGCCGCCGCGAACCGGCGGGCCGCCGTCGGCGGACCCACCACCAGCGCCGAACGGGGCCGCTCCCGGGCGATCCGCCGCCCGCGCGCCAGCAGCACCGCCCGCAGCACCGCCGCCACCCCGACGTGCGCGCCGTACGCCGCGCACAGGTGCCCCGGCCCGATCGCCAGCGCCGGCGACCAGGCCGCGGCCCCGGCCGCCGCCACGCACCACACCACCCCGGCCCGGGAGGCCAGCGCGGGCAGTTCGTCGAGCAGCCGCACGTGCGCCGCCGGCCGGTACAGCCCGCCGCGCCCGTCGAGGACGAGCAGCAGCGCGGCCACCGGCAGCAGCAGCCGCGGGTCCTGGTGGGCGGGGCCGAGCAGCGCGGCACCGGCGAGCACCGCCAGGCAGTCGACGGCCCGCAGCACCGCGGGACCCGGCTGCGGCCGCGCGGCCGACCGGTGGCGCGGCGGCGCGAGCCGGCCGGGCAGCCGGCGCCGGGGGAGGAGCGAGGCGGACCCGAACGCCGGGCCCGCGACCGGCCACGGGCCGGGCGAAGAGGGAACGCTGGTACTTTCCGTGGTCACTGCGCAATCGGCTCTCTGTGCTCGGTGCCCCGCACTCCGGCCAGCTCGCGGTAGATCTCCGCGACGGCCGCGCCGGTGCGCCGCACATCGAATCTGCTGAGGACGTGCTCGTGGGCCTCCCGGCCCAGGCGGTGCCGCAGCTCCGGCCTGCCGAGCAGGCGGCCGAGAGCGGCGGCGAGGGCGGCCGGGTCCTCGGGCGGGACCAGGCACGGTGCTTCATGACCGGGCGGCAGGCTCTCGCGCGCCCCGTCGACGTCGGTGACGACGACCGGCCGGCCCGCCGCCATCGCCTCCAGCGGCGCCAGCGCCATGCCCTCCCAGCGGGACGGCAGCACGACGACGTCCGCCGCCCGGTACCAGGGCGCGGTGTCGCCGACGGCGCCGGCGAACCGCACCGAAGGACCGGCGGCGGCCCGCAGCCGCTCCCCGTCGGGACCGTCGCCGACCAGGACGAGCCGCGCCGCCGGTACGTCGCGGAGCACGGCCGGCCAGGCGGCGAGCAGCACGTCCTGGCCCTTCTGCCGGCACAGCCGGCCCACGCACACCACGGTCGGCGCCGGGTTCCGGGCGGGCCCGCCGGTCGCGAACCGGGCCACGTCCACGCCGTTGTGCACCACGGACCAGGCGGCCGCGACCCCGGCCTCCTCGCCGGTACGCCGCTCCGCCGCGCTCACGCACAGGATCCGGTCGGCCCAGCGGGCGCCGAACCGCTCCCAGCGGCGCGCCAGTTCGGCCGTGGTGCCGGTGACCGCCTCGAAGGACCAGGCGTGCGGCTGGTACACGGTCGGGATCCGGCCGCGCACCGCGAGCCGGGCGCACAGGCCCGCCTTCGCCGAGTGCGCGTGGACGAGGCCGGGCCGCACGGCCCGGACCACCCGGGCCAGGTCGCGGGTCTCCCGGAACAGCGCGGGACCGGGGTCCCGGCCGGCCCGCCAGTCGTGGACCTCGGCGCCCCCGGCGCGCAGTTCCGCGGCGAGCGCGGCAGACGGCGGGCAGGCGACGACGGGCCGCAGCCCGGCGGCGCGCTGGGCGCGCACCAGGTCGGCGACGACCCGGGCGACCCCGCCGTCGCCGGGCTGGACCGCGTGCAGAACGGTGACGGACCAGGGGTCCGTGGTCGGGGCCCGCACGTCAGCGCCGTACGTCCGCCCGCGGGACGTGCGCGCCGGGCCGGACCTGGACGCGATCGGCTCCCCGGCGCGGCGCCCCCGCCGTGCTGAATTCCGCGGTGCCGGAGTTCGGAGAACCCGTCGCGGAATGGGCGGAATCCCCGGTCCGCGAGGTGCCGAAGGGGACGCGGGCCGCCTCTCCGGGCGCCGGCGCGGCGGGCGTCACCGCGCGCGACAAGGCGCACCACACGTTGCGACGCACAGCAAGAACCGCTGAATTCCGCATACAGGTTCTCCGCTTTGATGAGAGAAGGAAGGGAAGACCCGTGAAGGCCGGGGGAGAGGGGAGAGGTGTCGTCCGCACGAAATGGGTGAACGCGCGGCGGGCCCGGAAGCAACGTTCGGAAACGTTATAACCCCGGCGCGGGGCGATAGTAAGCATTAGATGCTCGGAAACGCTAACTCCCGTATCCGCACGGCAGGTTCCTCGTTGAGCGTGTTGCGCCATTCCCCGGTCCGTCGCCCGAATGGCCCTCCGATGGCCCAAAGATCGGTTGAACGTCACCCGTTCGGGAGAGCAACCGATGAATATCCGGAGCGTTGTTGAGGGAGCCGGGCCGAACAGTCCGCGCAGTCCGAGTTGGAAATCGATCGAGGAGAACTTCTCCATGTCCCGTATCGCGAAGGCCGTTGTCCTGACCGTGGGTGCCGCCGCCGCGGTCGCCGGTGCCGCCGGTGCCGCCGCCGCCGACTCCATCGCCGAGGGCGCTGCCGTGAAGTCCCCCGGCGTCGGCTCCGGCAACGTCGTCCAGGTCCCGGTCCACGTCCCGGTCAACCTCTGCGGCAACACCGTCAACGTCATCGGCGCGCTGAACCCGGCCTTCGGCAACACCTGCGTCAACGCCTGATCTCGCACGTCGGATCGGTCCTTCCGAAGCCGGTGCGCCCACCCCGCGGGTGGGCGCACCGGCTTTTTCCTTGTGATCACCGGGCCCCCACCCGTTCGGACGCACCCGGCGTGCGCCGTCCGGTGCAACGGCGCACGCCCCCCTGGAGGGCAGGTCGCGCCGGCGGATTCACTCGAACGTGTCGGTGGCGCTCAGTAGTTCTGCGGTTGCGGAGGGCTATACCCGCAGGCACGGTGGGAGGGCAGTTGTCCGACGCATAAGGAAAAGGAACACATATGCGTCCCCTGGCTTCACGCCGTCTCACCGCCCTGGCGATATCCGCCGCCCTCACCCTCGGCATGGCGGGACCCGCCGTCGCCGACGACCTCACCCCGTCCCGCGCGGCCCACCAGGCCGCCCGCTCCGCGCTTCCCGACGCCGCCGCCCTGCTGGCCCAGACCAAGGCGCTCGGCGACGTCGGCGGGGTGACGACTCCCGTGACCGAACTCGTCACGGCGGCCCTCGAAGCCGACGACGGCCAACTCCCCACGGCCGACGCCGACGCCCTGAAGGCCCGCATCCAGGCCGCCGTCGACCGGGCGAGAGCCGCCGCGCCCGCCCCGCTCCCGGAGGCCCCGGCCGTCCCGCCCGTCGCCGACGCCCCGGTCACCCCGCCGGCCGCCGAGGCGCCCGCGGTCCCGCCGGCCGCGGAGACCCCGGCCGGGCTGCCCGTGAAGCCGCCCGCCGCCCTGCCCGTCACGGCCGGGGCGAAGGCCGCGCAGGCGGCGCCCGCCGACCTGGTCGCCGACGCCCTCGCCTCCGTCGAGAAGGCCGTCGCCGGGCTCCTCGCCGCCGTCACCTCCGGGGACGCCACCGGCGTCGTCCCGCAGGTCACGGCCACGCTGACCTCCCTGGTCAACCTCGCCGTCGCGACCGTGCTCGGCAGCGGCCTGCCCGCGCCGGACCTGCCCGGCCTGCCCGCGCTGCCGTCCCTCCCGGTGGAGACCCCGGAGCTGCCCGTCGACCCGCCGGTCGAGGCGCCCGAGCTGCCCGTCGAGGCGCCGGTGAAGCCTCCGGTCGCGGCGCCCGAGCTGCCGGTGAACCCGCCGCTGCCGGTCCGCTGACCCGCGCACCCCTCACCGACCCGTACCGGTCCGGCCACCCCGCCGGGCCGGTACGGGCGCGTGTGCGACCGGTCATCCGGAAATCGCACCGGGCCCCTTCGATCGGGTGCAGTGTCGAGAAATCCCCGCCCATGGAGTTTCCGGGGCGCGCACCTCTCGTTACAGAAGACGGAAACGACGCACGGAATTCCCCAAGAAGGCCGTGCGGAACGTGAGTTGGAAGTACAGAGGAAGGATTCTCCCCATGAAGCCCACCAAGGTCGCCGCGGTCGTCGCCGGTTCGCTCATGGCCCTCGGCGCCGCCGCCCCCGCCATGGCCGCGGAGGCGCTGACCCCCACCAGCCTGAACGGCGGTCTGGAGGCCATCGCCGCCAACGGGCTGAAGTCGGACGTGCTGAGCAGCACCACCGAGGGCTCCCCGGTCAAGACCGTCACCGACACCGCCACCCAGCTGAACCAGACCGGCAAGGGCCTCCCGCTGCTCGGCGGCCTGCCGGCGAACCCGCTCGGCGGCTGATCGAATGATTTTCTGACCGGTCGCCGTGTGGCCTGGACACCACACGGTGCGCCGCTCCCTACTCTCTGGACCGTCCCACCGCACACGTCAGCGGGGGGACACGGCCGGACGGAGCGAGGGGGGATCCTCGCCGGTCTCTCCCTTTCTCCCGAGGAAGAGCGGTATGCGGTCCATCATCAGCAGGAAAGTACTCACCGCGGCTGCAGCGACCGGCCTGCTGTCGCTGACCGGCGGTTTCGCGCTGGCCGCGCACGCCCAGCCCGGAACCGGCGACAGGCCGGGACCCGGCAGCGGCCAGGCGGCCCATGCCCCCGTGCCGCCGGAACTCTGCGGCCCGGGCATGGACCTCGGCGGTTACGTGGCGTCGGCCGTCGGAGACCTCTGCGCCCAGGCGGCGGAGGACCCCGACGGCGGCTACGGCGAGGAGCCCACGCACCCGCCGACCAAGCCGCCGACCCACCCGCCCACGCATCCGCCGACGCACCCGCCGACCCATCCCCCGACGCATCCGCCCACGCACCCGCCGACCCACCCTCCGACGCACCCGCCGACCACGCCGCCGACGACTCCGCCGGGTGAGTGTGAGGAGCCGGAGCCGGGTGAGGAGCCGGAGCCGGGCTGCGAGCCGACGACGCCGCCGACCAAGCCGCCGACGCACCCGCCGACGACGCCGCCCACGACTCCTCCGACCACACCGCCGACGACTCCGCCGGGCGAGTGTGAGGAGCCGGAGCCGGGTGAGGAGCCGGAGCCGGGCTGCGAGCCCACCACTCCGCCGACCAAGCCGCCGACGACGCCTCCCACCAAGCCGCCGACGACGCCGCCCACGAACCCGGACGAGCCGCCGGGCGAGTGTGAGGAGCCGGAGCCGGGTGAGGAGCCGGAGCCGGGCTGCGAGCCCACCACTCCGCCCACCAAGCCGCCCACGACGCCGCCCACCACACCGCCCACGACTCCGCCGGGCGACTGCGAGGAGCCGGCCCCCGGTGAGGAGCCGGAGCCGGGCTGCGAGCCGACGACGCCGCCCACCACACCGCCCACCACCCCGCCCGGCAAGCCCGAACTGCCCGACACCGGCAGCGACCCCGCCCTGTGGGGAGCGGCCGCCGTCAGCGCCGCCCTCATCATCGGCGGCACCGTCGTCCAGCTCCGCGGCGGACGCCTCGTCCGCTCCCGCCGCCACTGACGTACGGATAGCGCTGACCCGACGTCAACCGGGGCCCCACCCTCACCGGCGGGGCCCCCGTCGTTGCTGCACATGGGGGATCCCGCCGCGACGTTTCGGCCAACCGGCTCGTTCACCCGGCATGACTCTGCGCTCTCACGCCGGCATGGGCATCCTCATGACCGCGCTCGCCTCCGCCGCCATGGCCACCCCGGCCGCCGCCGTCGAGGCCCCGGTGGTGGTCCCCCTCCAGGGCCTCGAACCCGTCCTCCCGATGGACGCCCCCACCGTCGCGACCGGCGTCCCCGTGCCCGTCCCCGGCGCGCCCACCGGCTTCCAGAAGGGCTTCGGCGCGCTGCCCGACGTGACCCTGCCCAGCGTCCCGCTCACCGGCACCCTGCCCGCGACCGTCGTGGAGGCCCCGCTCCCCGAGCTCCTGGAGGGCAGCGAGCCCGGCCGCGCGCTGCTCACCAGCCCGCACTCCGAGATGGCCGCCGCCACCCCCGGCGCCGTCCTCGGCAACCCCGTCGAGGCGCCGCGGGGCAACGGGCTCGCCGGACTGCCCGACCTCGCCCCGCCGCAGCTCGGCCTCATCGCCCCCACGCTCAGCGGCGCCCTCGACTCCCGGCTCGGCCTCGCCCCCGGCCGCGACTGACACCCCTTCCTTCCCCCACCCCCTCCCTCCGGAAGGGTGTGCGAAAGCAGTCCGGGCGGGTGAAGACACGATTCTTCCCCGCTACCGCACGGGCTTTCCGTCGTTGCACCGGAAGGCTTGTCGCATGGCCGCGGCCCGCGGACCGGTGCGCCGCCCGTCGTATCCGACGGCGGGAGGAGACCGGACCGCGGGCCACCTTTCCGTCTTTCCCCTCCCGTTCGGCCCAACGGCCGTGACCCCGTCCCCGGTGCGGCGTTGATACGGAAGTGACGGCCGTGATCCCTGCGGTCGCTCGACCCATCCAAGGAGTTCTGATGTCTCGCATCGCCAAGGCTGCCGCCGTTCTGGCCGGCACCGGTGCCGTTGCCCTCACCGGAGCCGGCCTGGCCGTCGCCGACTCGGGCGCCGAGGCCGTCGCCGCCCACTCGCCCGGCGTCGCCTCCGGCAACGTCGTCCAGGTCCCGGTCCACGTCCCGATCAACGTCTGCGGCAACACCGTCAACGTCATCGGCCTGCTGAACCCGGCCTTCGGCAACACCTGCGCCAACGTCGACGCCCCGCACGCCGACGGCGGCTACGGCGGCTGACCGGCCCCCGTTCTCACGACCGTCCCCCCGACCCCGCCAGGGCCGGGGGGACGGCCGCGTTCCGGGGCGGGCCCGCCCGTCAGGCGTACCGGTAGATCCGGCTGTGGTCGAACATCTCCGCCGGCGTCACGCCCCACGGCGCCATCGGCTGGTGCCGGGCCACCACCTTGCGGTACTGGGAGTCGCCCAGCGGCGGCGGCTCCGCCGGCAGGTACGCGGCCCCCGGATTGCGCTGCTGCCACCGCGACCACACCAGGTCCACGAACGAGTGGTGCAGCCAGAACACCGGATCGTTCACCGAGCCGCCGCCCAGCATCAGGCCGCCCACCCAGCGGTGCACCCGGTTGTGGATCCGGAACCGCTCGTTGCCCGAGCCCGAGGCCCAGCCCTCCAGGCGGTTGCGGAAGCCCGACGGGCTCGTCGAGTTCCACGGCGCCGTGTCGTACGCCCGCTCCCGCATCACCTCCTCCAGCTGCGCCGCCGTCGGCAGCGCCACCGGATCCCGCGGCCGGCCGAAGTCCCTGGTCAGATACGACACCTCGGTCATCGCGTGCTTCACCGTCCACTTCCCCGTGGCGTACGCGAAGGGGCCGGTGGTCACCTGGAGGTCCGAACGGCGGCCGTTGCCGCCCAGGAAGTCCTCCGACCAGAGCGACGACGCCGGGGTGTTGTCCCGGGTCCAGTCCCAGTACGGAACCGTCACCGACGCGTCGATCCGGCGCAGCGCCCGCTCGAACTCCAGCAGGAACTTCCGGTGCCACGGCAGGAAGCTCGGCGCCATGTGCGCCGTCCGCAGCCGGCCGGCGCCGTCCGCCACGTAATGGTCGATGTGCATCCGGACGAACTCGTCGTACTCGCCGCGGCGCTTCAGTTCGAGCACCGCGGCCACGAACCTGCGGCGCTCCGCCGTCGTCAGGTCGCGCTGGTTCTTACGCGTGTACACCACGCGGGTTCCCTTCCGTCGGGTCGGAGTGGAGGCCGTGCCCCGCCGCGTACCGGGACAGCGGGGCCGGCCCCGCCGCGTCCACCGCCGCGCGGACGGCGGCCAGCGGGGTCGGGCAGGACTCGTAGTGGTCGAGCGGGGTCACCCAGCCGCCGTCGGCGCACCGCATCAGGTGCAGCGGCCGGCCGTCCACCAGGGCCACCGGCTCGCCCCCCGGCCCGGTGAGACCGCGGATCCGGCGGCCCGCGTACATCTCGTCGAAGGCGAACGGGTCGGCCGGCTCCTCCCGGAGCGCGATCCGGCCGAGGGCGCCGCCCGTGACGGCGGTGACGGCCAGCGCGAACAGGGACCGGAGGGCGACACGGCGCGGGAAGGACATCGGCGATCTCCTGGCGTCGACAAGGGGGCCTCAGGGCACAACGATGAAAACCCGTGTTCGTTGCGGCCGGGAGTTCGAGCGGGGGAATGTCGGCCGGATGAGTGAATTCGGTACGGGGAAAGGGTGGTTGCCCCACTAGCATCCCGTTCCATGACCACTCCCCACGTCCTTTCCGAGGCGCGCAGCGTCTCTCCGCTGGGCACGCTCACGGTGATTCCGTGGTCCAGCGAAGCCACCGCCGATTCCCCCGGCACGCCTTTCCTGATGGCGTATTCCCTCGGCGACGGCCGCGACGGGCCGGAGGCCGGTCAGCAGGCGATGCGCGCCGCCCTGGAATCCATGGGCCTCTCCGTCGGCGACCGGCTCTTCGACCTGGAGAAGGACGCGGGGATCAGCGCCACGCTGCTCGTCGAGGCCGGCACCGCGGTCCTCACCCTGCCCTTCCTGAAGGTGCAGTGCCCGGTGCCCGACGAGTGGCGGGCCGCCGCCGACGCGAGCGGCAAGGTCTACTTCCTCTGCTCGGTCCGCCCCTGGGCCGACGGCGTCCCCGGGCAGCCGGTGGACGAGGACCGGCTGCGCGCCTTCGTCTCCGACGAGGCGACGCTCGCCGACTGCGCCCACGTCATGCTGCCGGTCCGGCGCGTGCAGGGCTGAGCGGAAGGAGCGGCGCGATGACGACGCTCGGGGTGCGCGACGGCGTACCGGGTCAGCGGCAGCGGGACGGGGCGGCGGAGGCCGGGCGGCGGGAGGACGGGACGGTCGGCGCGAGCCGGGCGCTCGGCGTGCTGCTGGTCGTCACCGGCGCGGCCGGGATCCTCGCCGCGTGGGTGATCACCACGGACAAGTTCAAGCTCCTGGAGGACCCGGGCTTCCAGCCGGGGTGCAGCCTGAACCCGGTGGTGTCCTGCGGGAACATCATGAAGAGCGAGCAGGCCGCGGTCTTCGGCTTCCCCAACCCGATGCTCGGTCTCGTCACGTACGCCGTCGTCGTCGCCGTCGGCGCCGGGCTGCTCGCCGGGGCCCGGTACCGGGGCTGGTTCTGGCTCGGGCTGAACGGCGGGATGCTGTTCGGCGTCGGCTTCTGCACCTGGCTGATGCAGCAGTCGCTGTACGAGATCAACGCGCTCTGCCTGTGGTGCTGCCTCGCCTGGGCGGCGACGGTCACCATGTTCTGGTACGTCACCGCGCACACCGTGCGGACCGGGGTGCTGCCCGCGCCGGCGGCGGTGCGCGGCTTCCTCGGCGACTTCACGTTCGCCCTGCCCGTCCTGCACCTCGGGATCATCGGGATGCTGATCCTGACCCGGTGGTGGGACTTCTGGACCGGCTGAGGTGAACCGGCGCGCCGTCCGGCCGCGGGCCGCACTCCTGGTGCTGCTCGCGGCCGTCGTCACGCTGCTGCTGGTGCCGGGGCGGCTCGTGCCCGGCGAGCGGCCGACGGGGGCCGGGACCGCGCCTGATCCGGTGCGGCGGGCGCAGGTGGCGGCCGGCTTCTTCACCGGCTCCGACGCCGAGGGGGTGCGGCGGATCTCCGGGGTGGAGCGCTGGCTGGGCGGCGCCGGTCTGCGGGTCGGGCACACGTACCTGCCGGGCGACCGGTGGAGCAACATCGAGGGGCATCCGGCGCTGTTCGCGCCCTGGGCGCGGTGGAAGGCGGAGCGGCCCGGGCGGCTCTTCGTGCTGAACGTGCCCATGATGGACCGCAACGAGGCCGGGCTGAGCGACGCCGAGGTGCGGGACGGGCTGCGGCGCGGTGCCGCCGGCGCCTTCGACGGGCACTTCCGGACGCTCGGCGAGCGGCTGGTCGCGCACGGGCTCGGCGACGCGGTCCTGGTGCTCGGCTGGGAGATGAACGGCACCACGTACGGGCACCGCTGCGGGCCGGACCCGGCGGCCTGGAAGGCGTACTGGCGGTCGGCGGTCGCCACGCTGCGCGGGGTGCCGGGGCAGCGGTTCCGCTTCGACTTCACGCCGAGCCGGGGGCGGGACGCGGTGCCGTGGCCGGAGTGCTATCCCGGGGACGACGTGGTCGACATCATCGGGATGGACGCCTACGACCAGCCCGAGGGGGTCTCCTTCGAGGAGCAGGTGAGCGAGGAGTACGGGCTCGCGCACCACGTGGCCTTCGCGAAGGCGCACGGCAAGCCCGTCTCGTACCCGGAGTGGGGGCTGTTCCGGAACGGGGACAACCCGGCGTACGTGCGGGGGATGCTCGACTGGTTCGCCGCCTACCGGCCGGTCTACCAGACAATGACGGACTACTGCCCGCACGGTGTGTGGGGGTGCGCGGACAATCCGCGGTCGGCCGAGGTGGTCAGGGGCGCGCTGGGAGCGCCTGCCCGGCCCTGAGAGCGTCGACCGTGCGGTGCAGCAGCTCGGTCAGGTCGTCGGTGAGGCCGCGCTCGGCCCAGTAGAGGGTGGTCTCGCGGAGCGCGCCGAGGACGGCCGTGGTGAGGACCCGTACCTCCAGGTCGTCGGCGGCGCGGCCGGTGCGGTCGGCGAGGGCGCGGGCGAGCCGGCGGCCGGTCTCGGCGCTCGTCTCGGCGAGCCGGGCGCGGACGGCCGGGGTGCCGGCCATCAGCCGGGCGCGGAGCCGGATCTCCTCCGGGTCGGCCGCCAGGGCGGCGCCGACGGCCTCGGTGAGGACGGCGCGGAGCGATTCGAGGGGGTCCTCGCCGGCGGGGCGGGCGCGCAGCAGGGCTTCGAGGCGGGTGTCGTCGGCGCCGCCGGTGAGGACGATGTCCTCGCGGACGGGGAAGTACCGGACGACGGTCGAGGGGGAGACGTCGGCCTCGGCGGCGATGCGCTCGACGGTGGCCGCCTCCCAGCCGTGGGCGGCGGCGATGTGCCGCGCGGCCCGGCGGATCGCCGCCCGGGTCCGTTCCTTCTTCCGTTCCCTCAGGCCCGTGGACATGGGTCCATTCTGCCCGGTCAGGCCTGGTAGGCGACCAGGGAGATGCCGACGTAGTGGACGATGAACGCGGCGAGGGTGAACGAGTGGAAGACCTCGTGGAAGCCGAACCAGCGGGGGGACGGGTTCGGGCGCTTGATGCCGTAGACGATCCCGCCGGCGCTGTAGAGCAGGCCGCCGACGACGACGAGGACCAGGACGGCGATGCCGCCGGTCCGCAGGAAGTCGGGGAGGAAGAAGACGGCGGCCCAGCCCATCGCGATGTAGCAGGGGGTGTAGAGCCAGCGGGGCGCGCCGACCCAGAAGACGCGGAAGGCGATGCCGGCCGCCGCGGCGGCCCAGACCGCCCACATGAGCGGCCGCGCGGTGGAGTCCGGGAGCAGCAGCAGGGTGAGCGGGGTGTAGGTGCCCGCGATGATCAGGAAGATGTTGGCGTGGTCGAGGCGGCGCAGCACCGCCTCGCCGCGCGGGCCCCAGTTCCCCCGGTGGTAGAGGGCGCTGACGCCGAAGAGCAGGCAGGCGGTCAGCACGTAGATCCCGCAGGCGACGCGGGCCCGGGGGGAGTCGGAGAGGGCGACCAGGACCAGGCCGGCGACGATCACGGCCGGGAACATGCCCGCGTGCAGCCAGCCCCTGAGCCGTGGCTTCAGCGGGAGCGACGGTGCCGCGGCGATCGGGGCGGGCTCGACCGGTGTCACGTCCGGTGTGGCTGCAGTCATGACACGGAATCGTACCTACGCGCCCGTAGGTCCCGGG
This sequence comes from Streptomyces sp. NPDC057854, assembly GCF_042797055.1. Classification (NCBI taxonomy): domain Bacteria; kingdom Bacillati; phylum Actinomycetota; class Actinomycetes; order Kitasatosporales; family Streptomycetaceae; genus Streptomyces; species Streptomyces sp. NPDC057854. The sequence goes on from NZ_JBHVMF010000014.1 coordinate 84,111, forward strand.
TATGAGTGGCGATGCTCACGTGTGCACCCCCCTGGACATATGGGCGGATCCGGCGGATGATCAAATGAGTGCGGTCGGCACCGGATGAGCAGCTACGACGCATCCGGGTCGCAGCCCCCACGGGGCATACAGCGAACAGAACACCCCTCGACAAGGAGCAATCGTGGCGCGCGACAACGCGGCTCCCCTTCCCACCCAGCACCAGGAGCTCATCTCCTGGGTGAACGAGATCGCCGAGATCACCCAGCCGGACGAGATCGTCTGGTGCGACGGCTCCGAGGCCGAGTACCAGCGCCTCTGCGAGGAGCTGGTCGCCAAGGGCACGTTCACGAAGCTCGACCCGGTGAAGCGCCCGAACTCGTACTACGCCGCCTCCGACCCCACCGACGTCGCCCGCGTCGAGGACCGCACCTTCATCTGCTCCGAGAAGGAGGAGGACGCCGGCCCGACCAACCACTGGAAGGCCCCGGCCGAGATGAAGGAGCTCTTCGCGGGCTCCGAGGGCATCTTCCGCGGCTCCATGAAGGGCCGCACCATGTACGTGGTCCCCTTCTGCATGGGCCCGGTCGGCTCCCCGCTCTCCGCCATCGGCGTCGAGATCACCGACTCCGCGTACGTCGCGGTCTCCATGCGCACCATGACCCGCATGGGCCAGGCCGTCCTCGACGAGCTCGGCACCGACGGCTTCTTCGTGAAGGCCGTCCACACCCTCGGCGCCCCCCTCGCGGAGGGCCAGCAGGACGTGCCGTGGCCGTGCAACTCCACCAAGTACATCTCGCACTTCCCGGAGACCCGCGAGATCTGGTCGTACGGCTCCGGCTACGGCGGCAACGCGCTCCTCGGCAAGAAGTGCTACGCGCTCCGCATCGCCTCCGTCATGGCCCGCGACGAGGGCTGGCTCGCCGAGCACATGCTCATCCTGAAGCTGACCCCGCCGCAGGGCGAGGCGAAGTACGTCGCCGCCGCCTTCCCGTCGGCCTGCGGCAAGACCAACCTCGCCATGCTGGAGCCGACGATCCCCGGCTGGACCGTGGAGACCATCGGCGACGACATCGCCTGGATGCGCTTCGGCGAGGACGGCCGCCTGTACGCCATCAACCCCGAGGCCGGCTTCTTCGGCGTCGCGCCCGGCACCGGCGAGCACACCAACGCCAACGCCATGAAGACCCTCTGGGGCAACTCCGTCTTCACGAACGTCGCGCTCACCGACGACGGCGACGTGTGGTGGGAGGGCATGACCGAGGAGGCGCCCGCGCACCTCACGGACTGGAAGGGCAACGACTGGACGCCGGAGTCCGAGACGCCCGCCGCCCACCCGAACGCCCGCTTCACCGTCCCGGCCGGCCAGTGCCCGACGATCGCCCCCGAGTGGGAGGACCCGAAGGGCGTCCCGATCTCGGCGATCCTCTTCGGCGGCCGGCGCGCCTCCGCCGTCCCGCTGGTCACCGAGTCCTTCGACTGGAACCACGGCGTCTTCCTCGGCGCCAACGTGGCCTCCGAGAAGACCGCCGCCGCCGAGGGCAAGGTCGGCGAGCTGCGCCGCGACCCGTTCGCCATGCTGCCGTTCTGCGGCTACAACATGGGCGACTACATGGCCCACTGGGTCAAGGTGGGCGCCACCGCCGACGCGGCGAAGCTGCCGAAGATCTACTACGTGAACTGGTTCCGCAAGAACGACGCCGGCAAGTTCGTCTGGCCCGGCTTCGGCGAGAACAGCCGCGTCCTCAAGTGGATCGTCGAGCGCCTCGACGGCAAGGCCGACGGCGTCGAGACCCCGATCGGCGTCCTGCCGACCAAGGAGGCCCTGGACACCGACGGCCTGGACCTGGCCGAGGAGGACCTGGACTTCCTGCTCACCGTCGACAAGGACGTGTGGCGCGAGGAGGCCGCCCTGGTCCCGGCGCACCTGGAGACCTTCGGCGAGCACACCCCGAAGGAGCTGTGGGACGAGTACAAGGCGCTGGTCGAGCGCCTGGGCTGATCCCCCGGCCACCCCGAGACTCGTGGTGGGCTGCCCCGAACTACCGCCCTGACCAGTGGGGTCACGACGGTCCATCACGACGCAACCGGCCCCGGAGCCCCCTCAGGCTCCGGGGCCGGCGCACGTCCCGGCGGGGATCAGGCGCCCCGGTCCTCCAGATAGCGGGTGTGGGCGCGCTGGCGCAGTTCCTCCGCCTCCTGCAGGGCCGCCGCGATCTGCCCCGCCTCCTCGCGGAGCGCGGCCAGCTGCCGCTCCAGATGCCGCTCCGGCGGTTCCGAGCCCGGGTTCACCCGGGTCCACCAGCGGGTCCGCACGAACGCGTCGACCGCCTCCGGCACGTCCTGCCGCACCGCGCGGGCCAGCACGTGCAGGTGCTCCGGGTCGCTGACCCAGCCGGGTTCGAGCAGCGCCTCGAACAGCGCGTCCAGCTCGTCGAGCCGCTGCCGCGCCGACTCCGGCAGCTCCACCTCCGCCAGGTACTCCCGCAGCCTGGCGTGGTCGGCGCGCAGCGACTCCAGCTGCTCGCCGGCGCTCGGGAAGTCCGGGGTGCCGGGCCGCTCCGGCGGGGCGATCAGCGCGCCCGCCGCGTACAGGCCGCACACCACCAGCGGCCACAGCGCGCCGGCCGCGCCGGTGAGGGTGACCCCGAGGCCGGCGAGGCCGCAGACGCAGCCGGTGAGGTTCTTGCGGGACCCGGCGTAGCGGAGCACGCGGTCACTGGTACCCACGGATCTCCTCGAAGGCGCCGTCGAGGGAGCCCTGGGCCGCCTCGAAGAGCTTGCCGCCGGTCAGCTCCGCGATGTGCTCCAGCTCGGCCCGGTCGGAGTCGCCGAACAGGATCGGGAAGACCGGGGTGCGCTGCTGCTCGGCGGGGAGCGCGCGGTAGAAGGCGTCGAACTCGCCGGCCGCCATCCCGTCGGTGTTCTCCCCGTCGGTCATGAGCACGACCGAGGTGAAGGTGTCGCGGGGCGCGGCGCCGAGGCTGCGGTACGCCTCCGTGACGCTGGAGTAGACCGCGGTGCCGCCGGAGGCGGTGAGCCGGCCCGCGTCGGCGCGGATCGCGTCGCGGGCCCGCGCCGGGTCCTTCGGGTCCACCGTGTACGTGCGCACCTCGCCGGTCTTCACGGTGCTGCCGAACGGCATCAGGGTGACCTCCTCGCGGTCCCGGAAGTCGCCGGTCAGCTCGGCCAGCGCCTCCTTGAGGCGGGTCAGCCGCTCGCCGGCCATCGACCCGGAGGTGTCCAGGACGTAGACCGTGCGGGAGGGCCGGCGGAGGGTGTTGTCGTACGCGTCGAGCAGGCCGTCGGCGACGGCCCGGCTGCCGGGGAAGGGGAGTTCGCGCCGCAGGTCCCGGTCGAGCCGGGGCGCCGGCTCGACGCCGGCGACGACGGGGCGGCGCAGCGTCGTCCCGGTGATGCGGCGCTGCGCCTCCGGGGTGCGGAGCCAGGTGCTGAGCCGCTGGGCGGACTCCTTGGCGTGGGCGGGGGCGGCGGTGAGCAGGGTGAGGGGGTAGTCGGCGGTGACGACGCCGTCGGCGGGGCGGATGACGGTGAGCCCGCCGGGCGCGGCGAGCAGGACCGACTCGTAGTTGACGAGGGCGTCGACGTCGGTGCGGCGGCCGTAGGCGGTGGCGAGCCAGCCGGAGGAGCCGGAGGTGAGCTTCTGGCCGGTGAAGAACTCCCGGAGCTTCGGGGTGGCCTTGCGGACGTCCTGCTCGCTGAGGGCGGACTGGGCGCCGGAGAGGCCGGAGGCGACCGAGACGAGCGCGGAGAAGCCGGAGTTGGACCGCTTCGGGTCGGTCATGCCGTACGTCAGCTTCCCGGCGGCGACGGCCTGGTGGAGCTGCGACCAGGTGACCTTCCGCGGGTCCCAGCCGAGCCGGGTGACGACCTCGGGGCGGACGCCGAGCGCCACCGGGGAGGTCATCACGGGGGTCTCGTTGGTGATCCGGCGGGCGGTGTCGGGGCGGAGCCGGAGGTAGTCGTTGGAGGACAGCCAGACGGCGTCGTAGTCCTTCTCGGCGCGGCCGGAGGCGATCTGCTCGACGGCGTCGAGGGTACCGGCGTAGGTGGTGCGGACGGTGACGCCGGTGGCCTCGCGGGCTTCCTCCAGGACCGGTGCCATGTCGGCGAGTTCGGAGGAGGCGAGGACCCGGAGGGTGCCGGGCGCGGCGGGCGGCGTCCGGTCGGTCCTCGGGCGGCCGGCGCCCTGGCCGCCGGTCGAGTTGTCGGGGACGGAGCAGGCCGCGGCGGTGGTGGTGAGGGCCAGGCCGAGCGCGAGGGCGGCGAGCAGGCGCGGGAGGGCGCGGGGTCTCATGCCGGGGTGCCGCCTTCCAGGGCGCCGGTGCGTCGGCTGCGGTCCAAGTGGGCGCTCGCTTCCTGGAGTTCGGCGGTGAGGGAGGAGACGGTGGCGGCCATCGCCTCGGTCGCCTGCACCTTGTAGGTGTCGATGGCGTCGAGGGTGCGGTAGATCTGCTGGAAGGCGGTGCGCAGGGTCTCGGCGCCGACGGCGGGGTCGGCGGCGATCCGCTGGATCTCGCCGGCCTTGGTGGACAGCATCTCGGCGTTGCCGCGGATGAGGTCCTCCGTCGTCGAGCGGAGCACGTTCACCTGCTCGGTGACCTTGCGCTGGTTCTCCAGCGCGGAGGCGAGCATGACCGCGATCCGCAGCGCGGACAGGGTGGTGGTCGCGGCCCGGTCGACGCCCTTGATCAGCTCGTCGTTGTTGCGCCGGACCACGTCCATGGCGAGGTACCCCTGCGCGCAGACGGCGAGCTGGGTGAGCAGGTCCTGGTGCTTCTGGCGGACCGGGAAGAGGACGTCGGCGCGGAGCGCGTCCGCCTCCGCCGGGTCGGCGGTGGCCGCGATCCGCTGCTCGACGGCCGCGTCGAGGGCCTCGGTGAGGACGGCGAACTCCTGGAGCTTGCCCATCGTCTCCCAGAGCCGGGCGCGTTCGGTCTGGAGGGCGGCGTTGTCGCGGCGGAGTTCGTCCTGGCCGCCGCGGAGCGCGCCGACAATCCGGTTGAGGGTGGCCTGCGAGGAGGCGTACCGGGCGACGTGGTCGCGGAACCGGTTGCCGCCGGGCAGCTTCGACAGGAGCCCCTTGAGGCCCTTGCCGGGGGCGTCGCGGGGGTCGAGGTCCTCGACGGTGCGCCGGAGTTCGACCAGGGAGGAGCCGACGCGGGCGGAGGCGTCGCCGCCGCCCTGGCCGAGGGAGCGGACGGTGCGGTCCAGCATCCGGTTGGACTGCTGGGCGGCGGCCCGCATCTCGCCGGAGCCGAGGGCGGCGATCTCGCCGATGCGGCCGGCGAACTCCGGGGAGCGCGGGTCGAGTCCGGCGAGGGAGCCGACGTACTCCTCGGCCCGGCGGGACATCTCCGCGCGGACCGTCTCGTCCAGCGGGACGAGTCCGGCGGCCTGCTCGGCGCGGACCGCGGGGGCCGGGGCGGGCGGGGTGAGGACGAGCGGGGTGTCGTGCTCGGGCGGGGTCAGGACGAAGGTGGACTCCGGCGGCGCGGCGTACGGGTTCGCGGGCGGCCGGCCGGCGCGCGGGTCGGTGTGCTCGGTCATGCGGTGCCCCCCTGGTCACGGGCCCGCAGCGCCATGTCGCGCAGCACCGCTCCGGTGGGCACGGGCGCCTGGCGGACTCCGGTGAGTGTCTGGTTGAGGTATTCGCCGTGCGGGTTGGTGGCCTCGGTGAACTCGGCGGCGGCGCCCTGCGGCCGGAAGCCGTGCCGGACGGCGAGGCGGCGCAGTTCGGGGTCCTCGGCGAGCAGCCGGCCCAGCTCCTTGCCGCCCTCGGTGAGGGGGACGAGGGTGTGGTCGCTGTTGACCGTGGTGTCCGGGTAGAGGACGACGAGGTCGCCCATCGGCCGCTTGGCGAGGAGCTGGGAGGCGACCTGGGACTCGTACACCAGCACCAGCGGGTTGCCGACGCCGCTCACGAAGTCCCGGAAGGGGGCGTCGGAGCTGGTCTGCTGGGCGCCCTGCACCTGGGTGAGCTTGCGCAGCAGCGGGGCGGTGCGGCCGACGGCCTCCTTGCCGTCGGCGACCCGGCCGCCGTCGGCGACGTAGCTCGCGGCGGCGAGGTAGAGGGCGCCGGAGTTGGAGGCCACCGGGTCGGTGGAGGTGACGAAGAGCGTGCCGCTGAGTTCGGCGTGCCGGTCGGCGCCCTTGAGCTGCTGCCAGGTGCGGTCGGCGCGAGCGGCGGCCAGGTAGGCGTCCATCTTGAGGATGCCGCGGGTGCCGCGGGCGGTCAGGGTGGCGAGGCCGTTGCTGGCGAGCACCCGGGCGGCGTCGCTGTGGGCGACGACCACCAGCGGGGAGTAGAAGGGGCGCAGCGGCGCGGCGAGGGCCTTGTCGGCGGCCTTGGCGCGCAGCTCGTCGGCCGGTCCCTTCGAGGACGGGAACGCGAAGTCGTATCCCTCCAGGGGGAGTTGCTCCATGTCCCAGGACCCGGAGGTCTCGGTCCGCACGGTGAGGCCCCGGGCTGCCAGGGCCTTCACGACGTCGGCGTCGGCGAAGAACTCGCTCTTCTCCGAGCCGATGACTCCTCGCACGGTCTTCGTTGCCGTGCCCTTGTCCTGATCGCCGCCCGTCACGAGGACGGCGGCCACGCCGCCGAGGAGCAGGACGGCCAGGACGATTCCGAGAATGCGTCTCACGCGGGCAGAGTGCTCGCGGAAACCCACATTCCAGGGGGAGTTGGGTGGACGGGCGGTGAAGTGACGATCCCGGTAGGGAACCGGAGGGGAACCCGCCGGAACGGCCCGGGGGTTGGGTGGCTCCCGGGCCGCGCGGTTCGTGCCGCGCGGCCCGGGGCCGTCAGGGGGCGGCGGCCAGGGAGTCCCCGGCCAGTGCCGCGCTGTGCGCGTCCATCCGCTCCGCCGCGAGGATCGCGGCGGAGGTGTCCGCGCGGGAGGCGGCGACGACCAGGGCGCGGCCCGCGAGCGCGTGCGCCTTGCGGTGCAGCGCCTCGGGGGAGGCGCCGCTGAGGCCCGCGTGGCGGGCGGGCGGCGCGCCGCGGAGGCGGGCCACCTGCCGGGCGATCAGCTCGCCGCCCTCGGTGTCGCCGAGCTCGTCGGTCACGGCGAGCAGGGCGGCGAGGTGGCCGGCGAGCTGGATGTCCAGCTCCTCCTCGCGGGAGCGGTGAGGGTAGGCGCCGGGGTCGTCGGACGCCGTGTGGACCGACTTGGTGCGGATCGGTTCGTACATGGGGACGGCCTCCTGACTGCTCGGAGACCATCCTAGCGGCTAGTTTAGATCCTGTCTAAAGTTGAGACCGGTCCGGAGTCGGGGGCCGTCACGGCTGGCTGTAGCCGTCCAGGAAGCGCCCGATCCGCGTCACCGCGTCCGTGAGGTCCGCGACCGACGGCAGCGTCACGAGCCGGAAGTGGTCCGGCTCGTGCCAGTTGAAGCCCGTCCCGTGCACCACCATGATCTTCTCGGCCCGCAGCAGGTCCAGGACCATCTGCCGGTCGTCCTTGACCTTGTAGACGTTCGGGTCGAGGCGCGGGAACAGGTACAGCGCGCCCTTCGGCTTCACACAGGTCACGCCCGGGATCGAGGTCAGCAGCTCGTACGCCGTGTTCCGCTGCTCCAGCAGCCGGCCGCCCGGCTGCACCAGGTCCTCGATCGACTGCCGCCCCTGGAGCGCGGCGGCCACCGCGTGCTGGGCCGGCATGTTCGCGCACAGGCGCATGTTGGCGAGGATCGTCAGCCCCTCGATGTACGAGGAGGCGTGGTGCTTCGGGCCGCAGACCGCGAGCCAGCCCGACCGGAAGCCGGCCACCCGGTAGTTCTTGCTCATGCCGTTGAACGTCAGGCACAGCAGGTCCGGGGCGATCGCCGCGGTCGGCGTGTGGGTCGCGCCGTCGTAGAGGATCTTGTCGTAGATCTCGTCCGAGCAGACCACCAGGCCGTGCCGGCGGGCGATCTCGGTCAGCCCGCGCAGCATCTCGTCGTCGTAGACGGCGCCGGTCGGGTTGTTCGGGTTGATGATCACGATCGCCTTGGTGCGGTCGGTGATCTTCCGCTCGATGTCGGCCAGGTCCGGCATCCAGTCCGCCTGCTCGTCGCAGCGGTAGTGCACCGCCGTACCGCCCGCGAGGGACACCGACGCCGTCCACAGCGGATAGTCGGGCGCCGGGACCAGCACCTCGTCGCCGTCGTCGAGCAGCGCCTGCATCGACATCTGGATCAGCTCCGAGACGCCGTTGCCGAGGTAGACGTCCTCGACCGACAGGTGGATGCCCTTGGTCTCGTAGTGGCTCATCACCGCCCGGCGCGCGGCCAGCAGGCCCTTCGCGTCGCCGTAGCCGTGCGCCTCGGACAGGTTCCGGAGGACGTCCTCCAGGATCGCGGGCGGGCACTCGAAGCCGAAGGCGGCCGGATTGCCGGTGTTGAGCTTGAGGATGCGATGACCCGCGGCTTCGAGCCGCATCGCCTCTTCGAGCACCGGGCCCCGGATTTCGTAACAGACGTTGGCGAGCTTCGTGGACTGGATCACCTGCATGACGAGAGCTTACGGCGGGGGAGGGCCGGACGCCCCGTGTTCTCGGACACGTCGGGTGTCGCCGGGCCCCGCCCCGCACGGCGGACGGCGGCACCTGTCGTGATCCCTACAATGCGGGCCATGAGCTTCGAGGACCCCCACAGACCCGCCCGCGGGCGCCGCAGACACGCCTCCGCCCGGCGCGGACGCGGCGCCCTGTGGCTGGTCGCCGCCGGCGGGGCCGCGGTGCTGGGACTCGGGGCGGTGGCGCTCACCGGAGGCGGCGGCGGACCGAAGCGGCCGGCCGAACGCGGCACCGGCGACGGACTCCCCGCCCTCATCCAGGCCGACCCCGCGCAGGACGCCACCACCCCCGCCGCCGACCCCGGCACGAGCCGCCCGGCGGCCCCCGCCCCCACCGCCCCGGCCACGGCGAGCGGCCCCGCCACCACCGCCCCGCCGCCGTCCGCCTCCTCCGCCCCGGCCCCCGCGGAGACCACCGCGCCGTCCGCCGCCCCCACCCGCCCCGCCGCCCCCGCGACCGACCGGCCCGGCAAGGGCCGCGGCAACGGCAAGGGCCGCCGCTGACCGACCGGCCCCCGGGCCCGCGCCGGCCGCCAGGTAGTTTGTCCGGCATGTGGGCGGTGAGTGGTTCCGGATGCCGGTGGCTGGGTGCGGGCGGGTCGCTCGCCGTGGCCGTCGGCGGGTACGCGGCGGGGGCGCTGCCCGTGATCGGCGGCGGCCCCCTGTGGGCGCCGCGCGCCTCCGCGACCGAGACCGCCGGCGCCGTCCTCGCCGCCCTCGGCCTGACCCTGCTCGTCGCCGCCTGGTGGCGTTACGGCGTGCTGCTCGCGCGCGGCGCCGCCACCGGCGCGCTCGGCACCCTCGCCGCCTGGGGCGCGCCGCTGCTGCTCGCCCCGCCGCTGCACAGCGCCGACGTGTACAGCTACATCGCGCAGGGCGCCATGGTCCTGGAGGGCCACGACGTCTACGGCGCCGGCCCGTCGGCGCTCCGCCCCGGAGAGCTCGGGGCCGACGCGGCGGCGAGCGTCGGCGGCAACTGGACCGACACCCCCGCCCCGTACGGTCCCGTCTTCCTGCTGCTCGCCGAGGCCGTCGTCCGGCTCACCGGCGGGTCCGTCGTCCCCGCCGTCCTGCTGCTGCGGCTCCTCGCCGTCGCCGCCGTCGCGCTGCTCGTGTGGGCGGTGCGCGGCTTCGGGAAGGGCGACGGGGCGCTCTGGCTCGCCGTCCTCAACCCGCTGCTCCTCGTCCACGTCCTCGGCGGCGTGCACAACGACGGGCTGATGGCCGCCCTCACCCTCGGCGGCATGCTGCTCGCCGTGCGCGGACGGTGGGTCCTCGGCAGCGTGCTCATCGGCTGCGCCGTCATGGTGAAGTCGCCGGCGGTCGTCGCGCTCCTCTTCGTCGCGGTCGTCGTCGCCCGCCGGGACGGGCTCCCGAAGGGACTGCTGCTGCCGCCGGCGGTCGCCGGGGCGGTGGCCGCCGGCGCGAGCCTGCTCGCCGGGACCGGCTTCGGCTGGCTGCGGACCCAGTCCGTCGCCGGCGCCATCCACACCCCGCTCTCCCTCACCAGCGACCTCGGCCTCGCCCTCGGCACCCTGCTCGCCGACGACCCCGAGCTGGTCAAGGCCGTCGTGCAGAAGCTCGGCCTGCTCGCCGCCGCCGTGATCATCTGCCTGCTGGCGTGGCGGGCCTGGCGCGGCCGGCTCGACCCCGTCCTCGGGCTCGGCCTCTCCCTGGTGGCGCTGGTCGCGCTGTCGCCGATGGTGCAGCCCTGGTACCTGCTGTGGGGCACGGCCGCCGTCGCCGCCGTCGCCTGGCACAGCCGGGCCGGGCAGGTGCTCGCCGTGGTCTCGGCCGCGCTCGTCTATGAGACCCAGCCCGCCGGCCACACCCCCTGGTACGGCTTCGCCGCCGCCGGCGCCGTCCTCGCGCTCGGCGCGCTGTGGCTCCGGCGCGACCGCTGGCCGGCCGCCACCCGGGCCGGCGTCCGGACGACCTAGACCGGCGTCCGGCGGATCGCCCGGCCCGGCAGGGCGTCCGTGCGGCGGCCGTCCTCGATCACGAAGCGCCCCGCCACCAGCACGTGCGGAATGCCGGTGGGCAGCGTCCGCGGCGCGTCGTACGTGGCTCCCGCCGCGACCGTCGCCGGATCGAAGAGCACCAGGTCCGCCACGTACCCCTCCCGCACCAGGCCCCGGTCGGGCAGCCGCAGCCGGGCCGCCGGCCGCGAGGTCAGGTGCGCCACGCACTCCTCCAGCGAGAGCACGCCCTCCTCGCGCACGTACCGGCCCAGGTACTCGGGGAAGGTGCCGTAGGCGCGCGGATGCGGCTTGGCGCCCTGGAGGATGCCGTCCGAGCCGCCGGTGTGCACCCGGTGCCGCATGATCGCCCGCACGTTCTCCTCGTGCCCGACGTGCTGGAGGATCGTCGACCCGAGCCGGTCGGCCAGCAGCAGCTCCCGCGCCTCCGCCCAGGACCCGAGCCGGCGGCCCGTCCAGGAGCCGAGCGCCGGGTCCGCGACCCCCGAGATCTCGACCGTCGCCCAGTCGACCGGCACCCCGTGGCAGCCGTCCGAGCCGGTCACCTCCAGGTCGTGGCGGATCCGCTCCGCCACCGCCCCGTCCGCGAGCCGCGCCAGCACCGCCTCCGGGCCGCCCTCCTGCGCCCACGACGGCAGCAGCGCGAGCAGGGTCGTACAGCCGGGGGTGTACGGGTACGTGTCGAGGCTCAGGTCGGCGCCCGCGTCCAGCGCCCGGTCCAGCAGCGCCAGCAGCTCCGGCGCCCGGCCCGCGTTCTCGCCGAAGTTCAGGGTCGCGTGCGCGAGGTGCAGCGCGCAGCCCGCCTCCCGGGTGAGCGCGATCATCTCCTCGTACGCGCGCAGCGCCCCCGCCCCGTAACTGCGGTGGTGCGGACAGTAGTAGCCGTCGTACCCGGCCACCACCCGGCACAGTTCGGTCAGTTCCGCGTCGGGGGCGTACATGCCGGGGGTGTAGGTGAGCCCGGACGACATGCCGACCGCGCCCTGCTCCAGGCCCTCGGCGACCAGCCGGCGCATCCGGTCCAGCTCGGCGGGGGTCGCGGGCCGGTCGGCCCAGCCCATCGCGTACATCCGGACCGTGCCCTGCGGGACGAGATAGGCGGCGTTCACCGCGATGCCCTCGCCGCCGTGGGCCGTGTCCAGCCGGTCCAGGTACTCGCCGACCGTCCGCCAGTCCAGGTCCAGGTCGTGCCCGTCGCCGTTCCAGCCGGTGATCGCCCGCCGCACCTCCTCCCGGGTGCGGTCGTCCACCGGCGCGTACGACAGGCCGTCCTGGCCCAGCACCTCCAGGGTGACGCCCTGCGCGGCCTTCGCGCTGTGGTCCGGGTCGCGGAGCAGCGCCAGGTCGCTGTGGGCGTGCATGTCGACGAAGCCGGGGGAGAGGACCAGGCCCTCCGCGTCGACCACCCGGGTCGCCGTCGGCCGCTGGCAGCCCGCCGCCGCGGCCTCCCGTACGACCGAGACGATCCGGCCGTCGTCGACGGCCACGTCGGCCCGGTACGAAGGGCCGCCGGAGCCGTCCACGACCTCGGCGTCCCGGAGGACGAGATCCCACATGCCCGGCCCCCGCTCAGAAGAAGGTGCGGACGTAGTCGACGACCGTGCCGTCCGCCTCGACCAGCGGGATCAGCTGCCACTTGTCGAACGACGTGCACGGGTGCGACAGGCCCATCCCCACCCAGTCGCCGACCTCCAGGTCCGCCCCGTCCTCGGTGCGCAGCCAGGCGTGCTGGTCGGACAGGGCGGTCACGGTGACCCCGTCGGCCGGGCGGACCTCCCCGGTGCGCGCGTCCCGGATCACCTGCGCCTCCGGCAGGTGGAGGTCGTACGCCGCATCCCGCTTGCCCGCGTTGGTGAACGCCTGCCCGGCGGACGGCCGCGACACCACCTGCGACCAGAGCCGGAACGACGGCTGGAGGGAACCCTCGCCGGGGACCCGGTTGAACGGGGTCTTCTCGCGGTACTGCCCGTCGTCGTGCGACACGTACGCGCCCGACCGCAGCAGCTTCAGCACCGGCAGGGACAGCGCGGGGATCTCCGCGAACACGTCGGCGACCGCGTCGAACCAGGCGCTGCCGCCGGCGCTCACCACGATCTCGCCGGCCTCCGGCGCGAACCGGCCCTCCTTGTCGAAGGCGGCGGCCAGCCCCGTCAGCCGGCGCAGCCAGGCCCGCACCGACTCCCCGTCGGCGCCCGGCACCTCCGCCTCGTAGCCGGCCACGCCGACCAGGCGCAGCGTCGTCGTCGCGGCGACCGCGTCGGCGACCGCCGCGCACTCCGCCTCCGTCCGCGCGCCGGTCCGCGCCCCCTCGCCCGCGCCCAGCTCCACCACCACGTCCAGCGGGCGGCGGGCCCCGGCCGCCCGCAGCGCCTCGTCCATCAGCTCGACGCCGCGCACCGAGTCGGCGTAGCAGACCAGCCGGAACTCCGGGTGCGCGTCCAGCTCGGCGGAGAGCCAGCGCAGCGCCACCGGGTCCACCACCTCGTTCGCGAGGAAGATCCGGTCGACGCCGTGCGCCCGGTACACCCGCACCTGGTGCGGGACGGCGGCCGTGATGCCCCAGGCGCCGTGCTCGATCTGGCGGCGGAAGAGGACCGGCGCCATCGACGTCTTGCCGTGCGGGGCGAAGGCCAGGCCGTGCCGCTCGGCGTACTCCTCCAACGCGCGCAGGTTGTGCTCGACGGACTCGGCGGAGAGCGCGAGGACCGGGGTGGTGAAGCCGCCGGTGAAGAGGGAACGGCGCTGGGCGGCCAGCTCGCCGACGGTCAGGCCCTCCGCGTCCGGCGGCAGGCCCTTGAAGCGGTGGTCGACGCGCTCGTCCGCCAGATCGGTCGGCACGTCGGTCGGCAGCTCGCTCGGCATGAATCCCTCCTCGGGGCGTTGCGGAGTATGCAACGCCCATTGCGTATGACGCTCACCGCTGTCTAACATCCGGGCCGAGGCCGGGTCAATGGACCCGGCACGGACACCACAGGACCAGCAGGAGCGTGACCGTGGCCGGACCGTCGTGCGACGTCGTCTGCGTGGGCGAGTCCATGGTGACCTTCCTGCCCACCCGGCCCGGCCGACTCGCCGACGTCCCCGCCTTCACCCGCGCCGTCGGCGGCGCCGAGTCCAACGTCGCCTGCGCCCTCGCCGCCGCCGGCCACCGCGCCCGCTGGGTCGGCCGCGTCGGCACCGACGGCTTCGGCGACCACCTGCTCGCCGCCATCGCCGCGTACGGGGTCGACACCGGCGCCGTCCGCCGCGACCCGCACCGGCCCACCGGCGTCTACTTCCGCACCGACGCCGACCGCGCGACCGACGCCCACGAGGTCGTCTACTACCGGGCCGGCTCCGCCGCCTCCGCGATGTCCCCCGCCACCGTCCCGTACGAGACGGTCGCCGACGCCCGGATCCTCCACCTCACCGGCATCACCGCCGCGCTCTCGCCCGACTGCCGGGCCCTGCTGTACGACCTCACCGAGCCGCGCCCCGGCCGCCCCCTCGTCTCCTTCGACGTCAACCACCGGCCCGGCCTCTGGCGCGACGGCGACGCACCCGAGGTGCTGCGGGACCTCGCGAACCGCGCGGACCTGGTGTTCGTGGGCGCGGACGAGGCCGACCGGCTCTGGGACGCCGCCGACCCCGCCGCCGTCCGCGCCCTCCTGCCGGACCCGGCCACCCTGGTCGTCAAGGGCGGCACCGGCCCGGCGACGGCCTCCGTACGCCCCCCGGGAGCCGGCACCCCCGCCACCGTCGCCGTCCCGGCACCCCGCGTCGACGTCGTCTCCACCGTCGGCGCCGGTGACGCCTTCGCCGCCGGCTTCCTCTCCGCCACCCTCCGCGGCCTCGGCCTGCCCGCCCGGCTCCGCCACGGCCACCTCATGGCCGCCGCCGCCCTCACCTCCCCCGGCGACCTCGCCGTCCCGCCCCCGCGCGACCGCGCCGACCGCCTCGCCGCGCTCGACGCCGGCGCGTGGGGGAGACTGCACCTCGGCCCCGGCTGGACGGCGGCCGACGAGGAGGTACGTACCCGATGAGCCAGACCGTCGACCGGGCGCTCAGCATCCTGCCGCTGCTCGCCCAGGGCCCCGCCGACCTCGGCCAGGTCGCCGACCGGCTCGGCGTCCACAAGTCCACCGCCCTGCGGCTGCTGCGCACCCTCCACGAGCACGGCCTCGTCTACCGCCAGCAGGACCAGCGCTACCGCCTCGGCGCCCGCCTCTTCGCCCTCGCCCAGGAGGCCGTCGAGAACCTCGACGTCCGCGAGATCGCCCACCCCCACCTCACCGCCCTCAACGAGCGCACCGGCCACACCGTCCACCTCGCCGTCCACGAGGACGGCGAGGTCGTCTACATCGACAAGGTCGAGAGCCGCTACCCGGTCCGCATGTACTCGCGCATCGGCAAGCCCGTCGCGATCACCGTCGCCGCCGTCGCCAAGCTGCTCCTCGCCGACCTCCCCGAACCCGAGCGGCGCGCGCTGGCCGCCAAGCTCGACTACCCCCGCTACACGCCCCGTTCGACCCCCGACGCCGCCGCCTTCCTCCAGGAGCTGGCGACCGTCCGCGAGCAGGGCTGGGCCACCGACCTCGGCGGCCACGAGGAGTCCATCAACTGCGTCGCCGCCCCGATCCGCGGCGCCGACGGCCGGGTCGTCGCCGCCATGTCGGTCTCCGCGCCCAACGTCGTCGTCACCGCCGAGGAACTGCTCGCCCTGCTGCCGCTGGTGCGCCGCACGGCGGAGGCGATCAGCCACGACTACTCCGGCACCACCCCACCGAAGGAAGCAGAGGTATCCGCAGATGACTGAGAAGACCGCCCTCACCCCCGCCACCCACACCACGCCGCCCGCGAAGTTCTCGCACGGCGTGCGGAAGGGCAACATCCTCCAGGTCGCCGGCCAGGTCGGCTTCCTCCCTGCCGTCGAGGGGCAGCCGCCGACGCCCGCCGGCCCGACGCTGCGCGAGCAGACCCTCCAGACCTTCGCCAACGTCAAGGCGATCCTGGAGGAGGGCGGCGCGAGCTGGGACGACGTGATGATGATGCGCGTCTACCTCACGGACGTGGACCACTTCGCGGAGATGAACGAGATCTACAACGCGTACTTCGAGGAGCAGGACCTCAAGGCCCCGCCGGCCGCCCGCACCACCGTCTACGTCGGCCTCCCCGCGGGTCTCCTCATCGAGATCGACGCGCTCGCCGTCCTGGACTGAACCCGGTGGGGGCGCTTCACAGGGGCGTCGGCCATACTGCCGCCGTGGAGCAGAGCAACGGACCCATACAGCAGCCCCTGTCCGCCGCTTCGGCCGACCCGGGCTTCGTCCCGGGCCTCACGGGAACCGTGGCCCCGCCCGAGGACGCCGTGACGGAGGACGCGGCCGCGACGGACCTCGTCACGAACGACGTCACGGAGGACGTCACGGAGGACGTCACCGAGGCCGGCCGTGAGGACGGCGGTGAGGCCGTGTCCCGGAAGGAGCCGGCCGACGGCCCCGTGTTCGAGGCCGCCGACCGGCGGGGGCGGATCGTCGCCGACGCCGAGGGCGTGCGGCTGAGCTACGACGAGGAGGCGTGCGACTTCCGCTGGGACGAGCTCGCCGCCGTCGAGAGCGAGAAGAGCCGGTTCGGGAAGCGGTTCACCGTCACCGTGCACACCCCGGACCGGCGCTGGTACCCGATCGAGATCGTCGCGCCGGACCGGGGCCGCGTCGCGGCCTGGGAGACGGAGCTGGACGCGGTCCTCGACGCCTACTTCGACGACGCCTCCTGACGCCCTCTCAGCCGGTGCAGTACTGCGCCTGCTTGCCGATCGAGCGGTACATGCAGTCGGCGTTCTCCAGCAGCTGGAGCACGGCGTCCCGGTTGCGGCTGGTCTCCCGCTCGATGACCTCGTCGGGCGGGTAGAAGCCGCCGTTCCAGGACGACGTCGGGTACATCTCGAAGGTGTACCCGAAGATCCGGTGGGTGCCCCACAGGTAGTCGTCGATCGACCCGTCGGTGATGTACAGGTCGCTCGACTGCTCCGGCGTGTAGCCGTTGCTCGCCGCCATCTTGCCGCCGACCGCGGCGAAGGCGTCCCGGTCGTCCTGGGTCATGCCGGGCCCCGTGTCCGCGGTCGTCCAGCCGTACGGCCAGAGCACCAGCTCGCTGTACGTGTGGAAGTCGATCGCGGCCTTGATCTGCTGCTTGCCGCCCACCACGCGGGAGCGGACGAAGTCGGCGACGACCTTCACCTCGGGCGCCGACTCGGGGGCGGCGCCCCGGTAGGTCTCGGAGCTCTTGGAGCCGGAGGAGCCGCCGCAGCAGCCCCACTTGTAGTCCCAGTTCCGGTTCATGTCGGTGCCGACGTACGAGGAGCCGGCGTTGGGCTGCCGGTTCTTGCGCCAGCTGCGGTAGGAGCCGGAGGCGATGTCGTACTCGCCGCCGTCCGGGTTGAGGTCGGGGACGATCCAGATCTCGCGGCCGTTCACCATGTTCGTGACGCGGGAGTCCGTGCCGTAGCCCGCGCCGAGCTCGCGGAGCAGGTAGAGCGCCATCTCGACGGTCAGGTGCTCGCGGGCGTGCTGGTGGTGGGTGAAGAGGACCTCCGGCTCGTTCTCGTCGGCGGCCACGTTGTCGCTGATCTTGATGGCGACGATGTCGCGGCCCTGGTAGCTCTTGCCGATGACCCGCTTGCTCATGATCGACGGGTAGGCGGCGAGCCGCTGGTCGATCTCCGCCGTCATCTCGGCGTGGTTGTGGTACTTGGCGTCGGCGGACGGGAAGTCGAGCGGCCCGAGGGAGGACCGTCCGGGCTCGCCGCGGTCCGGCGGCGCCGGCAGGGCGGTCGCCTCGTAGCCGAGCGCCTCGATCCGGGCCAGCTGGCGCACGTCGGCGCTGACCACGACCGACCGGGCGTCGACCTCGTCGATCGAGACGCCGGTGGCGGCGAGGGCGGTGCGGGCGGCGACGGTGGAGGGGCCGGCGATCTCGTACTGCCGGATCACCTCCTCGCCGCCCCGGGCGGCGGTGGGCTGGTCGGCGCCGGCGGGTGAGGAGAGGGCGGAGAGGGGCGCCGCGAGGGCGAGCGCCACGAGGGCCGCGAGGGTGGCGGACCTTCTGCCGCGTCGGGGACGTCGCATGGTGTCTCCTGGGTGGGGAGTGTGGGGGAGTGCGACAACAGGTGCGGGTGTGTCCGGGACACAGCGTGGGGCCATGTCATGGACGGGTCAAGGTAGGGAGTTCGGCCATGGTCGCCGCCACGCTAGGGGACGGGACACCGGGCGTACGGGAACGGGCGCGGCGGGTCGCGGTGCCGGGCGTACGGGAACGGGCGCGGCGGGTCGCGGTGCCGCCGGTGCGCGCGGGGCGGGCGGGAACGCCCACGGCGCCGCCGGAGGATCCGGCGGCGCCGCGATGGGGGAGCGGGTCGGGGCGGGGCCCCTCGGGTGCGGTTACGGCAGGCCGTGGACGTGCGGGCCGACCGCGTTCGACCAGGCGTTGCCGGCCGTCGCGTCCCAGTTGGTCGACCAGGTCATGGCGCCCCGCAGGGTGGGCCACGCCTGGGCGGGCTTGAAGGTGCCGCAGTTGGCCAGCTTCGTCAGGCAGTCGATCGCGTTGTTCACGACCGACGGGGCGACGTAGCCGCTGCCCGCGCCCCGGGTGGAGGCGGGGACGCCCAGGCCGACCTGCGACGGGTCGAGACCGCCCTGGATCTGGATGCAGGCGAGCGCGGTGAGGAAGTCCACCGAGCCCTGGCTGTACACCTTGCCGTCGCAGCCCAGCATCGAACCGCTGTTGTAGTACTGGGTGTTGACCACCGTGAGGATGTCCTTCACGGCGAGCGCGGTCTTGAAGTACTCGGTGCCGGTGTTCTGCATGTCGATGGTCTGCGGGGCCATCGTCAGAACCATCGACGGGCCCGCCTTGGCGGACAGCTGCCGCAGCGCCTTGATCAGGTAGGTGGAGTTGATGCCGTGCTCGAGGTCGATGTCGATCCCGTTGAAGCCGTACTCCTGGAAGAGCGCGTAGGCGCTGTTCGCGAAGGCGGTGGCGCTGGCGTCGCTGTTGATCGTGACGTTGCCCTTCTCGCCGCCGACCGAGATGATCACCGACTTGCCGGCCGCCTTCTTGGCCGCGATGTCGGCCTTGAAGTCGGCGACCGAGGCGTAGCCGACGGCCGGGTCGAGGTTGAAGACGATCTGGCCGGGCGTGGCCGTCGAGTCCGCGAACGAGACCGCGATGATGTCGTAGGCGTCCTGGACGTCGCGGAGCTTCTGCTTGGCGGCGCCGTTGTCGAAGTTCTGCCAGTAGCCGGTGATCGCGTGCTTCGGGACGGCCGGGCCGGGGCCGGGCGTGCCGCCCTTGGCCGTACGGGCGGACACCGCGGCCGACTTCGGGGACTCGCCCGCCGTGTTGGTGGCCGCGACCTGGAAGGAGTACGCGGTGTCGGCGGCGAGGCCGGTGACCGTGGCGGAGGTGCCGGACACGGTCGCGGCGAGCGTGCCGTCCCGGTACACCTTGTAGCCGGTCGCGCCGGAGACGGCGTTCCAGCTCAGCGGGACCGTGCTGGAGGTGGGCGTGCCGGCGGCGAGCCCGGCCGGGGTGGCGGGGACGACCGGGTCGGGGTCCGGGGTGCCGCCGCCGTCGGGGCCGAAGACGCTCACGTCGTCCACGTGGTAGGCGGCGGTGCCGTACCACCCGTGGGTGAAGATCTCGACCGAGGTGGTCGAGGCGCCGGTGGTGAAGGTCGTGGTCAGCTGCTTCCAGGACGGGGAGTCCGGCGTCCAGGTGGAGACCGTGCCGGTGCCGGTCCCGGTGTTGCTCGCGCCGAGGTAGGCGTACCCGCCCTGCACCCAGGCGCTCAGCGTGTACGTCGCGTTGGGCTTCACGGTGACGGTCTGCACGCACTTGGCGTTGTCGAGGCCGGCCGGGGTCGCCTTGAGGGCGCCGGCCCCGGTGCGGACCGGGCTCGCGACGGCGGTGCCGCTGCCGGCCGAACAGGACCAGTTGGCCAGGCCGCTCTCGAAACCGGCGTTCCGGGCGTTGTTGACGTCGGCGGCGAGGGCGGTGCCGGTGCCGCCGACCAGGGCGAGCCCGGACCCGACGGCGAGCGCGAGCGCTCCGCCGAGCAGGCGGCGGGGGGTGGTGCGGTCCACGTGCATCCTCCGGTGGGGGAGTCGGGAGCTGGAGGTGCCGTACGTCGTCGTACGGGGAACTGCGGTCAGGGGATGGGGATTCGGGAGGTGGCCACCGCCGTCGTCGCACCAAGTTGGTCCAGACCAATTGGGTTGTCAAGACCTCTGGCACGGACCGGCGACGAGCGGAGCCCCGCAATCCGGTGACGGGAAAGCCGCCGGGAGTTGAGGGATTGTGTGTTCACCACCCCGGTCCGCGTGGATAAGGTGCAGAACAGGGGCGACGCACGGCACCCGGAGGCCCACGGGCCACCAGGGCCGGCGGGACCCCCGAGGACCGGCGGAGGCCGCGGGACCGGAACGGGCCGCGACGGCCGACGGCGGCCGGGAGGCCGGAGGGGACGGGAAGGCGGGGGCTCACGTGCCGACAGCGATCGCGGTCACCGGTGCCGATCTCGTGCTGCCGCCCACCGACCCCGGCACGCCCAACGCCGCCGTGCTCGCCGACCCCGGCGCCCGCACCCTCGACGACTCCGTCACCGAACTCCGCCGGCTCGTCGACCGGTTCGGACACGTCGTCGTCGTCTGCCCGTCCGCCGCGCCGCCCGCCGTCGCCCACCGCCTCCACACCGTCCGCGGCCTCCTGGAGAGCGACCGGATCGCGCTGGTCAGGACCGACCTGCCGCCACTCGGCGCCGCCGTCCTCGTCCGCCAGCTCCGGCAGCTCTCCGCCTGCGACATCAGCCCCGGCGTCCTCGCCTCCGCCGCCCGGCTCCTCGCCCACTACATCTACGCCGGCGCCGTCCTCGGCTCCGTCTCCCGCCTCGACCGCGTCCCCGTCACCCTCGGCTCCCACCTCAAGAGCTGGCTGCCCGGCGCCCAGTTCGCCGTCCTCGCCGGACCCGCGCCCCGGATCGTGCGCGTCGGCGCCGACGAGTCCGGCTTCACCGGACCCGAGTTCACCACCCGCCTCACCGTCGCCCGCGGCCAGCTCGCCACCGACTGGCCCACCACCCGGCTCGCCCCCCGCTGGGCCGTCGCCGGACCCCCCGAGGAGACCCCCCTCCCCGCCGGGTCACCCGCCTGGTGGGGCACCCCGAAACTCGTCGAGTTCGCCGCGTACCTCCCCGACCTGCCCGTCCTCCACCGGCTCGTCGCCTCGGTACGCCGCGAGACCTGCCACTGGTGCGGCATGGACCTCATCGGCGACCGCTGCGGCTTCTGCGCCGCACCGCTCGCCGCCGACCTCCCGGCCCCGGCCGGACAGCCCCGGTGAACCCGCCCACGCCCCCGACCGAGGAAGAACGACGGCCATGAACTCCCGCCAGCGCCGCGGCGTCATCCTGCTGCTGCTCTCCGTCCTCTGCGCCCTCGGCGCCTTCGCCGGCGTCCTCGCGGTCATCAGCGACGTGAACGCCAAGGTCGGGCCGGAGACCACCGCCTACCGCGTCGCCCGGGACGTCGAGCCCTACCGGCGGCTGACCGCGGCGGACTTCGAGAAGATCTCCCTGCCCAGGCGCTGGCTCTCCGCGACCGCCGTCACCGACCTCGCCCAGATCGAGGGCAAGACCGCCGTCACCACCCTCCGCAAGGGCTCCCTCCTCCAGCGCGACATGATCGTCCCCCGGCCCGAGCTCCGCCCCGGCGAGCAGGAGATCGCCATCATGATCGACGCCGCCACCGGCGTCGCCGGCAAGATCACCCCCGGCGCCACCGTCAACATCTACGCCACCTTCGACGGCGCCACCAAGGACGAGCCCAGCCAGTCCCGGCTCCTCGTCGCCGGCGCCCGCGTCATCGACGTCGGCACCCTCACCCCCTTCAAGCCGAAGCCCGACTCCCGCACCACCACCGAGGCCGTCCCCATCACCTTCGCCCTGTCCGCCCGGGACACCCAGCGCGTCGCCTACGCCGAGTCCTTCGCGGAGCACGTACGCCTCGCCCTCGTCGCCCCCGCGGCCGGCGGCGCCCCCGCCGAGCCCGCCCCCGGCGACCGCACCTACACGCTCGACAAGGACAAGTGAGGCCCGGCCATGCCCACCAGGATCCTGCCGGCCGTCGGCGACCCCGACGCCGCCCGGGCCGTCGCCACCCTCCTCGGCCAGCTCCCGGACGCCGAACCCGCCCCGCCCGTCCCCGACTCCACCCAGCTCGTCGACGCCCTCGCCCGGCTCGCCGCCGAATCCCTCGACGCGCTCCCCGAGGTCGTCCTCGTCCACGAGCGGATCGGCCCCGTCCCCGCCCTCGACCTCGTCCGCGAGGTCGCCCTCCGCTTCCCCGCCGTCGGCGTCGTCCTCGTCACCGCCGACACCGGCCCCGGCCTGCTCGCCGCCGCCATGGACGCCGGCGCCCGCGGCCTCGTCACCCTCCCGCTCGGCTACGAGGAGCTGGCCGGCCGCGTCCAGGCCGCCGCCCAGTGGTCCGCCGGCTTCCGCCGCCACCTCGGCGGCGGCGCCGCCGAACTCGCCGCGGGACCCGGCGGCACCGTCGTCACCGTCAGCGGCGCCAAGGGCGGCGTCGGCACCACCCTCACCGCCGTCCAGCTCGCCCTCGCCGCCCGCGCCGCCGGCCGCACCGTCGCCCTCGTCGACCTCGACCTCCAGAGCGGCGACATCGCCTCCTACCTCGACGTCCAGTTCCGCCGCTCCGCCGCCGACCTCGCCGCCATCGCCGACCTCTCGCCGCGCGTCCTCCAGGACGCCGTGTACGTCCACGAGACCGGCCTCTCCCTGCTCCTCGCCCCCGCCGAGGGCGAACGCGGCGAGGAGGTCACCGACCGCGCCGCCCGCCAGATCGTCAGCGCCCTGCGCGCCCGCCACGAGGTCGTGGTCGTCGACTGCGGCTCGCGCCTCGACAGCGCCAACGCCGCCGCGATCGAACTGGCCGACACCGCCCTCCTCGTGACCACCCCCGACGTCATCGCCGTCCGCGCCGCGCGGCGGACCGTCCGCATGTGGGAACGCCTCCAGGTCCGCAAGGCGGAGGCCAGCGTCGCCCTGGTGAACCGCCACGCCCGCACCGCCGAGATCCAGCCGGCCCTGGTCCAGAAGATCACCGGCACCCGGATCGCCGGCGTCACCGTCCCCGCCGCCTACAAGGAGCTCCAGGCCGTCGTCGACGCCGGCCGCCTCCACGAACTCGACGCCCGTTCCACCGTCAAGCAGGCCCTCTGGGCCCTCGCCGGCGAACTCGGCCTCACCGGGCCCGCCGCCCCCGCCCCCGGCCCCGGCAAGGCGCTCGCCCGCGCCGGCGACCGCGGCTCGCTCGGGCTGCGGCGGCGCGGCGGAGGACGCTGAGCGATGCGGCGGCCGAGGACACGGGGCGACCGGGGCCAGGTGGCGGTGGAGTTCACCGGCATGGTCCCGGTCATCCTGCTGACCATGGCCCTGCTGTGGCAGGTCGTCCTGGTCGGCTACACGTACGTCCTGGCCGGCAACGCGGCCGACGAGGCGGCCCGCGCCGCCGCCGTCGACGGCGACTGCGAGGGCGCGGCGAACCGGCACCTGGACGGGATGTGGTCGGGGGCCCAGGTGTCGGGATGCGGCCCGGGCGCGGACGGCATGGTCCGCGTCACCGTGAGCGTCCCCGTCCCGATCCTCTTCCCCGGCTTCGGAAGCTTCGACGGCGTGGAGGCCACGGCGGGCGCCGTCCACGAGGGATCGGTGACGACGCCGTGAACCGGACGAGGGTGGGGCGGGCCGGTGCCCGGCCGGGCGGTACGGGCCTGCCGGGCGACGCCCCTCGGAGCCGTACGACCTCTTCTTCCGGCGTCCGCGACCGGGGCCAGGCGGCCCTCGAGTACCTCGGCTTCCTGCCCCTCCTGCTGATCGTCGGGCTCGCCGGGCTCCAGCTCGGCCTGGCCGCCTACGCGGCGCAGCAGGCGGGCACGGCGGCGCGGGCGGGCGCGCGCGCCGCGTCCGCCGGCACGGACCTGGACCCGGTGGCCGCCCAGGAGGCCGCCGTCAGCGGATGGCTGGATCTGACCCCCGGCAGCCCCGTCCCCGGCGACGGGCAGGTGTCGGTCACCGCCGTCGTCCGGATCCCCGAGGTCGTCCCCTTCTGGGACCTCGGCACGGTCGAGAAGACCGCCACCATGCCCTTGCCCGCCACCCCGCAGGAGGACGCCCGCCCATGAGCCTGCGCGCCCGCATCCACCACTCCGGCGACGACCCCCGCGCCGCCGGGCCCGGCGGCGGCCGGGAGGACGGCCACCTCGTCGCGTCCTTCCGCGCCAAGCTGCTGGAGGAGATCGACCTCACCGAGATGTCCGCGCTCGCCGCCGCGGAACGGCGGGCCCGGCTCGAACGCGTCCTCGGGCACATCATCAGCCGCGAGGGCCCCGTCCTCTCCACCGCCGAACGCGGCCGGCTGATCCGCCGCGTCGTCGACGAGGCCCTGGGGCTCGGCGTCCTCGAACCGCTCCTCGAAGACGCCTCCATCACCGAGATCATGGTCAACGGCCCCGACCAGATCTACATCGAGCGCGGCGGCCGGGTCGAACTCCTCCCGCTCCGCTTCGCCTCCCACGACCAGCTCATGCAGACGATCGAGCGGATCGTCTCCACGGTGAACCGCCGCGTCGACGAGTCCAACCCGATGGTCGACGCCCGCCTGCCGTCCGGCGAGCGCGTCAACGTCATCATCCCGCCGCTCTCCCTCACCGGCGCCACCCTCACCATCCGCCGCTTCCCCCGCGCCTACACCCTCCACGAGATGACCGGCCTCGGCTCGCTCGACGAGCAGATGCTGCTGCTCCTGGCCGGCCTGGTCCAGGCGAAGTTCAACATCATCGTGTCCGGCGCCACCGGCACCGGGAAGACGACCCTCCTCAACGCCCTCTCCGGCCTGGTCCCGGAGGGCGAGCGGATCATCACCATCGAGGACTCGGCCGAACTCCAGCTCCAGCAGTCCCACGTCATCCGCCTCGAAGCCCGTCCCCCGAACATCGAGGGCCGCGGCCAGGTCACCATCCGCGACCTCGTCCGCAACTCGCTCCGCATGCGCCCCGACCGGATCATCGTCGGCGAGGTCCGCGGCGGCGAGACGCTCGACATGCTCCAGGCCATGTCCACCGGCCACGACGGCTCCCTCGCCACCGTCCACGCCAACTCGGCCGAGGACGCGCTGATGCGCCTCCAGACCCTCGCCTCGATGTCCGAGGTGAAGGTCCCCTTCGAGGCCCTGCGCGACCAGATCAACAGCGCCGTCGACGTCCTCGTCCAGCTCACCCGCCACCCCGACGGCACCCGCCGGATCACCGAGATCGCGATCCTCGCGTCGCACGGCCGCGAACGCTTCCTGCTCGCCACCGTCTGCCACTTCCAGGCCGAACCGCTCGCCGCCGACGGACGCGTGCACGGCCGGTACGTGCACCACCCGCTGCCCCGCCGCGTCGCCGAACGCCTCTACATGGCCGGGCAGCCCGTCCCCCCGGCTTTCGGCGTCGCCGCCGACGACAGCCACCTCGCCACCCGAGAAGCGACGTAGGAGGACCGGATGGACACCCTGGTCCCGACGCCGGCACAGGCTCCGGCGGCAGCTCAGGCCCCGCCGACCGCACAGGCCCCGACGGCCGCACAGGCCCCGACGCCGGCACAGGCCCCGACCGGCCGAGGAGGATCCCGATGACCGACCCGTTCTGGCGGGACCCGTTCTGGCTGACGACGGGCGCGGCACTGCTCGCCTGCGTCCTCGCCGTCGTCGGCGTCCAGGTGTACGCGAACGGGGCGCGCCGCCACGCCGCGCTCGTCGCCCGCCTCGACGACACCGTCGCGCCCGAGGCGACCGGCCGCCGCAGGCGCCGGTTCGCGGCCCTGGACCGGCGGGTGCGGGCGACGGCCCTCGGCCGGAACCTGGAGCGCCGCATCGCCGCGACCGGGCTCGACGTGACCCCGGGCGAGTTCACGGTCGCGCTCGCCGCGTCCGTGGCGGTCCTGTGGACCGTCGGGCAGGCGGCCCTGTCGCCGTTCTTCGGCCCGATCTGCGGCCTGCTCGGGATATGGGTCGCGCTCGGCTACCTCAACTGGCAGCGGCAGAAGCGCATCGAGCGCTTCATCAACCAGCTCCCGGAACTGTCCCGGATCCTGGCCAACGCCACCCAGGCCGGCCTCGCCCTCCGCATGGCGATCAGCCTCGCCGCCGACGAGATGGAGTCGCCGGCGGGCGACGAACTGGAGAAGGTGTCCCAGCAGCTGGCGGTCGGCACGCCGCTGGACGACGCGCTGGAGGAGCTGGCGGAGCGCCTGCCGTCCCGCGAACTCGTCGTCCTCGTCACCACCCTGGTGCTCGCCAACCGCGCGGGCGGCACGGTCGTGTCGTCGCTGCGCAACCTGACCGAGACGCTGGAGCAGCGCAAGGAGACCCGGCGCGAGGTCCGCACCCAGCTCTCCCAGGTGAGCATGACGGCGTACGCGGTCCCCGTGATCGGCTTCGGCTCGCTCCTGCTCATCGACAACATGCAGCCGGGCGCCCTGGACCGGATGACCGGCTCGCCGCTGGGCCAGGGCGCGGTGGTCGTCGCCTGCGCGCTGTACGTGCTCGGCTTCGCCGTCATCCGCCGCTTCTCGAAGATCGACGTGTAAGGGGCCGGAACCGCAGATGCTGGAACTCGCCATCGCCCTCCTCGCGGGCCTCGCCGTCGCCGGCTTCGCGTACGGGCTCCGCCTGTACCGCGCCGACGCCCGCCTCCCCGACGACCTGCGGCTCGCCCTGGAGGTCGGCGCCACCCGCACCGGCGCGGTCGACTCGGCCGTGGACCGCCTCGGCATGCGCTGGTCGCCGGCGGTCCTGCGCTGGATGGGCCCGAAGCGCGTCGGCGCGGTTCGCCGCCGCATCGACCTGGCGGGCAACCCGGGCGGCCTCACCATCGACCGCTACGGTGCGCGGCGCGCCGTCTACGGCTTCCTCGGCGGTCTCGGCGGCCTCCTGATGCTGACGCGGGGCTCCTACGTCACGGCGGCGCTGCTCTTCGCCTTCGGCGCGTTCTGGACGGAGGTCGGGATCTGGTCGGCGGTCCGCATCCGCAAGGACCAGATCGAACGGACCCTGCCCGACTTCCTCGACGTCCTCGCGGTCGTCGTCTCGGCGGGCCTCGGCTTCCGCCAGGCGCTGGAACGGGTCGCGGACAAGTACTCCGGCCCCTGGTCCGACGAACTCCGCATCACCCTGCGCCAGATGGACATGGGCGTGACCCGCCGCCAGGCGTTCGACGAACTGCGCCGCCGCAACGACTCCGAGCAGGTGGCCCAGTTCGTGACGGCGCTCCAGCAGGGCGAGGAGCTGGGCGCGCCCATCGTCGACACGCTCATCCAGATCGCGGAGGACATGCGCCGCACGGACGCGCAGAACGCGCGGCGCAAGGCGGCGAAGGCCGTCCCCAAGGCGACGATGGTCATCACCACCCTGATGGTCCCCGCCACGATGATCCTCCTCGGCGCGGGCCTGTTCCTGGGCACGGGCACCGACCTGGGCCCGATCACGGGCGAGTGAGCGGGCGGGCCGCCGACTGTCTCGATCTCACCCGAGCTTGGCGAACCCCCTTCGCGCGGGCAACCGCATGTGACAGAGTGCTGACCGAGTGTGGGAGGGGGTACGGGATGAACGCGAGCGCCGAGAGCCTGAACAGCCGACGCACCGACGCGCCTCGCCCCGCCCGGCGAGGCACCCGATGACCAGGCCCCGCACCCAGACCCACGGGCCGGCCACCCGTGCCCGAGCACAAGCGTCCGAACGCGGAGGGGACCACGATGTACGACGCGCTCCTGAAGGCCCTGACCAAGTCCCACGTCCACCTGCCCACCACCCGCACCCGGGCCCGGGACCGGGACCGGGGGCAGACGGCGGTGGAGTATCTGGGGATCATTGTGGTGGTGGTGGCGATCGTGGTGGCCATCAGTGGCACGGGCCTCGGGTCCACGATTCTGACAGCCATCGAGAACAAGATCGCCGAACTGACCGCCAAGTGAGCGGCGGCGGGGACTGGGGACAGGCGTTCCCCGCGTACATCGCGGTGATTGCCGGGCTGCTGTTTCTCGCCTTCGTCTACTTGGCTGTGGGACAGGCGGCGGTCTTGCGCAACGGTGCCCACACCGCCGCTGAGGCAGCCGCCCTCGGGGCTACGCAAGATGCTCGCGATCAGCTACGTGAGGGCTGGCTCAAGGTGATTGATGCCCCAGGCCTATGGCAGCCGTTTGTGCGGGGCGAGGCGTACACCGAGAACCGCGCGTGCGAGAGGGCCATCGAATTAGCCTCCCTCAACAAGGCCGAGGTCGATGCTTGCGAGCCGATGCAGTTCGGCTTCACCGTCACTGTGCGGACTGACGAATCGGTCGGAGAGGCGGTTGTCCCTGGTGCGAACGAACGGGCAGTGGCCACGGCCTCAGCGGTGATTGAACCGCTCTGTACGTTCAAGACCCAGGAACCGAGCCGGGGAACGAGCTCGGACCAGTCGGCCGAGCCGGAGCCATCCAGTACGCCGAGTGAAGACCCTCAAGAAGAGGACCCTGGTCCGATCTCTGGTCTCACCTGTGACGGCCAACCTTGGGATATCGACCCGGAGGACCCCGTCCTCCCTGAAGCTGATGCCCTCTTTCGTGTCCGACTGATCGGCGACGACGAGTAAAGGAAGCGCTCCTTATGAAGGTCACTCACGTGAGAGGGGGGTTCGTCATCCTCGCGGCGATGGCCTCGCTGACTGTTGCCGGCTGCAGCGCAAGCGGTGACGAACCGAAGGCCGACAAGCCCGCTGTGTCGAAGTCCGCAAGCGCCCAGGCGAGCAGTTCCCCTGCACAGCCGCAGAGTGCGCAGGAACCGGTGGAGCCCCTGGCCGTGGTGAAGGGACAGGACGGTTTCGAGGTCGCCATCAATTCGGCAGAGCGAGAGGCCGGAGGGTTCTTGACGCTCAAAGGCGTCCTGAGGAACGCGTCCGGCAAGGGGCGTGCCGTTCCCGATATGAGGGGGGTTGAAACGGAGGTGGTGAAGCATGGCAAGTCCTTGGGCGGAGCCACCCTCGTGGACGCTGTGGGAAAGAAGCGTTACTACGTCCTTCGTGACACAGATGGCCGCCCGTTGACCACCACCGGCCTCGGGATCCTGTCGGCCGGCGGCACCATAGATGTCTTCATGCAGTTCCCCGCACCCCCCGCCTCCACCACCGAGGTCTCGTTCCAGTTGCCCACGTTCGAACCCGCCACTCTCAAGCTCTCCTGAGGCGCTGTCATGACAACGACGACAGGACGACGACGCAGGCTGGCCGCGGTGGCCGTGGTCGTGGCCGTGACCGTGGGCGCGGGGACGCTCGGCGACGGTGTGGCGTACGGGGACGATCCGCCCGGCAGCACCACCACCTCCCCGCCGCCCGCCATCGACCCCAACTCCCCGAACCTGATGCTCCCCGACGGCGCCACGCTCGCGCCGGCCAAGGTGCTGGACATCAAGCAGATCGTCGAGGAGGAGGGGGGCGAGCAGCGGCGGGAGGACACGAACGTCGACGTGACGTTCGCGCTCCAGGCCGAGGTGCTGTTCGCGAAGAACAGCGCCAAGCTCAGCCCCGCCGCGACCGCCCGGATCCGCGCCATCGCGGGGGAGGTGCGGACGCAGGGGTCCGGGCGGGTGCGGGTGTTCGGGTTCACGGACAACCTGGGGACGTACGAGCACGGGCTCAAGCTGTCCAAGGAGCGGGCCGTCGCCGTGCAGCAGGTGCTCGCGCGCGAGCTGGACCCGGGGACCGCGTACGACATCCGCGGGTACAGCGAGGACTATCCGATCGCCGACAACCGCACCGAGGAGGGCCGGAAGAAGAACCGCCGGGTGGAGATCTCCTTCCCGCGTACTTCAGCCCTACCTGCTGCTCCCTGAGCGACGTCGGCCGCCGCCCGAAGCGACTGGGGCGGCGGCCGGTTCGTTCAGCCGTTCAGTCGTTCGGCTTCCAGAGGGTGACCTTCAGGGCGATCTGCGTGGGCGGCGCGGTCAGGCCGTCCTTCTGGCCGCCGATGAAGCCGGTGATCGTCACCCGGGCGACGTTGCCCTGGTCCGTGAGGATGCAGAGCACCGTCTGCGCCGGCAGCGGCCAGTCGTCCATCTCCGCCTCGGTGAAGCCGCCGACCTGCGCCGCCCGCGCGCAGTCCGCGGCCCGGTCCGACGGGTCGGTGGGCTGGAGCTGCGCGGCGTTGCGGCCGTTGCGCAGGGCCAGGTAGCCGTACGAGGTGTCCGCGTACGTCAGGTCCGCCACGACCGGTACGCCGGACTGCTCGGCCTTCTCCTTCTCGGCCGTCCATTCCGTCTCCGAGTAGCGGCGGGTGGCCGGCACGTCGAAGTCGATCGAGCCGACGTCCTCGCCGGGCGGCAGGCCCAGCGCCATCGTCTGGTCCTGGTAGAAGACCGTGTACGTGCGGGAGGCCGGGGGCGCGGCGGCGTCCGGGCCGGCACCGGTCGCCGACTCGGCGGCCGTCGGCGTCGCCGTCGGGGTCGGGGTCGGGGTCGGCGCCTGCGTGGGCGGCGGTGTCGGCGTGCCGACGGGGCCGGGCGGTTCCTCCGTGGGCGTCGGCTGCCGGGTCGTCGTCTGCGACGCCGGCGGCTTCGCGTCCGCCGGCCCGCCGTCGCCGGACGACAGCACGGACGGCAGGATCGCGGCGGCCAGCGTGGACACGCTGACGATCACCGCGCCGATGACCGTGACCTTGCCGCCCTCGCTCAGGTTTCCGAACCATCCGCGCCGCGGCGGCCGGGGCGGCTGCGGAGGCGGATGCCCCGCCGGTGAACCCTGTTACGGGTAAGGCGGGTTGTTCGGTGGCGGGGGTGCCGTGGACACCTGTGCTCCTCGTTCCTCAGGGCGTCGATCGCGCGTGGCCCACGGACTGTACCGCGCGTGGCCCGCGACCACCGTCCGGTCGGCTCCCGGCCGGACGGCGGCCGCTGGCCTGGGAGTTCAGCCGCCGAGCGCGGCCAGGACGGCCTGCACGGCGGTCACCACGGGGGCGCCCACCGCCCCGACGAGCGCGGCGATGCCGGCGATCCGGGTGAGCGGGCCCTCCAGTTCGGCCCGCGTCGCCTCGGGGGACAGGTCGGCCGCCGCGGCGTCGAGTTCCGCGCGGCGGGTGTCGTCCAGGTGGGCGCGGAGGCCGTCGATGGCCGTGCGCAGGTCGTCGAGTGCGGTCGCGGGGGTGGCCGCCGCGCCGACCGTCTTGCCTCCGGCGACGATGTCGCCGGAGCCGCTGTGGACGGCCTTGCCGATGTTGCCCGAGCCGTACTGGTGGATCTGGTCGCTCATATCACCCTGCCTGGATGTTGCCGTGGCCGAAGTGGTGGGCCGTTCCGATGTTGTGCGTGCCGTACTGCTGGATCAGGTCGCCCGCGACGGCGTGCTGCACGTGGAAGACCATCTGCGCCTGACCGGGTGTGCTGATCGCCTTGGTGATCTCCAGCACGAGGTGGTCGATCTCGTGCTTCTCGGTGCTCCAGACGGTGTCCCGCTGGGTGCCGGCCGTGTTCACGATCAGGCCGAACAGCACCGGGAGCTGGGGCCGGCGCACCTTGGCGACCAGACGCCACACCATCAGCGCGGCGACGACGGCCACCAGGACGTAGGCGACGGTCTCCTTCGACGCCTGGGCGAGCGCCCCGCCGAAGCCGAGGACGAGCCAGATGCGCACGATGCCGACGAAGAGGTCCTTTCCGATCTTCTTCTTCACGGGAATCAGCCGGCGCTGTCCCACGTGCGAGATGTTCCGCAGGGGGTACGCGTCACCGCCGACCCATAGCGACCCGGTGTGGATCTGCACCTCGACCGGGCTGTGGCGTGACATGCGCCCTTCCCCTTTCCGCAGGAAACCGGTGCTTCACTCTAGCGGAGCAACGGGTGCGCCCCTTGGGGCCAAAACCAAGCTGTGACATGGGTGTTGAGCGGCGCCAGGGGCGTGCGGCGGGCGTGCGCGCGGGCGTACGGGCGTACGCGGCGGCCGGCACCCGCACTCAGCGCGTCAGTTCCGCCAGCGCCGTGCGGATCTCGGCGGTCATCCGGTCCGGGTGCGCGAACACCTCCCGGGCCGTGAAGCGCAGGACCCGGCGGATCTCCGGACAGGACTGGAGGGCGTTGAAGCGGGCGATGTCCCGTTCGTGGGCGCGCCGCGTGCCGTGGTACGCGAACCCCTCGACCTCCACCGCGAGTCCCGCCTCCCGGAAGAGGAAGTCCGGGTGCAGCGGGCGGCCCGCGGGGGTCCGCAGCGGCGGCTGGCACGCGGGGAAGAGGCCGGCGTCGGCCATGCGCAGCCGGGCCACGGTCTCCGCCGGCGAGCCCGCCGCCGGGTGCGCCAGCCGCAGCCAGGCGCGGGCGCGCGGCGCCCCCGGCCGGCGGACGGCCAGCTGCGTGGCCAGGTCCTCGCGCCGGACCAGCGGCCCTCTCCGTACCCCCTCCGCCACCCGCCCGGACAGCGCCGAGTCCGCCGCGACGACGGCCGCCTCTCTGCTGCCGGAGGCCCGTATCAGGTCGGCGACCGTCCGCGCGGCCGTCGTCGCGCGCAGGCCCCGGCGCAGGCAGACGTCCTCCGGCGGCAGGGAGGCGCGGCACGCGCCGGGGTCGGGGGCGGGCGCCAGGAGCTCGACGCGGTGCAGCCGGGCGGCCGTCCCGTACCGGCAGACCCGCCGGGGGCCCAGCAGTTGGAGCGCGGTCTCCCGGACCCGCCAGTCCGTCTCCTTGCCCGGCACCGCCCACGCGCCCCGGCAGATCCGCTGCCAGCCGTCCCGCCGCAGGCGCGCGGCGAGCCGGCCCGGCGGCCAGCCCGCTGCCAGCGCCCAGACGGTGAGGAGCACCCCGCCCCGGGCGAGGATCGACAACTCGTACATGTGCCCAACGATCCACGGACGGGGGACGCTTCGCACCCCTGTGGATATCCGCCTGTGGACAACCCCGCGCCCGTTGTCCCCGGAAAGCGTAAAAGTGTCGGCACCGGGGCGCGGGGGAGGAGCATTCTGGACCGAAACACCACAACGCTCCGGGGCAGGGCCGCCGATGCAGCAGCACACCAGACCTCAGACCGACGCTTCTCCCACGATGCCGATGCCGACGCCGACGCCGATGCCGATGCCGACGCCGATGACGCCGACGCCGCCGACGACGACGAAACCGACCACGAGCGTGCAGCTCGTCCACGACCTGCTCGCGCACGTCCCCGCCTTCCGGGGCGCGTACGAGAGCCACGTCTTCCGGCAGGGCGGGGTCCTGCCGCACGTCTTCTTCTGGGATGTCGTCCAGGGCACCGTCCGCTCCTTCCTCGCGGAGGACGGCGAGCCGGACTGGCGCCGCACGCTCGACTTCCTGGAGGAGCAGATCCGGCGCGGGGACTCCGCCGTCGACGAGGTGATCGTGACGTCCTTCCTCGGCGACCTGCCCTCCCCGCAGGAGCCCGGCCACGGCATCGTCGGCCAGCTCGGCCCGGTCATGGCCGCCCGCTTCGGCCGCATGAGGCCCCGGGGCTGACCAGCGGGTCCGCCGGCCGGCGGGACGGCGGCGCCTCGGATAATCGACCCCATGTCCGCGCCCGCCTCCCCCCGCCCCGGTTCCCGCGCCCGCCCGTCCCCGCTCCTCCTCGCCCTCGGCGGGTACGCCGGCACCCGGCTGCTCGGGCTCGCCGTCCTCGCCGGGGCCGCCGCCGCGGCCGGGAAGGACGGCTTCCACCGGCTGAGCGGGCGGTGGGACGCGGTCTGGTACGCGCGGATCGCCGAGCACGGGTACGGGTACGAGGTCACGCTGCCGAACGGCGACGTCCACTCCGACCTGGCGTTCTTCCCGCTGTTCCCGCTCCTCGAACGGATCCTGTCCGCCGTCTCGCCGCTCGACGCCGCCGGTGCCGGGCTGCTGGTCTCGTGGACGGCGTCACTGGCCGCGGCCTGGGGCGTCTACCGCTGCGGCGAGCACGTCGTCTCGGCCCGCGCCGGGGTGCTGCTGGCGGTGCTGTGGGGCGTGTACCCGACCGCGTTCGTGCAGTCGATGGCGTACACGGAGACGTTGTTCACCGCGTTCGCCGCCTGGTCGCTGTACGCGGTGCTGCGCGGGCGGTGGATCCTCGCCGGGCTGCTCTGCGCGGGCGCCGGGCTCACCCGGCCGACCGCCGCCGCGCTGATCGCCGCCCTCGGCGTCACCGCGCTCGTCACGCTGGTCCGGGACCGTCGGCTGCCGTGGCGGACGGTGGCCGGGGTGCTGCTCGCGCCGCTCGGCTGGCTCGGGTACGTCGGATACGTCGGCGTCCGCGAGTCCCGGGCCACCGCCTACTTCGACGTCCAGGCCGGCTGGGGCAACTCCGTCGACGGCGGCGTCGCCCTCGCCCGTTTCGTCGCCTCCCTGCCCTGGCCCGCGGCGCTCGGCCTGTGCGCCGCCCTCGCGCTGCTGGTGTGGCTGGTGGTGCTGGGCGTGCGGCAGCGCCAGCCGCTGCCGCTGCTCGTGTACACGGCCGGGGTGGTCGTCCTGTCGCTGGTCGGCGCCGCGTACTTCGGGTCCCGGCCGCGCCTGATGATGCCGGCCTTCGGGCTGCTGCTGCCGCCCGCCGCCGCGCTCGCCCGCCTCCGTACCGGCCCCGCCGCCGGCGTCCTCGCGGCGCTGGCCATGGCCTCCGCCGGCTACGGCGCCTTCACCCTCCTGGGCCCCGGCCCGCCCTGACCCGGACCGCCCTAACCCGCCCCGCCCCTGCCCTCGCCCGGCGCCTCCTCCGCCCCCGCCCCCGCCACCACCACCGTCACCCGCACCCCCGGCCGCAGCCCCCAGCCGGCCATCGTGCCCGCCTCCGCCTCCAGCACGTGCCGGGCGCGGAGGCGGAGCGCCCCGAGGCGGCCCGGGCGCATCGTGACGACGGACAGCACCCGCAGCCCCCGATCCAGGTGGGCGACGTCGATCGGGAAGGCCATCCCGAAGGTGTGCACGCTGCTCGCCGGGGTGAGGAGCATCGCCCCCGCGATCCCGGCCCGGCCTAGCAGCCCGCGCCGCCGCGCCCGGTACGAGGCCGCGATCTCCAGCGGTACGGCCGCACCGCCCGGCACCGTGAGCGTGCCCGTCCCGTCCCGCCAACTCCGGCCCATGCGCCCGACCTTAGCCCTAAGGTCGCTGCGTGTACCCGTCGCTGATCGTTCTCGCCGCCCTGTGGGGCGCCGCCGCCGGGCTGCTCGTGCCGCGGGCCGCGTACCGGCTCTCCGTGGAGCCCGGGGAGCCCTGGCGGGAGCTGTGCCCGGCCGGGCACCGGCTCGCCGGCCCGGCCCGCGGCTGGCTCGGCGGACCCGGCCGCGCCGGGTGCGCGACGACCCCCGCGCCGTCCGCGGCGCCGCTGCTGACCGCGCTGGTGTGCGCGCTGCTCGCCGCCGCGACCGGCGGTCCCCGGCCGGAGCTCGCCGTCTGGCTGCTGACCGCGCCCTTCGGCGTCCTGCTCGGCTGCGTCGACGTCCGGGTGCAGCGGCTGCCGGACGGGGTGACCCTGCCGCTCGCGGCCGCCGTGCCGCTGCTGCTCGGGGCAGCCGAGCTGCTGCCGTACGACGCCGGCTCCTGGTCGCACGCGCTGCTCGGGGCGGCGACGCTCGGCGGCGGCTATCTCGCGCTGCACCTCGTCAACCCGCAGGGCCTCGGCTTCGGGGACGTGAAACTGGCCGTGCCGCTGGGCGCCGCCCTCGGCTGGTACGGCTGGGGCGTGCTCTTCACCGGCGCGTTCCTGGGCTTCCTGCTCGGCGCCGGGTACGGCTTCGGGCGCGTCCTGCTGGGCCGCGCGGGCCGCTCCTCCCTGATCCCCTTCGGGCCGTTCATGCTCGCCGGCGCCCTGCTCGGCCTCGCCCTCGGCGCCTTCACCGCCCAGCCCTGACCGCGCGGGGCCGGGCGGTCGCGGCGCGCCACGCCACCCGTGCCACCCGTGGCGCCCGTCTCTGTCGGTGGCGGCGTCAATACCGGCCGTTCCCCCGTCGGAGGGACGGAACTCCGCCGCCACGCCGGGGCGCAAACCCGCCACGGAACCCCGGAGCCCTTGGGGCGTCTGGGATCCGGGGAAATCCGGCCGCTCCGTTCGGCGCACGTGGCACGCGACCCGACTGGCGAAGGGTTATGGTGGAACCCCCCCCTCGGGCCGGTCCGTATCCCCCCCACGGACCGGCCCGTTTTCTTTCTCCGTCTCTTTCCCTCCCGCGACGGGCGGGCGTCAGCCCCGGCCGGCCCAGATGTTGGTGCCCTCGGTGTCGACGGCGAAGGAGTCGATCTCCTTCAGCTCCGCGTCGGTGAGCGGCGCGGAGGCCAGCGCCGCCACGTTCTCCTCCAGCTGCGCCACGCTCGACGCGCCGATCAGGGCCGACGTCATCCGCGGGTCGCGCAGCACCCACTTCAGCGCCAGCTGGGCCAGCGACTGCCCGCGCCGCTCCGCGATGTCGGCGAGGCCGCGCAGCCGGCGCAGTACCTCGTCGGAGAGCAGGTTCGGGTCGAGGGACTTGCCCTGGGTGGCTCGGGAGCCCTCCGGGATGCCCTTCAGGTACTTGTTGGTGAGCAGGCCCTGGGCGAGCGGTACGAAGGAGATGCAGCCCATGCCGGCCGTCTCCAGCGTGTCGAGCAGCCCGTCGTCCTCGATCCAGCGGTTGATCATCGAGTACGAGGGCTGGTGGATCAGGGCCGGGACGCCCATCTCCTTGAGCAGCCGCGCCGCCTCGGCGGTCTGCTCCGCGTTGTACGAGGAGACGCCGACGTACAGCGCCTTGCCCTGCTGGACCGCGGAGGCGAGCGCCCCCATGGTCTCCTCCAGCGGGGTCTCCGGGTCGAAGCGGTGCGAGTAGAAGATGTCGACGTGGTCGAGGCCCATCCGCTTCAGGGAGGCGTCGAGCGAGGACATCAGGTACTTCCGGGAGCCCCACTCGCCGTACGGGCCGGGGTGCATCAGATAGCCCGCCTTCGTCGAGACGATCAGCTCGTCCCGGTAGGACGCGAAGTCCTGGGCGAAGATCTTGCCGAAGTTCAGCTCGGCGGAGCCGGGCGGCGGCCCGTAGTTGTTCGCCAGGTCGAAGTGGGTGACGCCGAGGTCGAAGGCGCGGCGGAGGATCGCCCGCTGCGAGTCGAGCGTGCGGTCGTCGCCGAAGTTGTGCCAGAGGCCCAGGGAGACGGCGGGGAGCTTGAGTCCGCTGCGGCCCGAGCGGCGGTACTCCATGGAGTCGTAACGCTCGGCGGCGGCGCGGTAGAGGGGGGATTCAGTCACGTGTCTCTGCTTATCACGGAGCTGTGACACAACCGGACGGAGTTGTGACACGCCCGGACTGGGACCCTTCATCCGACCGCAGTAGTGTGGCGGCTTGCGAACCGCCCGCCCATGGAGGGGTAAAGAACAGTGAACCTGCGCGACCTGGTGTACGGGCTCTACGCACGCCGGGTGGAAGGCCGTCTCGACCACGACCAGGTGCCCAAGCACATCGGCGTCATCCTGGACGGCAACCGGCGCTGGGCCAAGGCGTCCGGCGGGACGCCCGAGCAGGGACACAAGGCCGGCGCGGACAAGATCCAGGAGCTGCTCGGCTGGTGCGCCGAGACCGACGTCGAGGTCGTCACGCTCTGGATGCTCTCCACGGACAACCTGAACCGCCCCGAGGAGCAGCTGGTCCCGCTGCTCGGCATCATCGAGAACGCGGTGCGGGCGCTCGCCGCCGACGGCCGCTGGCGGGTGCACCACGTCGGCACCATGGACCTGCTGCCGTCCCGGACGCAGACGGTCCTCAAGGAGGCCCAGGAGGCCACCCGCACCAACACCGGGATACTGGTCAACGTCGCCGTCGGCTACGGCGGCCGGCAGGAGATCGCGGACGCGGTCCGCTCGCTCCTCCTCGACCACGCCGAGCGCGGCACCAGCTTCGAGGAGCTGGCCGAGACGGTCTCCATCGACCTCATCTCGGAGCACCTGTACACGCGCGGGCAGCCCGACCCGGACTTGGTGATCCGCACCAGCGGCGAGCAGCGCCTCTCCGGCTTCATGCTGTGGCAGAGCGCCCACTCGGAGTACTACTTCTGCGAGGTCCACTGGCCGGCCTTCCGCAAGGTCGACTTCCTGCGCGCGCTGCGCGACTACGCCGCCCGGCACCGGCGCTACGGCACCTGAGGCCCGCGCCCCCTCTCCGCGCGGAACACGGGTCCCGGAGGAGTCACCGGACGTTCATGAACGCGCCGTCATAGGCCGTGGCATGGCGAGGAGTGTTCAAGGGAATAAGCCTGGTGAAGTGAGCGGCACGGAGACCGCCACCCGGGAGGCCCCTTGCACCAGGACGACCGTGCGGGACACGCACGGGAGAAGCGGAGGGCCGGTGTTCGGCCCGCGCTCGGCGGTCCGATCCCGGTCCCATTCCGCCGCGACAACGGTGATTCCGTCGCACCCCGGCCTTTTTCGGGTCTTCAGAGGGGGTCTGTCCTTCCGTGGTGACCAGCACGAAGCGCCGTCTTTCCGACCGGCGCACCTATGTTCTCGACACCAGCGTCCTGCTCGCCGACCCCAAGGCGATGTCCCGCTTCGAGGAGCACGAGGTCGTGCTCCCGATCGTGGTGGTGACCGAGCTGGAGGCCAAGCGGCACCACCCCGAGCTCGGGTACTTCGCCCGTCAGGCGCTGCGCCTGCTGGACGACTTCCGGGTGCGGTACGGGCGGCTCGACGCCCCCCTGCCCATCGGGGACCTCGGCGGCACGCTGCGGGTCGAGCTCAACCACTCCGACCCCGGTGTGCTGCCGGCCGGCTACCGGCTGGGCGACAACGACTCCCGGATCCTCGCGGTCGCGCGCAACCTCCAGGCGGAGGGCTACGACGTCACGGTGGTCTCCAAGGACCTGCCGCTGCGCATCAAGGCGTCCTCGGTGGGCCTGCTCGCCGAGGAGTACCGCGCCGAGCTCGCCATCACGGACGCCAACGGCTGGACCGGGATGTCCGAGCTGAGCCTCTCCGCCGAGCAGGTGGACCTGCTGTACGACGAGGAGCGGCTGTACGTGCCGGAGGCGGCCGAGCTGCCCGTCCACACCGGCCTGGTGCTCCAGTCGGAGCGCGGCAAGGCGCTCGGGCGGGTCGGCGCCGACGGGAACGTGCGGCTTGTCCGCGGCGACCGGGAGGCGTTCGGGATCCGGGGCCGCAGCGCCGAGCAGCGGATCGCGCTCGACCTGCTGCTCGACCCGGACGTCGGCATCATCTCGATGGGCGGCCGGGCCGGCACCGGCAAGTCGGCGCTCGCGCTCTGCGCGGGCCTGGAAGCGGTCCTGGAGCGCCGTCAGCACCAGAAGGTGATGGTCTTCCGTCCGCTGTACGCGGTCGGCGGGCAGGACCTCGGCTATCTGCCGGGCAGCGAGTCCGAGAAGATGAGCCCGTGGGCGCAGGCGGTCTTCGACACGCTGTCGTCGGTCGCCGGGCGCGAGGTGATCGAGGAGGTGCTGTCCCGGGGGATGCTGGAGGTCCTTCCGCTCACCCACATCCGGGGCCGCTCGCTCCACGACGCGTTCGTCATCGTGGACGAGGCCCAGTCCCTGGAGCGGAACGTCCTGCTGACCGTTCTGTCCCGCATCGGGGCGAATTCGCGGGTGGTGCTCACCCATGACGTCGCCCAGCGGGACAACCTGCGGGTGGGGCGGTACGACGGAGTGGTCGCCGTGGTCGAGAAACTGAAGGGGCATCCGCTCTTCGCGCACGTCACCCTGACCCGTTCGGAGCGGTCGCCGATCGCGGCCCTGGTCACCGAGATGCTGGAGGACGGGCACCTGTAGGCCTGATTCGTACCGTTTGGCTCCCGTACGGGAGTTGGCGCCGCCCGGCGAAGCGCAGGAGCTTAGCCGGGCGGCGCCTCCGTGTCCGCGACATCCGCCAAAAGACCTGCGTCCCAAGAGGTGTGAGCTTTCACACGCAACACGGAATTGCCTTGCGGCGTCCGCTTCCGGCAAAGTCTTGCTTCCGTCAGGCCCCGCATACGGCACCCGTGCCCCTTCGAGCGTTCGAAGGGGCACACCGCAGCACCACAACTCCACACTCGCCGCCGTATGCCGCCCACAGCACCACGGGCCCGTGTCTTCTGTGACCCGGTACGACGAAGACCAGCGCCAGGGGCACGATTTCGCCCGCGAGGTCACCGGTGCGGGCGATGCTGGAAGGAAACCGTGTGAGCCGGATCTCGGTCCGGGGATTCGCCGTGGCGTCTGCCACTGCGGTCACCACCGTCGGCGCCGTCGTCGGAGTTGCCACGGGCAACGCCGCCCAGGCCACTTCGGACGACAACTTCGAGGCCACCGCGGCCGACACCACCCTGCTCGCGGACATTCCCGCGGGTTCGCAGGCGCAGGTGCAGGTCGCCTCCCTCGCGGAGCAGGCCGACGTCCAGGCCGCCGCCGCGGACGCCACCGCCCGGAAGAGCGCCGAGGAGGCCGCCCGCCTCAAGGCCGCCCAGGACGCGGAGGCGAAGAAGAAGGCCGCCGACGAGAAGGCCGAGCAGGAGCGCAAGGAGCGCGAGGAGCGCGAAGCGCGGGAGGCCCGCGAGAAGGCGGAGCAGGAGCGCGCCAGCCGCGACGCCGTCCGCGACGCGTCGAGCTTCGCCGCCCAGGGCTCGTACTCCGTCTCCGAGGTCAAGGCGATGGCCCGCCAGATGATCCCGGCCTCGCAGTTCCAGTGCTTCAGCAACATCGTGGACCACGAGTCCGGCTGGAACTACCGGGCCGTCAACCCGTCCTCCGGCGCCTACGGCCTCGTCCAGGCGCTGCCGGGCAGCAAGATGTCCTCGGCCGGCGCCGACTGGCAGACCAACCCCGCCACCCAGATCAAGTGGGGCCTCAGCTACATGAACGGCCGGTACGGCAGCCCCTGCGGCGCCTGGTCGTTCTGGCAGGCCAACCGCTGGTACTAGACCGGCGCGCGCTCAACCCGGGCGAGCCCCGCACCGTCCTACGGTGCGGGGCTCCCTGCGTGTAGGTTGCCAGGGACCGAACGGGGGAAGAGGGGCGAGATGTCGAGACTGCCAGGCTGGGTGAACCGACTGGGCGCGGGCATCAGCAGGATCGGGAGCGAACTGAGCGCCCGGCGCGCGGAGGCCGAGCGGCCCGAGCCGGCCGGACCGCCGTACGAGCGCCCGCCGGTGACGCCCGCTCCGGAGACCGCGCCCCCCGCCGGAGCGCCGGCCGAGGGCCCCGCCGGGGCGCCGGCCGCCGTCGCCGAGGGCCGTACCGTCCCCGCCCCGCCCGCCTACGCCCCCGCCGTGCCCGCCCGGCCCGACCCGGTCTCCGCGATCCCGTGGGGGCTGCGGGTCGCCGGCGAGGCCGGCTGGCGGCTGCTCGTCCTCGCCGGCACCGTCTGGGTGCTGATGCGGGTCATCAGCTCCGTCCAGCTCGTCGTCCTCGCCTTCGTCGCCGCGCTCCTGGTGACCGCGCTGCTCCAGCCGACCGTCGCCCGGCTGCGGTCCATGGGCGTGCCGCGGGGGCTCGCCACCGCCATCACCGCCATCTCCGGCTTCGTCGTGATGGGCCTGGTCGGCTGGTTCGTGGTGTGGCAGGTGATGGACAACATCGACAACCTCACCGACCGGGTCAGGGACGGCATCGAGGAGCTGAAGCGCTGGCTCCTGGACAGCCCCTTCCACGTGACCGAGCGCCAGATCAACGACATCGCCAAGAACCTGAGCGACACCATCGGCGCCAACGCCGAGCAGATCACCTCCGCCGGGCTCCAGGGCGTCACCGTCATCGTCGAGACGATGACCGGCATCCTGCTCGCCATGTTCTCCACCCTCTTCCTGCTGTACGACGGGAAGAAGGTCTGGGAGTGGACGCTCAAGCTCGTCCCCGCGCAGGCCAGGCCGGGCGTCGCCGGCGCCGGGCCGCGCGCCTGGCGCACCCTCACCGCCTATGTGCGCGGCACCGTGCTCGTCGCGCTCATCGACGCCGTGTTCATCGGCCTCGGCCTGTACTTCCTCGACGTGCCGATGGCGGTCCCGCTGGCCGTCTTCATCTTCCTCTTCGCCTTCATCCCGCTCGTCGGCGCGGTCATCTCCGGCGCGCTCGCGGTGCTGGTCGCGCTCGTCACCAACGGGGTGTTCACCGCGCTGATGGTCCTCGTGGTCGTGCTCGCCGTGCAGCAGATCGAGGGCCACGTCCTCCAGCCGTTCATCCTCGGCCGGGCCGTCCGCGTCCATCCGCTGGCCGTCGTGCTCGCGGTCGCCGCCGGCGGTCTGACCGCCGGCATCGGCGGCGCCGTCGTCGCCGTGCCGCTGGTCGCGGTCGCCAACACCGTGGTCGGCTACCTGCGGGCGTGGAGCCACGAGCCGGCGCTGCTCACCGCCGCCGAGCCGCGCGGCGCGACCGCCTTCGCGGTGGCGCCCACGCCGGCGCCCGGCTCGCCGGAGCGGAAGGGCGAGGCGTGATCTCCGAACCCGAACTGGAGGGCGGCACCCCCTTCGAGACGGCCGAGGTGCTGACGGAGGAGCGGGCGCCGCGCCCGCCGCGCGGCCGCCGGCCCTGGCTGTGGGCGCTCGGCGGGGCGGTGACCGCGTCCGCGGTGTGGGGCGCCGGGCTGTACGCGTACGGGCCCGTGCGGCAGGACGACGGCGTGGACGCGCGCGGCTACCAGGCGGTCGACGACCTGTGCGCGCGGGCGGAACTGAAGGGCATGGGCGCCGTGCTCGGCGAGCGCGGCGCCGACGGCACCGGCCCCGAGGTGCGCGATCCGGCGCTGGAGATCCGCACCTGCGTCGTCAACTTCGGCGAGGGCGACCGCGAGCAGAGCGTCACCGTCACCTACAGCCTGCACCGCCGCAGCGACCCGGAGCCCGAGTTCGAGGCGCTGGCCCGGACCTCGGACCTGACGCAGCCGGTCGGCGGCGTCGGCGAGCGGGCGTTCTTCGGCGACGCCGGCGAGGACGGCGGGGTGCTGCGGGTCCTCGACGGCC
Source organism: Streptomyces sp. NPDC057854 (assembly GCF_042797055.1). NCBI lineage: Bacteria > Bacillati > Actinomycetota > Actinomycetes > Kitasatosporales > Streptomycetaceae > Streptomyces > Streptomyces sp. NPDC057854. The sequence continues at coordinate 126,635 of NZ_JBHVMF010000014.1, forward strand.
CGGCCGTCCTGGAGATCGAGGCGTACCGGACGTACTACGGGGGTGAGGACGGGGAGGTCACGGGGCAGGGGGCGCCCGACCTGTCCGGGGTCGACGTGCCGATGACCCAGGACGTCCTCGCCCTGATGGCGGCGCTGAAGAAGAAGTAGCGGCGGGTACGGAGAAGGGCCCCGGAGCAGCGTGTGCTCCGGGGCCCTTCCGCGGACCGGGGTCCCGGTACCGGGGTGTCCCGCCTACTCGGCGAGGACGGCCTCGGCGTCCAGGGTGACGGCGACCGCCTGGATCACCGCGGCGATCTTGAACGCCTCCTGGATCGTCTCGCGGTCGACGCCGGCCTTGCGCAGGACCTGCTCGTGCGAGTCCAGGCACTGGCCGCAGCCGTTGATCGCGGAGACGGCCAGCGACCAGAGCTCGAAGTCGACCTTCTCGACGCCCGGGTTGCCGATGACGTTCATCCGCAGGCCGGCCCGCATCGTCCCGTACTCGGGGTCCGACAGCAGGTGCCGGGTCCGGTAGAAGACGTTGTTCATCGCCATGATCGCGGCGGCGGACTTGGCGGCCTGGTACGCCTCGGGCTTCAGGTTCGCCTGGGCCTCGGGCTCCAGCTCCTTCAGCACCTTCGGCGAGCGCGAGGCGATCGCGCAGGCCAGCACCGTGCCCCACAGCTGCTGCTGCGGGAGCTCGCTGTTGCCGATGACCGAGCCGAGGTTCAGCTTCAGGTCCTTGGCGAAGTCCGGTACGGCGGCCTTCAGCTCATCGAGCGCCATGCTCACTCACCGGCCAGGAGCTTGACCGGGTCGAGGGTGTCCTCGCCCTTGCTCCAGTTGCAGGGGCACAGCTCGTCGGTCTGCAGGGCGTCGAGGACCCGCAGGACCTCCTTGGGGTTACGGCCCACGGAACCGGCGGTCACCATGGTGAACTGGATCTCGTTGTTCGGGTCCACGATGAAGACGGCGCGCTGGGCGAAGCCGTCCTCGCCCTCGACGCCGCAGTCGCGCATGAGCTCGTGCTTCGAGTCGGCGAGCATCGGGAAGGGCAGGTCACGCAGGTCGTCGTGGTCCTTGCGCCAGGCGTGGTGCACGAACTCGGAGTCGCCGGAGACACCGAGGATCTGGGCGTCGCGGTCGGCGAACTCGTCGTTCAGCTTGCCGAACGCGGCGATCTCGGTCGGGCAGACGAAGGTGAAGTCCTTCGGCCAGAAGAACACCACACGCCACTTGCCCTCGTAGGACTTGTGGTCGATCTGCGCGAACTCCTTGCCGCTCTCCAGCGACACGCAGGCGGTCAGGTCGTAGGTGGGGAACTGGTCACCGACAGTGAGCACACGCTCTCCTTGCAGATCGGAAGGGTCCCTTTTGGGGGCTTCCATGAGGGGTTGGACGGATCACAGGATGGCACGCGGTGCATTGATCAGGGAAATAGCTAGAGTGGGTCGTGTTGATCGAAGGTGGTTATCAGTGGCTTCCCCGTACCTCCCCCCGCACGGCCCCCCGCGCGCCAAACAGCCCAGCTTGTCCCAGCTCAGGGCCTTCGCGGCGGTCGCCGAGCACTTGCACTTCCGGGACGCGGCAGCCGCCATCGGCATGAGCCAGCCCGCGCTGTCGGGCGCGGTTTCGGCCCTCGAAGAGGCACTCGGTGTCCAGCTCCTGGAGCGGACCACCCGGAAGGTGCTGCTCTCGCCCGCCGGCGAACGGCTCGCGGTCCGCACCCGGGCCGTCCTCGACGCCGTCGCCGAACTGATGGAGGAGGCCGAGGGCGCCCGCGCCCCCTTCACCGGCGTGCTCCGGCTCGGCGTCATCCCCACCGTCGCGCCCTATCTGCTGCCGGCCGTGCTGCGCCTGACCCACCGCCGCTACCCCGAGCTCGACCTCCAGGTCCACGAGGAGCAGACCTCCTCGCTCCTGGAGGGCCTGGCCGCCGGCCGGCTCGACCTGCTGCTCCTCGCCGTCCCGCTCGGTGCCCCCGGCGTCACCGAGCTCCCGCTCTTCGACGAGGACTTCGTGCTCGTCACCGGCCAGGAGCACCCGCTCGCCGGCCGCGACGACATCCCCCGCGACGCCCTGCGGGAGCTGCGGCTGCTGCTGCTCGACGAGGGGCACTGCCTGCGCGACCAGGCCCTCGACGTGTGCCGGGAGGCCGGGCGCGAGGACGGCGCCGAGGTCACCACCACCGCGGCCGGCCTGTCGACCCTGGTGCAGCTGGTCGCCGGCGGGCTCGGCGTCACCCTGCTGCCGCGCACCGCCGTCACCGTCGAGACCGCCCGCGACCCGGCCCTGCGCACCGGCACCTTCACCGCCCCGGCCCCCAGCCGCCGGATCGCCCTCGCGATGCGGTCCGGCGCGGCCCGCCAGTCCGAGTTCGAGGAGCTGGCCGAGGCGCTGCGAGAGGAGCTGTCCTCGCTGCCCGTACGGGTCCTCGGCCCCGACGGCGGCGACGCCTGAGCGCACGCGCGGGCGCGGGTTCCCGGCACCCCCCGATGCCGGGAACCCGCGCCCCGTCCTCGTACTCCGCGGATCCCGCGTCGTACATCAGCCCGGCGGGTTACTCCGTGCGCAGCCCGTCCGCGCGGGTCAGCCGCCACAGCAGCGGCAGGCTCAGCAGCGTCACCGCCGCGATCAGCCCGGCGCCGACGCCGGCCACCGGCAGGAACACCGACCAGTCGTGCACCCGCTGCTCCGTCATCGCGAGCAGCACCGAGCCGAGGCCCAGGCCGCCCGCCGCCGCCAGCGCCAGGCCGACGGTGATCGGCACCGCCGTCTGCCACAGCACCGACCAGCACAGGGTGGTGCGGCGGGTGCCGAAGGCGACCAGCGAGGACAGCAGCCGCCTGCGGTCCCGCAGCTGCTCCAGGGTCGTCACCAGCAGCGAGGCCGCGACCAGCAGCATCGTCAGGGTCGAGCCGACCAGGATGCCGGTGCGGACGCTGAGGAAGCGGGCGCTCTGCTCGGTCTCGCTCAGGCCCCGGACGGCGGCGGTCGGGTCGATCTCCAGGGCCGCGTTCCGCACCAGTTCGGGGGCGTCCCGGTGGCCGGGGGCGAGCCGGACCATCACCTGGGCCCGCGGCTCGTCCAGCCGGGTCGCGTCGATCGCCTTCGGGGTGGCGAGCAGCCCGTAGTGGCGGAATCCGGCCGGGTCGGTGCGGGCCTGCACGGTGGGGGCGTCGGCGGGGACCCGCCAGGCGGGCGGGGCGCCCTTGTGGGCCTGGGGGTCGCGGAGCACCACGTCCGCGCCGGGCCGGGCGGTCTTCGCCTGCCACGCGGCGTCCGGGGCGTCGGAGGCGCCCGGCGCCGGCTTCACCACGAAGACGTCGCCGTCGGCGCAGGACGGCAGCGTGGCGTACTCGCGCAGCGAGGCGCAGTCGCCGACCCGGATCGAGGTGAGCGGCGCGAAGTCCTCGCCGGGCTTCAGCGGGCCGGGGCGGAAGACGTGCGACTCGATCGTGCCGATCGCCGCGGTGACGCCGTCGACGGCGGTGAGCCGGTCGATCGCCCGGCGCGCCTCGCCGCCGTCCCGGACGCTCAGACGCGCTTCGAGCTGGGCGCGGCTGGTGTCGTGGCCGGTGGCCGAGACGAGGTCCCGTTCCATCGCCTGGAAGAGCATCTGGAGCGCGATCGCCCCGGCCGCCGCCACCACGATCCCGCTGACCGCGCGGGCGGCGGTGCCGCTGGACAGCTGGAGCCGGCGCACGGCGAGCTGCCAGGACACCGGGCCGCCGCGCAGCCGCTTCACCGACGCCTCGACCAGCCACGGCAGCAGCCCGGTCAGGCCGATCAGCACCAGGACGGTGCCGCCGCCGATGGTGAGGGCGTCGATGCCGGTGTCCTGGATCCCGATGTCGCCGATCGTCGGGGCGAGCAGCGCGGCCCCGGCGGCGAGGATCAGCAGCCGCCACCACAGCCGGCGGCGGCGCGGGGTCGCGGTGCGGACCACGCCGAGCGGTTCGATGGCGACCCCGCGCAGCGCGAGGAGCGTGACGACCACGGAGGCGACCGGCACCACGGCGAGCACCAGCAGGGCCAGCGGGGTGTTCGGGACGACGTCGGACGGGAAGGCGTTGACATCCCAGATCTCGACGGTGCCGGCGAACTGCCGGGCGATCAGGAAGAGCGCGCCGCCCAGGAACAGGCCGAGGAGCGCGCCGGCGAGGGATTCGCCGGCGGCGACCCGCCGGGTGGTGGCGTTGTCGGCGCCGACGAGCCGGAGCGCGGCGAGTCTGCGGTCGCGCTGTTCGCCGCCGAAGCGGGCGGCGGTCGCGATGAACACCAGCACGGGCAGCAGCAGCACCACGTACGCGATGACGACGAGGAGCAGCAGGAAGGCGTTCATCGGTTCCTCGGGCACCGACCAGCCGTAGCGCTCGGCGCGCCCGTCGTAGTTGTCGGTGGTGAGGAAGCCGGTGTGGGCCACGTACCGGAGTTCGTTGGGTCCGATCAGTCCGTCCTGGTCGATCGTCCCGGCGGTCTTGTACGGGAGCCGTTCCCTGAGGAGGGCGCCGTCGGGGGATGCGAGGACGTCGGCGAGGGCGGGGGAGACCAGCATCTCGCCCTCGGCGGGTACGCCGGGGGTGCCGGGCGGTGCCGGGGCCTTCGGGCCCTCCGGCTTGAGCAGCAGGCCGGTGAGGGGCCGGCCGCGGTAGGAGGTGTGCTGGGTGTAGTGGAGGAAGGTGTCGGCGCGGGCCTCGGTGACCTCGTGCGCGGCGTCGGCGGCGCGGGCCGCCTCCCGGACCTCGCGCTGGAAGAGCATGTTCGGCAGCGAGGAGGCGAGCAGCAGCAGCGCGACGCCGAAGCCGACGCCGGCGGCGGTGAGCAGGGTGCGGAGCAGTCCGGAGCGTCCACCGGCGACGGCGAAGCGGGCGCCGAGGGTCAGGTCGCGGGCCCAGGCGGCCGGGCTCACGCGGCCCACTCCGTGTCGCGGACGGAGCCGTCGCGGACCACGACCTCGCGGTCGGACCAGGCGGCGACGCGGGCCTCGTGGGTGACGAGGACGACGGCGGCGCCGGTGTCCCGGGACGCCTCGGTGAGCAGGCTCATCACGCGCTCGCCGTTGAGGGAGTCGAGGGCGCCGGTCGGTTCGTCGGCGAAGATCACGCGCGGGGCGGTGACGAGGGCGCGGGCGACGGCGACCCGCTGGCCCTGGCCGCCGGATATCTCGCCGGGGCGCTTGCCGGCGGTGTCGTCGACCTCCAGCCGGGCGAGCCATTCGACGGCCCGGGCCTCGGCGGCCTTCCGCTTCTCGCCGTTCAGCCGGAGCGGCAGGGCGACGTTCTCCGCGCAGGTCAGCTCGGGGACGAGCTGGCCGAACTGGAAGACGAAGCCGAAGTCGGTGCGGCGCAGGGCGCTGCGGGCGGTGTCGGAGAGGGCGGTGAGGTCGCGCCCGTCGTAGGCGATGGTGCCCGCGTCGGGGCGGACGATGCCGGCGAGACAGTGCAGCAGGGTCGACTTGCCGGAGCCGGAGGGGCCCATGACGGCGACGACCTCGCCGGCCCGCAGCGCGAAGTCGGCGCCGGAGAGCGCCGGGGTGGGGCCGTACGCCTTGGTGAGGCCGGTGGCGCGGAGGAGGGGCGTGCCGGTCATCGGCGGACCTCCTCGGCGAGCCGGTCGAGGCGGGCGGAGGTCAGTTCCAGCCAGCGCAGGTCGGCCTCCAGGTGGAACAGGGCGTGGTCGCAGATGAGCTGGTCGGCGAGGTCGCCGTCCCGCTTGCGGCGGGTGAGCTCGCGCATCAGGCGCAGGTGCTCGGCGCGCTGGGTGTCGAGCAGTTCGGCGGCCCCGCGGCCGGTCATCAGCGCGAGGACGACCTTGGTGTAGAGCGTGGACTGGAGGTACGGCTCCGGCTTCTCGGGGGTCGCGAGCCACTGGGCGACGTCGGTGATGCCGGCGTCGGTGATCGCGTACCGCTTGCGTTCGGGGCCGCCGCCGGGTTCGACGCCGTCGACGACGACGAGGCCGTTCTTCAGGAGGCGGGACATCGTCGAGTAGACCTGGCCGTAGTGGAGCGGCCGGTCGTGGCCGAACCGCTCGTCGAAGGCGCGCTTGAGGTCGTAGCCGTGGCGCGGGCCCGTTTCGAGGAGTCCGAGAAGGGTGTGACCGATGGACATGAGCGTCACTGTACACGGTGTGTATACGCGGGATGTATAGGCGGCCGGGGCGGTCCCGAGCAGGCCGGAAGGGGAAGCGCACGGAAACGGAACCAGTCCTTCACGCAACCATCACGCCCGCCCGCACGTCGGTTCCCCTGGGGGTGGGTGCTGATTCTCACGTCCTGAAAAGACGTGATCGGTTGCCCTATGTCCGCACTGTCGGTGTTAGCTTGCTGAGCTGATCCGGCGGCACGCCGGGCGCAGGGGCGGCGCGACACACGACGAGCGGAGCGACACGACACATGGGCCGACCGGACAAGAAGGCGAAGAAGAAGGGCATACGCCGCCTCTTCACCTGGAAGGCGCTGCTGGGCACCTTCCTCCTGCTCGGCCTCATCGGTGTCGGCGGCCTCTACACCGTCTACCTGCTGGTCCCCGTGCCCACGGCCAACGCCGAGGCGACCATGCAGAGCAACATCTACAAGTACGCCAACGGCACGATCCTCGCCCGCACCGGCGAGATCAACCGCGAGATCGTCGGCCTCGACAAGATCCCGCTCCCCGTCCAGCGGTCCTTCGTCGCCGCCGAGAACAAGACCTTCTACAAGGACAACGGCGTCGACATCAAGGGCACCACCCGCGCCGCCTGGAACACCCTCACCGGCAAGGGCAAGCAGGGCGGCTCGACCATCACCCAGCAGTTCGTCAAGAACTTCTACCTGAGCCAGGACCAGACGGCGACCCGCAAGCTCAAGGAGATGGTCATCGCCATCAAGGTCGACGAGGAGATGACCAAGAGCGAGATCCTCGCCGGCTACATCAACACCAGCTACTACGGCCGCTCCTCCTACGGCATCCAGGCCGCCGCCCGCGCCTACTACGGCACCGACGCCGCCAAGCTCACCACCGCCCAGGGCGCCTACCTCGCCTCGCTGCTCCAGGCCCCCAACCAGTACGACTGGACCTCCGCCAGCGCCACCGGCCGCAAGCTGGTCGAGGAGCGCTGGAACTACGTCCTCGACAACATGGTCGAGATGGGCTGGCTGCCCGCCGCCGAGCGCGCCGGGATGAAGTTCCCCGTCCCCCGCGCGCCCAGGCCGCTCCCCGGCATGGAGGGCCAGACCGGCTACCTCGTGGAGGCCGCCAACCAGGAGCTGATGCGCCAGGGCGTCAGCGAGGAGGACATCAAGGCCGGCGGCTGGACCATCACCCTCAACATCGACGAGAAGAAGCAGAAGGACCTCGTCGCCGCCGTCGACAAGCAGCTGGAAGACAAGATCGACCGCAAGGGCGACAAGAAGGCCGCCACCGTGCAGGCCGGCGCCACCTCCGTCGACCCGGAGACCGGCGCGGTCGTCGCCATGTACGGCGGCGTCGGCGCCACCGAGCACTGGATGTCCAACGCCACCCGGCGCGACTACCAGCCCGCCTCCACCTTCAAGCCGATCGTCCTCGCCTCCGCCGTCGACAACCGCGCCGAGACCCAGGACGGGCGCCCGATAGGCCTCCAGACCGTCTACGACGGCACCAGCAAGCGGCCCGTCGTCGGCAGCGACATCCCCTTCGCCCCCGAGAACGAGGACGACTGGTCGTACGGCCCCGTGACCGTCCAGCGGGCCACCGACAAGTCCATCAACTCCGTCTACGCGCAGATGATCGTCGACGTGGGCCCGGAGAAGACCAAGCGGACCGCCCTCGCCCTCGGCATGAAGGACGGCCAGGACTTCGGCGCCACCCCCGCCATGTCGCTCGGCACCATGGGCGCGTCCACCCTCGACATGGCCGGCGCCTACGCGACCCTCGACAACCACGGCAAGAAGGTCACCCCCGCCGTCGTCAAGAGCGCCCAGCACAGCGACCGCCAGGTCGACATGGTCAAGCAGACCGGCGAGCAGGTCATCAGCCGCCGCGCCGCCGACACCGTCACCCGGGCCATGCAGGGCGTCGTCAGCAACGGCTCCGGCTTCCGCGCCGCCGGCGACTACCAGGCCGCGGGCAAGACCGGCACCTCCGAGAACAACCGCTCCGCCTGGTTCGTCGGCTACACCCCCGAACTCGTCACCGCCGTCGCCCTCTTCGGCGAGGACACCTCCGGCAAGATCGCCCAGCAGGTCACCCTCACCGACTCCATCGAGCCCGGCCGCGCCAACGGCGGCCGGTACCCGGCCATGATCTGGGGCGAGTACACCGAACGCGCCCTGAACGGCGGCTCCGACGCCGCCTTCGACCTCGACACCGAGGAGGGCGGCGCCGGGTACGGCACCCCGACCTGGCCCACCGGCCCGGCCGAGACCGAGACGCCCACCGAGGAGCCGACGGAGGAGCCGACCACCGCGCCGGCCACCACCGCCACCACCCCGCCGCCCTCGGCCACCACCGCGCCCACCCCGACCCGGGAGCCCACCCAGCGGCCCACCACCACCCCGCCCGCGACGCAGGAGCCCACCCGGGAGCCCACGAACACGGCGACCGTCCAGCCCCCGGACCCGGGCGGCTCCGGCGGCGGTGGCGGCGAGGGCGAGACCGACGACGCGTCCGGCACCACGCCCGGCCTCGTCACCCGGCAGCCTCGCTGACCCCTCCGCCGTACGTACGCCGAAGGCCGGCCCCCCTCACCAGGGGGCCGGCCTTCGGCGTACGGGAGCGTTCAGCGCGCCCCGGGACGGCGGGGTCTCAGCGCGTCGACAGCTCGAACCAGACGACCTTGCCGCCCGACAGCCGGGTCGCCCCCCACCGCCGCGCCAGCCGGTTCACCAGGAACAGGCCGCGCCCGCCCTCGTCCGTCTCGCGCGCCCGCCGCTGCCGCGGCAGTTGCGGCGAGTCGTCGCCCACCTCGCAGCGCAGCACGTCGGTCCGGAGCAGCCGCAGGGTCACCGGCCGCTCCGCGTACCGCACCGCGTTGGTCACCACCTCGCTGATCAGCAGCTCGACCGAGTCCGTCAGCTCCTCCAGGCCCCAGCGCGCCAGCGCCCGGCGGGCCAGCCGGCGGGCCCGGCCCGGGGCCGCGTCCTCCGGTTCCAGGAACCAGTACGCCACGTCGCTCGGCGCGATCCCGTCGAAGCGGGCCGCGAGCAGCGCGATGTCGTCGTCCCGGTCGCCGGGGCCCAGCATGTCGAGGACGTCGTCGCACAGCGCCTCCAGCGGCGGCGCGTGGTCCGGCCCGGTCAGCTGGGCCGCCGCCGCCAGCCGCTCCCGCAGCTGCTCGATCCCGGTCCACACGTCCCGCAGCCGGGACTCCACCAGACCGTCCGTGTACAGCAGCAGCGTCGCGCCCGCCGGGGCGTCCAGCTCGACCGACTCGAAGTCCACGCCGCCGACCCCGATCGGCGCGCCGGCCGGCACCCGCAGCACCTCGGCGCGGCCGTCCAGGTGCAGCAGTATCGGCGGCGGGTGCCCGGCGTTGGCGACCGTGATCCGGTGCGAGACCGGGTCGTAGACCGCGTACATGCAGGTCGCCATCCGGTTCTCGCCGAGCCGCTGCGCCTGCTCGTCGAGGTGGTGCAGCACCTCCTGCGGCGGCAGGTCGAGCCCGGCCAGGGTCTGCGCGGTCGTGCGCAGCTGGCCCATGATCGCGGCCGAGGTCATCGAGTGGCCCATCACGTCGCCGACGACCAGCGCGACCCGGCTGCCGGGCAGCGGGATCGCGTCGTACCAGTCGCCGCCGACCCGCGCGGTCTCGGCCGCCGGCAGATAGCGCGAGGCGAGCTTGACGCCGGTCGGCTGCGGCAGCGAGTCCGGCAGCATCGTCCGCTGGAGCTCGTCCGCGATGTACGCCTCCCGGCCGTACAGCACCGCCTTGTCGATGCCCAGCGCGGTGTGGGTGGCCAGCTGGGCGGCGACCAGCAGGTCGTCCGGCTCGAAGGCCGGCTGCTCGGCGCGGCGCAGCAGCACCGCGGCGCCGATCACCCGGCGGCGGCCCCGCAGCGGCGCCAGTATCGCCCGCAGCCCGCGCGGCAGCGGATGGTCCGCGCCCAGCAGCTCGCCGAGGGCGGTCCGGGCGGCGGCGGAGTCGCCGAAGACCGGCCGGACCCCGCGGAGCACCTCGGAGAGGGCGCTGCCGGAGCGCACCTCGCACAGCTCGGCGGCCGGGGTCGGGTCGGGATCGGGTACGAGGACGAGCTCGTCGCCCTCCAGGTCCGGCGTTAACCGCAGCCGGTCGGTGCGGCGCAGCCGCAGCACGAACGGGGCCACGGGCCGCTCGTCGCCCACCGGGAGCGGGTCGCGGAGGTAGACCAGGATCTCGTCGGAGAAGGCCGGCACGGTGGCCCGGCACAGGCCGAGGACGATCTCGTCCAGGTCGAGGCCGCGGGCGATCCGCCGGGTCGCGGCGCCGACGAACCGCAGCCGGTCGCCCTCGCGCCGGCCGGACGGGGCCGTGCCGGGCGAGACGGCGACGGCGACCGCGGGCGCGGCGGGACCGGCCGGCGGCGGGGGAGCCGGGGCGGCCGGTGACGCCTGCGCCGCCGGCGGCCCGGGCGTCTCCGGCGCGGCGGGCTCGGGGGCCTGCGCCGAGGGCTGCGCGGGGATGTCGGAGGGGAGGCCGGCGGGCGCGGCCTCCTGGCGGGGCCGCGTCTGCTCCTGGGGCCGGTCGGCCAGGGGCTGCCGGCCTTCGTGGGAGGTGGGATGCTCCGTCACGCGTGGGATTCCGTCCGTCCGGGCCGGTGGTGCGATGCACTCGCTCTTCTCGCCGATGCCGCGCCCCCGCCGGGGCGGAACCCTCCGGGGAGGGACCCTCCGGTGACGGGGCCCGCGGACGGTCCGCGGACGGCGGCAGGGGCAGGGGGCGCGCCACCCGGGCACAGCTCCGGCACTGCTCTCCCCCTCATCGATGACGTGCGGTGACGTGTGGTCAGTTGCTGTGCTGCGTTCGGTCGGTGACGTCGTGCTCGCCCGGTGTCGGCCGCGCGGAGGACGATCCTACGTTTGGACCCCGGGGGCGCATCAAGGGTCTCATGGCGCCGTGTGCGCCGGGGTGCGGTCCCAGTCCGCCGGAAGGGCCGGGACGGTCCACGCGGGATCGGGCCGCCAGTCCTCCCACCCGTCCCGGAAGGGGGCGCCCCAGCGCCCGATCAGCGCCACGGCGGCGTCCCCCGCGGCCCGCACCCGGGCGGCCGCGCCGGGGCTCATCAGCCCGGCCCGCTGGGCCTGGGCGAACTCGTCCTCGTCGCGCCACAGCCAGCTGCGGTCGGGGTAGACGGAGATGTCGAGGAAGTGGTCCTCGGAGTCGACGCCGCCGGCCCAGCGGCGGCGCGGCTCCTCCAGGTTCACGTACCAGCTGCGGAAGCGCCAGCCGCGCTCCCAGAACAGCCAGACCGACCACGGGTCGCCGGGGCGGGCGAGCTTGAGGACGCCGCTGCCCGCCCAGCGGGCGCGCTCGGTGGTGCGGGGCGCGGTGTAGCGGGTGGCGAGCGGTTCGTCGTGGACGGCGGTCCCGTCGGCGAGGACGGGCCGGACGCACTCGGTGCCGGGCGCCATCCAGACGGCGAGCAGGTCGGGGGTGTCGCGGACGACGGTCACCGGCCGGCAGATGTGCACCTCGTCGGTGCCGACGCCGCGGTAGCGCCAGAGGATGTGCTCCCCCGGCGCCCAGTGCTGGATGCCGCCCGACCCGTCCGCTCCTGTCATGCGCAGATCTTAGGGGCGCGCTCCCACGCGCGCTGCGGTCCGCGTCACGCTTGCGTCACGCGCGGGACGGGCGGGCGTCACGCCGGGGTCACGGCCGGGTCATCCGCAGGACGTCGAGGGCCTCGTCGAGCTGTTCGAGGGTGAGGTCGCCGCGGTCGACGTAGCCGCCCTCCAGGACGACCTCGCGGATGGTCTTCCGCTCGGCGAGCGAGCGCTTGGCGATCTTGGCGGCCTCCTCGTAGCCGAGGTACTTGTTGAGCGGGGTGACGACGGAGGGGGAGGACTCGGCGTACTCGCGGGCGCGTTCGGCGTTGGCGGTGATGCCGTCGACTGTGCGGTCGGCGAGCAGCCGGGACGCGTTGGCGAGCAGCCGTACGGACTCCAGCAGGTTCTTGGCCATCACCGGGAGCATCACGTTGAGCTCGAAGTTCCCGGCGGCGCCGGCCACGGCGACCGTGGTGTCGTTGCCGGTCACCTGGGCGGCGACCATGAGGACCGCCTCGGGGATCACCGGGTTGACCTTGCCGGGCATGATCGAGGAGCCGGGCTGGAGGTCGGGGAGGTTGATCTCGGCCAGTCCGGTGCGGGGGCCGCTGGCCATCCACCGCAGGTCGTTCGCGATCTTGGTGAGGGAGACGGCGACGGTCCGGAGCTGGCCGGAGGTCTCCACCAGGCCGTCCCGGGCGCCCTGGGCCTCGAAGTGGTCGCGGGCCTCGGTGAAGGGCAGTCCGGTGGCGCGGGCGAGCTCGGCGATGACGGCGGCCGAGAAGCCGGGCGGGGTGTTGATGCCGGTGCCGACGGCGGTGCCGCCGAGGGGGAGTTCGGCGAGCCGGGGGAGCGAGGCGCGCAGCCGTTCGATCCCGTACCGGACCTGGGCCGCGTAGCCGCCGAACTCCTGGCCGAGGGTGACCGGGGTGGCGTCCATCAGATGCGTACGACCCGACTTCACCACTGTCGCGAATTCGGCCGATTTTCGCTCCAGGGCGTCGGCCAGGTGGTCGAGCGCCGGGATCAGGTCGCGGGTGACGGCGGCGGTGGCGGCGATGTGGATGGAGGAGGGGAAGACGTCGTTGGACGACTGCGAGGCGTTGACGTGGTCGTTGGGGTGGACGGCCCGGTCGTCCGGCAGCCGCTCCCCGGCCAGGGTGGCCAGCACCTCGTTGGTGTTCATGTTCGAGGAGGTGCCGGAGCCGGTCTGGAAGACGTCGACCGGGAAGTGGTCGTCCCAGCGGCCCTCCGCGACCTCCTCGGCGGCGGCGGCGATCGCCTCCGCCCGGTCCCGGTCGATCACGCCGAGGTCGGCGTTGACCTTCGCCGCGGCGGCCTTGATCCGCGCCAGCGCCTCGATGTGGGCGCGCTCCAGGCGCTGCCCCGAGACCGGGAAGTTCTCCACCGCCCGCTGGGTCTGGGCCCGCCACTTGGCGTGCGCGGGGACCCGCACCTCGCCCATGGAGTCGTGCTCGACGCGGTAGCCGCCGTCGTCGTTCGTGCGTTCGCTCATGGTTCAACCTCCGTAAAAAGATGAGCACTTGTCTTGTTCGATGTATTCCCAAGGCGCGTACCGGCCAGTAAAAACCGTGGGTAACCCCACTTCCAGGAGGCGCAATGACGCGCACCAGGCACAGACTCCGGTGGCCCATCGCCGCCGTCGCCGCGGCGGCCGCCGCCCTCGGCACCCTGACCGCCGTCCCCGCCGGAGCGGCCGACACCGGGACGAGGGCCGCCGTCGCCTCCGTACCCCTCCCGGCCGAACTGGAGGCGATCCGGGCCGCCGAGGCCACCACGATCTACGGCAGCCCCGAGGAACGCCCCCTCGACCAGCGGAAGACCGGCCTGATCTCGCTCGGCGACAGCGAGATCTCCGGCGAGGGCGTCGGCACCTACGAGCCCCCCACCAACGGTCCCACCAACTGGTGCCACCGCTCGCCCGACGCCGCCATCCACCGCACCGGCATCGCCGCCGACCTCACCTTCAACGTCTCCTGCTCCGGCGCCTACACCGGCCACATCCGGATCGGCGGGCACAAGCAGTACGCCGACGAGCTCGTCCAGAGCGACAACCTCGCCATCAAGGCCCGCAACACCCGCATCAAGATGGTCTTCCTGGTCGCCGGCGCCAACGACGACCTCCAGTTCGGCCCCGTCATGACCGACTGCGTCACCCGGTACGTCCTCAGCCAGGGCGCCTGCGAGCCGAAGTACGCCCCCGGCTGGCAGGCCCGCGTCGACGCCCTCGTCCCCAAGGTCGAGCAGACCGTCCGCGACCTCAAGTCCGTCATGCGCGACGCCGGATACGCCGACGGCGACTACAAGCTCGTCGTCATGGGCTACCCCAGCCCCATCGGCCCCGACTTCCGCGACAACCCGAACTTCCCCGGCAAGCTGGCCTGCGGCGGCATGGGCTACGACTCCGACACCAAATGGGGCCGCAACGTGGCCGTCCCCGCCTTCGAGCGCGGCATGCGCAAGGTCGCCGCCTCCACCGGCGCCGTCTACCTCGACAACTCGCGGCTCTTCCACGGCCACGAGGTCTGCATGGAGGACACCTGGGCCCGGGGCCTGTACATCGACCTCTCCAAGCCCGGCGGCATCGACGAGAACACCACCCGCCAGTCCTTCCACCCCAACAAGAGCGGCCACGCCGCCTTCGCCTCCTGCCTGACCCAGCTGTACGCCTCGGGCCTGCGCGAGGCGAGCTGCGCCGACGTCAACTCCTCCGGCACCCCGACGCTCTTCCCGCTCGCCTGGGACGACGTCTACAAGCCGCTGCGGAACGAGGCGACCGGCAACTGCCTCGACGTGAACGCCTCCGAGTCCGCCAACGGCACCGCCGTCCTCGGCTGGGACTGCCACGGCGGGCGCAACCAGGGCTGGTGGTACGACTCCGCCCGGAAGACCGTCCACACCGAACTGACCCAGGACCGCTGCCTGGACGTGCCGGGCGCCGCCTACCAGGCCGGCAAGGCGCTCGTCCTCTGGAACTGCTCCGGCGCCGCGAACCAGAGGTTCGTCCGCGACGGCGCCACGATCCGGCCCGCCGCCGCGACCGGCCTCTGCCTGACGCAGGCGGCGGCGAAGGAGCCGGTCCGGCTCCAGACCTGCGACGGCTCCGCGCGCCAGCGGTTCGCGTAGCCGGCCGCACCGAGAACGCCGTGGCCCTCCGTCCGGTGCGGGACGGGGGGCCACGGCCCTGTCACGGCGTCGTGCGGTCCGGCCTCACGTGACCTTCAGGCTCGACCTCGCCAGCTCGTACGCGGCGATCATCGCGTCCTCCTCGGCGTCGAAGCCGCCGAGCTCCACGACGACCGTGCTCCTCGCGGTCTCCACCGCGAACGCCCGCCCGGCGCGGTCCTCGTCGAGGAGTTCGCTGTGCACGGTGTAGCGGGCCTCCACGATCGGCGTCCCGCCCGTCTTCAGGTCCGCCAGGGTTAGCCCCTTGCTGCCCTTCTCGGCCTTCACGAAGGCCCGCAGAGTGGTCCCGGCCGGGCCCTTCGGGGCGGACCACACCCGCAGGAAGCCCAGGTTGCCGGTGGCCTTGGCGTTCGCCTCGCACACGATGGTGGCCGGGCCCTGCTTCACCAGGTCGGCGAAGTCGGGGTCGGCGGGGACCTCGACCGCCTTCGGCTCCCAGTCCTCGGCCAGGGAGAAGGAGACGGGGAGGGCGCAGGGCGTGCCGGGCCCGCCGAGCGAGCCGGCGGCCCGCGCGGCGGACGGGGTCGCCGACGGGGTCGCCGACGGGCTCGTGGCGGAGGAGGGCGCGGCGGAGGCGGACGGGTCCGGCTCCGGGGTCGTACCGCAGGCGCCGGCGGTCAGCAGGACCGACGCGAGCAGGGCGGTACGGAGGAAGGGGGCTCTGGGCATGTCCCCATCATTCCCGACGGCTCACGTCCCCCGGACGGCGCCCGGGGGCTCAGCGAACGCCCTCCCGCGTCCGGGTCAGGACAGCTTGCCGTAGTCCGGTAGCTTGAAGGCGCGCTCGGCGTGGCCGCCGACGATGTCGGTCGTGTTGTTCCCGATGTTCGCGATGATCGTGTACCCCTTGGCCTCGATCTCGGCGCGCTTCTCCGTCTTGTACGCGCTGACCTCGGCGAACAGGTCGGGCAGCGAGCGCACGTACAGCCCGTCCACCGGGTAGCCGACCTGCTTCAGGTTCCACTCGGTGAGGGAGTGGATGATCCCCGGGCGGGCGGTCACGAAGAAGACCTTCACCCCGCGCGCGTGCGCGTCCCGGACCAGCGCGCGGACCTCGGGGATCGCCGGGGTCGGCAGCTCCCAGAAGGGGTGGAAGTCCGTCTCCAGGGAGCTGTTGTCGATGTCGAGGACGATCGCCTGCTTCTCGGTGCCGGCGTCCTCGGCGCGCTCCTCGACGTACGGGCGCGCCTCGGCGATCACGGCCGCCACGTCACGGCGCCAGGTCGCGTAGTCCACGCCCTCGATCGTGGCGGCGGAGGTGAGGTGGGTGTCCGGGTCGGCGGCGGAGGCGGCGGGCGCGGGCCCGACGACGAGGAGGGCGGTGAGGCCGAGGAGGCCGGTGGCGGTGGCAGCGGCCTTGGCGGAGGGCCTGGAGGGCTTGGGGGGCATGGCGGGCTTGGGGTTGGAGGGCATGGGGGGCTCCCGAGTGGTCGACCGGCTCAGTGGTTGACATGCTCGCGACCCATACTGACCAGTAGGCGTCCAGCTGACTACCGGTCGGTAGCGACTTTCGGAGCGGAACGTGACGCCGCCCCCGGTCCGTACGGACGGACCGGGGGCGGTGACGGGCTACCGGAGGTTACGAGAGCTGGGAGCCCTGGCGCACCGGGATGTGGGTGAACGTCGGCTCGGGCGCCGGGTTCTGGAAGAAGTCGTTGCCCTTGTCGTCGACGACGACGAAGGCGGGGAAGTCCTCCACCTCGATCTTCCAGACGGCCTCCATGCCGTCCTCCTCGTTGTCCAGGACCTCGATCTTCTTGATGCAGTCCTGGGCGAGGCGGGCGGCCGGGCCGCCGATGGAGCCGAGGTAGAAGCCGCCGTGCGTGCCGCACGCGTCCGTGACCTGCTGCGAGCGGTTGCCCTTGGCGAGCATCACCATCGAGCCGCCCGCCGCCTGGAACTGCTCCACGTAGCTGTCCATCCGGCCGGCCGTCGTCGGGCCGAAGGAGCCGGAGGCGTACCCCTCGGGGGTCTTCGCCGGGCCGGCGTAGTACACCGGGTGGTCCTTCATGTACTGCGGCATGTCCTCGCCCGCGTCGAGCCGCGCCTTGATCTTCGCGTGCGCGATGTCACGGGCGACCACCAGCGGACCGGTCAGCGAGAGCCGGGTCTTGACCGGGTACTTGGTCAGCTCGGCCAGGATCTCGTCCATCGGCTGGTTGAGGTCGATCTTCACGACGTCGGAGGACTCGTCGAGGTGCTCGTCGGTGGTCTCCGGCAGGAAGCGCGCCGGGTCCGTCTCCAGCTGCTCCAGGAAGACGCCCTCGGCGGTGATCTTCGCGACGGCCTGGCGGTCGGCCGAGCAGGAGACGGCGATCGCGACCGGCAGCGAGGCGCCGTGCCGGGGGAGGCGGACCACGCGCACGTCGTGGCAGAAGTACTTGCCGCCGAACTGCGCGCCGATGCCGATCTTCTGCGTCAGCTCGAAGACCTTCTCCTCCAGCTCCTTGTCCCGGAAGCCGTGGCCGGTGGCCGGGTCGCCCTGGGTCGGCAGCTCGTCCAGGTAGTGCGCGGAGGCGTACTTCGCGGTCTTCAGCGCGAACTCGGCGGAGGTGCCGCCGACCACGATCGCCAGGTGGTACGGCGGACAGGCCGCCGTGCCGAGCGAACGGATCTTCTCCTCCAGGAACTTCATCATGGACGCCTCGTTGAGGACGGCCTTCGTCTCCTGGTAGAGGAACGACTTGTTGGCGGAGCCGCCGCCCTTGGCCATGAAAAGGAACTTGTACGCGCCGCCGTCGGTCGCGTACAGCTCGATCTGCGCCGGCAGGTTCGAGCCGGTGTTCTTCTCCTCCCACATGGTCACCGGGGCCATCTGCGAGTACCGCAGGTTCAGCTGGGTGTACGCGTCGTAGATGCCCTTCGACAGGGCCTCCTCGTCGCGGCCCTGGGTGAGCACGTTCTGGCCGCGCTTGCCCATGACGATCGCGGTGCCGGTGTCCTGGCACATCGGGAGCACGCCGGCGGCGGCGATGTTCGCGTTCTTGAGGAGGTCGAGCGCCACGAACTTGTCGTTGGACGACGCCTCCGGGTCGTCGATGATCTTCCGCAGCTGGGCCAGGTGGGCCGGGCGCAGGAAGTGCTGGATGTCGTGGATCGCCTCGGCGGCCAGCTTGCGCAGCGCCTCCGGCTCGACCTTGAGGAACGTACGGCCGTCGGCCTCGAAGGTCGAGACGCCCTCGGCGGTCACCAGGCGGTAGGGCGTGGTGTCCTCGCCTACGGGGAGCAGATCGGAGTACGCAAACTCTGGCATGACGGCGGCCATTCCTCACTCGGCAGACAGCAGCGCGCCGCCTCCGTTGGCGGGCGCGCCCTCCAGCGTAGAACGCGGGCGCTGCGGCGATCCTGTGAGGTAAGGCTCACCAGGCGCGGCGAACGCGCCGATCCGGAGTGTTGCCGGGGGGCGCTGCCCCGGGGTGGGGGTCGGGGGATCGGCGTCGGCCGCTTCCCCTAGGGGAGAGATGGGGGTCCGGGGCTCTGGTCGCGATCTATCGCGTGTGCCAGGGTGAAGAGGTGGACCTCGAAAAGCAGCCCGCCGCCGCCCAGCCCCCCACCCCGCCGAACCCCCCGGCCCCGCCCGCCGCCCCGGCGGCGCCGGCCGCTCCTGTGGCCCCGGCCGCCGCCGAGGTCCCGGCCGCGCCCGCCGCTCCGGAGGCCCCCGAGCCGCCGGTTGCCCCCGCGCCGCCCGCTGCTCCCGTACCGCCCGCCGCTCCCGCGCCGCCCGCTGCTCCGGCGGCGCCCGCCGCTCCCGCGCCGCCCGCCTACGCCGATCCCCAGGGGGCGCTTCGGGCGTCCGACGCCGATCGGGACCGGGTGGCGGACATCCTGGCGGAGGCGCTGGCGCAGGGGCGGCTCGACCCGGAGGAGCACGCCGAGCGGGTGGAGGCGGTCTACCGGGCGAAGACCGTCGGCGAGCTGGAGCCGATCGTGCGGGACCTGCCCGCCGGGGACCGGGGTCCGTCCGCGCCGCGGCCCGAGCCGGTCCCGGCCGCGTACGGGCCCGAGGACGTGGAGGGGAACGCGGACCGGCTGCTCGCGGTCTTCTCCAGCACCACCCGCAAGGGCCGCTGGCGGGTCGCCCGCCGCACCGACGCCTTCGCGATCTTCGGCAACATCGAGATCGACCTGACCGAGGCGATCTTCGCCCAGCCGCTCACCACCATCAACGCCACCTCGATCTTCGGGAACGTCGAGATCCGCGTCCCGGAGAACATCAGCCTGCGCGGCACCGGCACCGGCATCCTCGGGAACTTCGAGGTCACCACCCTGGAGGGGGTGGACCCGCAGGCTCCGATGGTGGTGGTCAACGGCTACTCGCTCTGCGGGAACGTGGAGGCGAGACCCAAGCGCGGCAAGTGGGTCGTCGACCTCCAGAACAAGATCCGCAAGCACCTCGGCCACTGACGCCCGCCCGCTGATCCACATCGCCCACGGAGCAGTCCAGCGGGGTTCCGGCCAGGAAAGTGACCGGAATACGTCGCCGGGGCTCCGGACTCCGGATGGGAGGCGTACGCAGTGCATAGGCGCGCGCACAGCGGGTAGGGCTCGTGCATCGCTGCTCGCTCGCGAAGCCGTCGTCAGGAGTAGACCGTGCTGCAACTGCCGCATCAGCCCCTCCAGGTAGCCCCCGTGCCGCCCCAGCGCGCCCCCGCGCGGGCGGACGAGGAGGGCCCCTGGCACGCGGAGGCCGTCTGCCGCCGGGACGAGGCGGGACTGTTCTTCGCCCCCTCCAAGGAGCCGACCGCCGCGCGGCTCGCCCGGGAGGAGGCGGCCAAGCGGGTCTGCGCGCGCTGTCCCGTGATGGTCGACTGCCGGGAGCACGCGCTGCTCCAGCCGGAGCCGTACGGCGTGTGGGGCGGGCTCACGGCCGCCGAGCGCCGGGTGGTGCTGGCCCGCCGCCGGCGCCGCGAGGTGGAGCTCCGCAAGGCCGCCGCGGCGGACCGCATCGCCCAGGCCGGCTGACGCGCGGCCGGTTCCGCGACGGACGCAGGCGTACGGAGACACACCGCGACATACGGGAAGGGGCGCCCCCACCGCACCGGGGGCGCCCCTTCTCCGTGGGCGTCGTCGAGCCGGGGTCAGTTCGCCCGGTCGAAGTCGATCTTGCTGTACGCGCGCAGCTTCGCGAGCCGGTGCGTGGAGTCGATCTGGCGGATCGTGCCGGACTTCGACCGCATGACCAGCGACTGCGTGGTCGCGGTCTCGGAGCGGTAGCGCACCCCGCGCAGCAGCTCGCCGTCCGTGATGCCGGTGGCGACGAAGAACACGTTGTCGCCGCCGACCAGGTCGGTCGTGGTGAGGACGCGGTCCAGGTCGTGGCCGGCGTCGATGGCCTTCTGGCGCTCCGCGTCGTCCTTCGGCCACAGCTTGCCCTGGATGACACCGCCGAGGCACTTGATGGCGCAGGCCGAGATGATGCCCTCGGGGGTGCCGCCGATGCCCATGAGCAGGTCCACGCCGGTGCCCTCGCGGGCGGCCATGATGGAGCCGGCGACGTCGCCGTCGGAGATGAACTTGATCCGGGCGCCGGTCTCGCGGATCTCCTTGACGATGCCCTCGTGGCGGGGGCGGTCCAGGATGACGACGGTGACGTCCTCGGCGGTCATGCCCTTCGCCTTGGCGACCCGGCGGATGTTGACCGAGACGGGCGCGTTGATGTCGACGAAGTCGGCGGCCTCGGGGCCGGTGACCAGCTTGTCCATGTAGAAGACCGCGGACGGGTCGAACATGGAGCCGCGGTCGGCGGCGGCGAGCACGGCGATGGCGTTCGGCATGCCCTTGGCGTTCAGGGTGGTGCCGTCGATCGGGTCCACGGCGATGTCGACCTCGGCGCCGGTGCCGTCGCCGACCCGCTCGCCGTTGAAGAGCATCGGCGCCTCGTCCTTCTCGCCCTCGCCGATGACGACGACGCCGTTCATCGAGACGGTCGAGATGAGGGTCCGCATCGCGTTGACCGCGGCGCCGTCCGCGCCGATCTTGTCACCGCGGCCGACCCAGCGGCCGGCGGCCATGGCGGCGGCCTCGGTCACCCGGACCAGTTCGAGGGCCAGGTTGCGGTCGGGGGCCTCGGGAGAGACCTCAAGCTCGGGGGGCAGGTGGTGCTCGGTCATCGGAGCGCACCTTTCTGTACGACGACGGCCGGAAAAAAGGAGGGTGCTGCGACTCTATCGCCAGGTCGACATATTGAGCAGAGGGGCCCACGTATGAGCGCGGGACCGTGATGCGACCATATGGGGCGTGGCAGCTAAGCGAGGCAGGCAGACGGTACGCGGGATGTTCCAGTCCCTCGGGGTGATCATGGTCGCCGCGGGGGTCATGTATCTCTTCATCCCGCACGACGAGAACGCGGATCCGGTGAAGGCCAAGGACTACCGGGTCGAGCTCCTCACGGCGCAGCGCGCGGCCCCCTACCCCGTCCTGGCCCCGCAGGGCCTCGGCGACGGCTGGAAGGCGACGGTCGTCTCGTACAAGCGCGAGCAGGGCGACACCTGGCAGCTCGGTTTCCTCTCGCCGGACACCCAGTACGTCTCGGTGAACCAGTCGACGGCGGAGCCGAAGAAGTTCGTGCCCAAGGTCACGCACGAGGCGCAGGACACCGGGAAGACGCAGACGGTCGGCGGCCAGGTGTGGCAGCGCTGGGAGGGCCCCAAGTACGACGCGCTGGTGCGGACCGACGGCAAGGCGACGACCGTCGTGACCGGGACGGCGTCCTTCGACACGCTCGCGCGGATGGCGGGCGCGCTCCGCTCGCAGCAGACCTGACGGCGGCCCCGCGCCTCCGTACGGCGAAACCCCCCGGTGCCGGGCACCGGGGGGTTTCGCCGTACGCCGTGCGGAGGGGTCCGGCTCAGACGGTCGTGACGACGTCCTCGTAGGCGAGGCGCGGGGAGCGCGGGAACCAGGCGTCCTCGCCCGGCTTGCCGATGTTGACGACCATCAGCGGGGTGTGGTCGGCGTCCAGGAACTCCTTCTGGACGCCGGCGAAGTCCAGGCCGGTCATCGGGCCGGCGGCGAGGCCGGCGGCGCGGACGCCCACGATGAAGTACGCGGCCTGGAGGGCGGCGTTCAGCAGCGCGGAGCCCTCGCGGACCGGGCGCTCCGCGAAGAACATGTCCTTGGCCTGCGGGAAGTGCGGGAGCAGGGCCGGCAGCTCCTCGTGGAACTCGTTGTCGGCCGAGAGGATCGCGACCAGCGGGGCGGCGGCCGTCTTGGCCTGGTTGCCCTCGGCCATGTGCTTGACCAGGCGCTCGCGGGCCTCGGGGGAGCGGACCAGCGTGATGCGCAGCGGGGTCTGGTTGAAGGCGGTCGGGCCGTACTTCACCAGGTCGTAGATCGCCTGGACCTGCTCGTCGGTCACCGGCTCGTCGGTGAAGGTGTTGGCGGTGCGGGCCTCGCGGAAGAGGAGGTCCTGGGCGGCGGGGTCGAGAACGAGGGACATGCTGCGTACCTTCCGGACTGCAAAGGGGACCGCCCGGCGGGCAATCCCGGGCGACGTCCTCGACAGTACGCCGATGATTGATGAAAGTTCAACTATACGATCCGGATAGTGATCCGCTTCACTCGCCCCAGTCTAGCCCCAGACCGTCCCTAGCCCCGGCCCTCCCCGGACTCGTCCTCCTCCGCCGCGCGCTCCGCCGCCAGCGAGGCGTCGAGGCGGGCGCGGGCGCCTTCCAGCCAGCGCCGGCAGACCTTGGCCAGCTCCTCGCCCCGCTCCCAGAGCGCCAGTGACTCCTCCAGAGTCGTGCCGCCCGCCTCCAGGCGCCGCACGACCTCGATCAGCTCGTCGCGGGCGTCCTCGTAACCGAGCCCCGCCGCCGTCTCCGTACCGCCAGCCATCCGTCTCTTCTCCGATCTCCGTCGCCGTGACGCTCGTCGTCCCGTACCCGCTGCCGCCCGCCGCTAGGTGCGCCGGACCGTGAACTCGCCGTCCGCCACCCGGGCCCGCAGCTCCTCGCCCTCCGCGACCTCGTCCGCCGCGCGGACCACCGCGCCGTCCGCCCGCTGGAGCACCGCGTACCCGCGCTCCAGCGTCGCCGCCGGGGAGAGCGCCCGCACCCGCGCCCGGGTGTGCGCCAGCTCCGAGTCCGCCCGGTCCAGCAGGTGCCCGAGGACCCGCCGGCTGCGCGCGAGCAGCGCATCCAGCTCGTCCTCCCGGACCTCCACCATCCGCTGCGGATGCTCCATCACCGGCCGGGCCAGCGCGTGCGCCAGACCCCGCTCCTCGCGGTCGAGCAGCCCCCGCACCGTCCGCAGCGCCCGGTCTCGGAGCTGGCGCACCCGCTCCAGCTCCTCGCCCACGTCCGGGACGACCTTCTTCGCCGCGTCCGTCGGCGTGGAGGCCCGCAGGTCCGCCACCAGGTCGAGCAGCGGCGAGTCCGGCTCGTGCCCGATCGCGGACACCACCGGCGTCCGGCACGCGGCCACCGCGCGGATCAGCTGCTCGTCCGAGAACGGCAGCAGGTCCTCGACGCTGCCGCCGCCCCGCGCCACCACGATCACGTCCACGTCCTCGTGCGCGTCGAGCTCCCGGACCGCCGCGATCACCTGCGGCACCGCCTTCACGCCCTGCACCGGCACGTTCCGCACCTCGAAGCGGACGGCGGGCCATCGGCGCCGCGCGTTCTCCAGCACGTCCCGCTCCGCCGCCGACGCCCGGCCGCACACCAGGCCGATCAGCCCCGGCAGGAACGGCAGCGGTTTCTTCCGCTCCAGCGCGAACAGCCCCTCGGCCGCCAGCCCCCGCTTCAGCTGCTCCAGCCGGGCCAGCAGCTCGCCGATCCCGACCGGTCTGATCTCCGCCGCGCGCAGCGACAGCTGCCCGCGCGGCGCGTACCACTCCGGCTTCGCGTGCACCACGACCCGGGCGCCCTCGGACACCACGTCGCCCACCGCGTCGAACACCTGCCGGTAGCAGGTCACCCCGATGGAGATGTCGTACGAGGGATCCCGCAGCGTCAGGAAGACGACCCCGGCACCGGGGCGCCGCGAGAGCTGCGTGATCTGCCCCTCGACCCAGATCGCCCCCAGCCGGTCGATCCACCCCCCGATCATCCGGGAGACCTCACCCACGGGCAGCGGCGCTTCGGCGGACGTAGTCAGACCCATGCACCGAGCGTAACCGCGCCCACCGACAACGTCAGCGCCCCGGCCGCCCCGGAACCGAAACCCCGGCCGCCCCGGACCCGGAAACCCCGGCCGCCCCGGTCACCTCCTGCCGGCCGTCCGCCCCGTCCCCTGCACCGCGAGCACCACCAGCCCCACGCCCAGCCAGATCACGCCCACCACCTGGGCCGCCGCCGACGCCTCCACGATCACCGCCACCAGGACCGCCGCGCCGACCACCGGCAGCACGACGTGCTTCAGCCAGTGCGGCTCGCCCTCCGCCCGCCGGACCGCGAACCAGCCCACCACGCTCGCGTGCAGCAGCACGAACGCCGTCAGCGCGCCCACGTCCACCACCGACACCAGGTGGTCCAGGCCGTCGTCGCGCCGGGCCGCCCACACCGCCGCGATCATCGTGACCGCCGCCGACACCAGCAGCGCCACCCGGGGCACGCCCGAGTCGGTACGGGCCAGCGCGTGCGGCAGCCGCCCCTCCCGGCCCATCGCGAACAGCAGCCGCCCGCCGGCCGCCTGGCCCGCCAGCGCCGCGAAGGCCGCGCCGATCGCCTTCGACACCGCGACCAGGTCGTGCAGCCACCCGCCGACCGACGCGTCCACCGCGTCGTAGAAGGCGGACCCCTGCTTCCCCGGGTCCGCCGCCAGCTCCGCCGAGGAGACCGGTTCGAGCAGCGCCACCAGCCACGTCTGCGCGACGAACAGCACACCCGCCAGGACCAGGCAGAACAGCAGCGCCCGCGCCACCTTCGCCGACCCGCCGGTCACCTCCTCCGCGAAGGCCGCGATCGCGTCGAAGCCGAGGTACGACAGGACCGCCACCGACACCGCGCCGACCACCGCCGCGAGCGAGAAGGTCCCGTCGCCGGTGAGCGGCGACCACCAGTCGCGCTGCGCCCCGTCCCGTACGAGCACCACCACCGCGGACACCACGAAGACCAGCAGCACCAGGATCTCCATCGCGAGCACCGCGAAGCCGACGCGGGCCGCCGCCCGCACCCCCCACAGGTTCAGCAGCGTCGTCACCACCACCGCGATGCCCGTCCACACCCACCGGTGCACCTCCGGCACCAGCGCCTCCATCGCGATCCCCGCGAAGAGGTACGCGACGGCCGGGATCAGCAGGTAATCGAGCATCGCCATCCAGCCGGCGACGAAGCCGGGCCCCTCGCCGAGCCCCTTCCGGGCGTACGCGAAGACCGAACCGGCCTGCGGCGCGACCCGGACCATCTGCGCGTAGCTGAAGGCCGTGAACGCCATCGCCACCGTCGCCACGACGTACACCAGTGCGACCGCGCCGTGCGACTTCGCGTCCAGCGTGCCGAAGACCCCGACCGGCGCCATCGGGGCGATGAACAGCAGCCCGTACACGACCAGGTCGCGGAAGCCGAGCGTCCTGCGGAGTCCCGTGTGGTCCGGACCCGGTGCCGCTCCGTCCACCTGCGCGTTCTCAGCCATGGCGTCAGTTTCGGACACGGCCGCGCTCCAGCCGGTCACCGACGCGGCCTTACGATGGGACACATGACTGCAACGCCCGCGACCAACCGCCCGAAGCGTGTCCTGCTCGCCGCTCCCCGCGGCTACTGCGCGGGCGTGGACCGTGCCGTGATCGCCGTGGAGAAGGCCCTGGAGCAGTACGGGGCCCCCGTCTACGTCCGCCACGAGATCGTCCACAACAAGTACGTCGTCCAGACCCTGGAGCGGAAGGGCGCCATCTTCGTCGACCAGGCCACCGAGGTCCCGCCGGGCAACATCGTGATGTTCTCCGCGCACGGCGTCGCCCCGACCGTCCACGAGGAGGCCCGCCGCGGCCGGCTCGCGACCATCGACGCGACCTGCCCGCTGGTCACCAAGGTCCACAAGGAGGCCATCCGGTACGCCAAGGAGGACTTCGACATCCTCCTCATCGGCCACGAGGGCCACGAGGAGGTCATCGGCACCTCCGGCGAGGCCCCCGACCACATCCAGCTCGTCGACGGCCCCGAGGACGTCGCCAAGGTCGAGGTCCGCGACCCCTCCCGGGTCGTCTGGCTCTCCCAGACCACCCTCTCCGTGGACGAGACCATGGAGACCGTCGACGCCCTCAAGGACAAGTTCCCGCAGCTGGTCTCCCCGCCGTCGGACGACATCTGCTACGCCACGCAGAACCGCCAGACCGCGATCAAGGAGCTGGCCGGCCAGGCCGAGCTCGTCATCGTCGTCGGCTCCAAGAACTCCTCGAACTCGATCCGCATGGTCGAGGTCGCCAAGCAGGCCGGCGTCCCCGCCGCGTACCTGGTGGACTTCGCGAGCGAGATCGACGAGGCGTGGCTGGAGGGCGTGACCTCGGTCGGCCTCTCCTCCGGCGCCTCCGTCCCCGACGTGCTGGTCCAGGAGGTCCTGGAGTGGCTGGCGCAGCGAGGCTACGTCGACGTGGAGATCGTCAAGACCGCCGACGAGCACCTCACCTTCTCGCTCCCGAAGGAGCTCCGCCGCGACCTGCGCGCCGAGGCCGCCGCGCTCGTCAAGGAGTAGGACCCGGCCCCGCCGGTTAGCTTGGGTCCATGAACGTCTTCGGAGTGGACATCGGCGGTTCCGGCATCAAGGGCGCCCCCGTGGACCTGGGACGCGGCGCCCTGACCGAGGAGCGGTACAAGGTCCTCACCCCGCAGCCCGCGACCCCGGACGAGGTCGCGGGCCGCGTCGCGGAGGTCGTGGCGCACTTCGGCTGGGACGGCCCGGTCGGTGTGACCTTCCCGGGCGTCGTCACCGGCAGTACGGTCCGTACCGCCGCCAACGTCGACCCGGCCTGGATCGGCACCGACGCCGGCGCGCTCGTCCGGGAGGCCGTCGGCGGCCTGCCCGTCACCGTCCTCAACGACGCCGACGCGGCCGGCGTCGCCGAGATGACCTTCGGCGCCGGCCGGGGCCGCACCGGCACGGTGATCCTGCTGACCCTCGGCACCGGCATCGGCTCCGCCGTCTTCACCGACGGCCGCCTCGTCCCCAACACCGAGCTCGGCCACCTGGAGCTCAAGGGCCACGACGCGGAGACGCGCGCCTCCTCGAAGGCGCGCGAGGACGAGGACCTGACCTGGGAGCACTGGGCGACGAAACGGCTCCGCAAGTACCTGGCCCACGTCGAGATGCTGTTCTCCCCGGAGCTGTTCATCCTCGGCGGCGGGGTGAGCCGCAAGGCCGACCGGTTCCTCCCGTACCTCGACGGCATTCGCGCCGAGATCGTCCCCGCGGAACTCCGCAACGACGCCGGCATCGTCGGCGCGGCCATGGCGGCGCGCGCGGCAACCCTCCGCTGAACTCTCAGCGGGCGTACGCCTACGCCTACGGGGCGGGGCGCCTGCCGCGGGCGGGCGCCTGGTCGCGGCGGGCGCCGGCGGCCGGTCCGGCACCGGTCCGGCCGCGGGGAGCGCCGGACGCGGGCCGGGCGGCGGAGCCGGACGGGCCCGGCGCCGCTCCCGACGGGGAGCCGGACCGCGGCCCCGACGACGGCCGGTCGGCCGGCCCCGCGGGACGGCGGCGCCGCCGCCCCATGTCCCGCGCCTTCCGTACGCTCGCGATGACGCCGGCGATCAGCGTGCCCCCGTACAGCCAGCCGGCGTGCACGGCGAGCGCGGTCACCACGGCCATCGCCTGGCCGCCGAAGCCGCCGGTGCCGCCCGCGATCGGCACGACGCCGACGGCGAAGGCGATCGGCACCGCGATCGGCGCGGTCACCAGGTCGGCGGTCCGCACCCACAGCGCGGTGAGCGCGCTCACCGGCAGGAACAGCAGCCCGAACGCCAGCGGCGACCCGTCCAGCACCAGCCAGTCCAGGAAGCCGACCAGCAGCATCGAGGCCGAGGCGAAGAGCCCCGCGCCGAGCCCGGTGAGCCGGGGCGCGGGCAGCCGCCGCAGCGCCTGCACGACCGGCGCGGGCCGGCGCCCGGCGGCCGGGCCCCCGGCCCGGTACACGGTGGCCGCGCCGGCCGTGCCCCCCTCCACCTCGACCACCGCGCCGGGCGGCGGGAGGGGGGTCTGGGGCCGTCGGCGGCCTTGCGGCTGACTTGTCCTGTGCTGCTCCACCTCACCAACGTAGGTCGGGAGGCGGCGGGAGAGGCCCGGGACACGCCCTTCGGGTGGTCCCCGGCCGCAGTTCGACCGAAGTCCGCCGGGGAGCGCCGGGGGTCCGCCGCCGTCCGCAGGGCCCCGCCCCCGGCGAACGGCGAGGGCCGGGCCGGGCCCCCCGTAAACTGGGGGATCGACCCATCATCCGTATCTAGGGAAGTCGCCACCGTGTCGCTCACGATCGGAATCGTCGGCCTGCCGAATGTCGGCAAGTCGACCCTGTTCAACGCCCTGACCAAGAACGACGTGCTGGCGGCCAACTACCCGTTCGCCACGATCGAGCCGAACGTCGGCGTGGTCGGCGTCCCCGACGCCCGCCTGACCAAGCTGGCCGAGATCTTCGGCTCGCAGCGCGTGCTGCCGGCCACCGTCGACTTCGTCGACATCGCCGGCATCGTGCGCGGCGCGAGCGAGGGCGAGGGCCTGGGCAACAAGTTCCTGGCGAACATCCGCGAGTCGGACGCGATCTGCCAGGTCATCCGCGCCTTCAAGGACGAGAACGTCGTGCACGTCGACGGCAAGGTCTCGCCGAAGGACGACATCGAGACGATCAACACCGAGCTGATCCTCGCCGACCTCCAGACCATCGAGAAGGTCCTCCCGCGCCTGGCGAAGGAGGCCCGCATCAAGAAGGACGTGGCCCCCAAGGTCGCGGCCGTCGAGGCGGCGAAGGAGATCCTGGAGCGCGGCGACACCCTCTTCTCCCAGGGCATCGTCCAGGGCTCGGAGAAGGCGGAGCTCCTCCACGACCTCCACCTCCTCACCACCAAGCCCTTCCTCTACGTCTTCAACGTCGACGAGGACGAGCTCACCGACGAGTCCTTCAAGGACGAGCAGCGCGCCCTCGTCGCCCCCGCCGAGGCGATCTTCCTCAACGCCAAGCTGGAGGCGGACCTCGCCGAGCTGGACGAGGCGGACGCGATGGAGCTCCTGGAGTCCGTCGGCGCCGAGGAGCCCGGCCTCGCCATCCTCGCCCGCGTCGGCTTCGACACCCTCGGCCTCCAGACCTACCTGACGGCCGGCCCCAAGGAGTCCCGCGCCTGGACCATCAAGAAGGGCGCCACGGCCCCCGAGGCGGCCGGTGTCATCCACACCGACTTCCAGAAGGGCTTCATCAAGGCCGAGGTCATCTCCTTCGACGACCTCGTCGAGACCGGCTCCGTCGCCGAGGCCCGCGCCGCCGGCAAGGCCCGCATGGAGGGCAAGGAGTACGTCATGCAGGACGGCGACGTGGTGGAGTTCCGCTTCAACGTCTGACGCCAGGCCGGTGGCCGTGCCCGATCCGCCTGGCGGCGGGTCGGGCACAGCTGTGTGTCCGCGGTGAGTCCCCGGCCCCCCTCCTGCGGTGGCGTCCCGGGGGTGTACCTGGGTACACCCCCGGGACGGGACGCACGTCCCCTGCGCGTCGGGGCCCGGTCGGCAAGACTCGGCGCAGCACCACGGCAGGGAGCCGTGGACCGAGGGGAATGGGACGACCGTGATGAATGGGAACATCCGCGAGGGATTCCGCGCCGCCGGCAGGGGAGTGCCCGTCCTCGGCCTCGCGTTCGCCCAACTCGCGCTCTTCTGCCTGTTCCTGACGGCGGTCTCGCTCGTCGGCATCGGTCTGGGCGTGTTCCTCGTGCCGGCCCTCGCCGTCGCCCTGCGCGCCACGGTCGACGCCTCCCGCCGGACCGCCGAGAGCTGGTCCGGCCGCCCGGTCGAGCGGCCCTACCTCCCCGCCCCCGCCGCCGCGCCCGGCCTCAAGGGGTACGGGCGGCGGACCCACTGGATCCTCACCGACCCGGCGACCTGGCGCGACCTCGCCTGGGCGCTGGTCAACCCGGTGGCCGGGGTCATCGCCGCCCTGATGCCCCTGGCCCTCGTCGCCGGCGGCATCGGCGGCATGCTGATGCCCGCGATCTACCGTCCCATCGCCGACGCCGGCAGCAACTACTACCTGTGGGTCCGGATCAGCGACCTCACCTCCGCCTGGTACTCCGCCGGCCTCGGCCTCCTCGTCCTCGCCGGCGGCCTCGCCGCCGGCCCCGCCCTGCTCCGGGCCCACGCCTCGCTGGCCCACAGCCTGCTCGGCCCCAGCAGCGGCGCCCAGCGCGTCCGCCACCTGACCGACAGCCGCAGCGACGCCGTCAGCAGCTCCGCCGCCGAACTCCGCCGCATCGAGCGGGACCTGCACGACGGCGCGCAGGCCCGCCTGGTCGCCCTGGGCATGAACCTCGGCGTCGCCGAGCAGCTCATCGACAAGGACCCGGAGGCCGTCCGCGCCCTCCTGGCCGACACCCGCAAGGCGTCCGCCGCGGCCCTCACCGAACTGCGCGACCTGGTCAGGGGCATCCACCCGCCGGTGCTCGCTGACCGTGGCCTCGCCGACGCGGTGCGCGCCCTCGCCCTGGACAGCCCGCTGCACGTCACCGTCAACGCCGACCTGCCCGGCCGCCCCGAGGCGCCCGTGGAGTCCGCCCTGTACTTCGCGGTCGCCGAGGCCCTGGCCAACGCCGCGAAGCACGCCGACCCGCAGCATGTCAGCATCGACCTCTGGTACGAGGCCGGAGTGCTGCGCGGCCAGGTCATGGACGACGGCCGGGGCGGCGCCGACCCGTCGCGCGGCACCGGGCTGCGCGGCATCGAGCGCCGGCTCGCCGCCTTCGACGGCCTGCTCGCGATCCACAGCAAGCCGGGCGGGCCGACCACCCTCACCATGGAGCTGCCGTGCGCGTTGTCCTAGCCGAAGACCTCTTCCTGCTGCGGGACGGCCTCGTGCGCCTGCTGGAGTCGTACGACGTCGAGGTGGTGGCCGCCGTGGACACCGGTCCCGGACTGCTCCAGGCCCTGCTCGACCACGAGCCGGACGTCGCCGTCGTCGACGTCCGGCTCCCGCCGACGTTCACCGACGAGGGCCTGCGGGCCGCGCTGGAGGCCCGCCGCCGGATCCCCGGCCTGCCGGTCCTGGTCCTCTCCCAGTACGTCGAGCAGCTCTACGCCCGGGAGCTGCTCGCCGACGGCAGCGGCGGCATCGGCTACCTCCTCAAGGACCGGGTCTTCGACCCCGACGGCTTCGTGGACGCGGTCCGCCGGGTCGCGGCCGGGGGCACCGCGATGGACCCGGACGTCGTCGCCAAGCTCTTCGCGAAGGACCACCACCGCGACGGCCCGCTCTCCCGGCTCACCCCGCGCGAGCGGGAGGTCCTCGGCCTGATGGCGGAGGGCCGGTCGAACGCCGCGATCGCCCAGAAGCTGGTGATCACCGAGCGGGCCGTGATCAAGCACACGTCCCACATCTTCGCCAAGCTCGACCTGCCGCCCTCGGAGGCCGACAACCGGCGGGTGCTGGCGGTCCTCGCCTACCTCAAGTGATCCCTCCGGCCCGCGCCGCCACGGCCCGGGGACGCCGGGTTTCGGTCGAATCCGCGGACGCGGCGGGGAACGGTGCAGGTGGGGGCCGCGGAGCCGCGTATTCTCGGCTGCCGGGACGGGGCGGCGACAGGGAACGCGGAGGTGCGGGTGGAGTTCCGGCTGCTCGGGTCCGTCGCCGTGGTGACGGAGGCCGGGGACGTGGCGCCCGGACCGGCCAAGCGGACGAGTCTGCTGGCCGCGCTGCTGCTGCGCCCCAACACGACCGTGTCCGTGGCGGGTCTGATGGACGCGCTGTGGGAGGACGAGCCGCCGACGCACGCGAAGACCGTGCTCCAGGGGCACGTCTCGCGGCTGCGGGCGCTGCTCGCCGCGCACGGCGCCGAAGCGTACGGGATCGAGCTGGCCACCCACGGGTCGGCGTACGTGCTGCGGATGCCGGAGTCGCTCGTGGACGCGCACCGGTTCGAGGAGCTGGTCGGGCTCGCGGGCGCGCAGCGGCACGCCTCCGACAGCGTGCGGATGCTGCGGGAGGCGCTGTCGTACTGGCAGGGGCCCGCGCTCACCGGCACCGTGCCGAGCGGCCCGCTGGAGGCCGCCGCCACCGCGCTGGAGGAGCTGCGGCTCTCGTCGGTGGAGGCGCTGGCGGAGGCGTACGGGAGGCTGGGCGAGCACGGGCGGGCCGCGGCGGTGCTGCGGACCGAGGCCGTCGCGCATCCGCTGCGCGAGTCGCTGGCCGCCGCGCTCATGACGGCGCTGGCCCGGGCCGGGCGCCGGTCCGACGCGCTCGACTGGTACCACCGCACCCGGCGGCTGCTCGCCGACGAGCTGGGCGTGGACCCGGGTGCGGCGCTGAGCGAGACGTACGCCGGGCTGCTGCGGGAGCAGGGCGGGGCGCTCGCCCCGGTGCCCGACGCCCCCGCGCCGCCGGCGGCCGAACCGCCCGCCGTGCCCGAGCTGCTGCCCCGGGCGCCGCGCGGGTTCACCGGCCGGGAGGCCGAGGCCGGGCTGCTGGACCGGGCGGCGGGCGGCGGCGAGGGACCGGTGTGCCTGGTCACCGGGCCCGCCGGCGTCGGCAAGACCGCCTTCGCCCTGCACTGGGCGCACCGGCGGCGCGACGCCTTCCCGGACGGGCGGCTCTTCGCCGACCTGCGGGGCTTCAGCGACACCCCGGAGCCCGAGACGGGCGTCGTGCTGCGGGAGTTCCTGCTCGCGCTGGGCGTGCCGCAGCAGCGGGTGCCGGAGACGGCGGAGGGGCGCGGGGCGCTGTTCCGCTCGCTGACGGCCGGCCGCCGGATGCTCGTCCTCCTCGACAACGCCCGCTCCTCCGAGCAGGTCAGGCCGCTGCTGCCGGGCGGCGACGGGTGCGTGACCGTGGTGACCAGCCGGGACCGGCTCGGCGGGCTGATCGCCTCCGACGCCGCCCGCCCGGTGCCGCTCGGCCAGCTGCCCCGGGACGCCGCGACGGCGCTGCTCGCGTCCGTGCTCGGGGAGGCGCGGGTCGCGGCGGAGCCGGAGGCGGCGGCCCGGCTCGCGGGGCTCTGCGACGGGCTGCCGCTCGCGCTGCGGGTGACGGCCGCCCGGCTCGCCGAGCGGCCCGGCCGCTCGCTCGGCGCGATGGTCGGCGAACTCGCCGACGAGCAGGGCAGGCTGGCCCTCCTCGACGTGGAGGACGTCGGCGTCTCCGCCGCGCTCCGCCTCACCGTGCAGCAGCTGCCGGAGTCCGCCGCCCGCACCTTCCGCGCCCTCGGCCTGCACACCGGCTCCGACCTGGACCACTTCGCCGCCGCCGCGCTCGCCGGCACCACGCCCGCGCGGGCCACCGCCGACCTGGAACGGCTCGCCGCCGCCCACCTCCTGACGGAGGCGGTGCCCGGCCGCTGGACCCCGCACGACCTCGTACGCCTCTACGCCCGCGCGCTCGCCCCGCAGGCCGACCCGGAGGGGCTGCGCCGGCTCCTCGACCACTACCTGTACACCGGGCTGGCCGCCGACGCCGCCGCCGAACCCGGCTCGCAGCCCTGCTACGCGCTGCCCGCCGACGTGCGCCGGCCCGCCGCGATCCCGGAGTTCGAGGGCCGTACGGCCGCGCTCGACTGGTACGCGGCCGAGCGCCCCGCCCTGGAGGGCGCGGTCGCCGCCTCCGCCGCGCTCGGGCTGCACGACCGCGCCTGGCGGCTGGCCCTGGTCGCCTGGCCGCTGATGCTGATGCGGCTCCAGGACGGCTGGACCCCGCTGCTGGAGGCGGGGCTCGCGTCGGCGGAGGCGGTCGGCGACCCCGACGCGCAGTCCCGGACGCGGGCGCTGCTGGGCTGGATCCTGCACCAGGAGGGGCGGAACGCGGAGGCGCTGGCCCACCTGGAGCGGGCGCCCGCGCTGGCCGCGCTCGCGGGGGACCCGATCAGCGAGGCCATCGCGGTCGTCAACCACGCGGCCGTCCTCGACGCCACCGGGGAGTGCGCACGGGCCCGGACGCTGATGCGGGAGGCGGTCGCGCTCGCCGACCGGACCGGGCACCCGTCCACGCAGGTGCTGACCCTCCAGCACCTGGCCGGGCACTGCCTGGCGGCGGGGGAGTACGAGGAGGCGCTGGCGCACGTGCTTCGCGCCGGGGAACTCGTCGCCCCCGACGCCGTGGTCGTCCAGGCCGAGCTGCGGATCACCCGGGGCGAGGCGCTGGCCGGTGTCGGACGTCTGGAGGAGGCCGCCCACCAGCTGGAACGGGCCGCCGCCGACGCCCGGGCGGCCGGTTTTCCCGAGGGGTCGGCGCGGGCGGCGGAGCGGCTGGCGCGGCTCGCGGCGGGGCGTTAGCGATACGCAAGCGGGACGGCAGCGCGGAAGCGGAGTCTGTAACCCGGCAACGACCGGCCGCAGCACCACCGGCGCCGCACCGGCGGCGCCGCGCACCGCAGGCGCCACGATCGCGGCGCCTCACACGTTTCACGTCTCACGGGGGAACCACCACCATGCGTACGTCACACCGCACCACCACCCGCACCGCCCTTCTCGTCGCCGCCGTCGCCGCGGGCTCGCTCGCGCTGACGGCCTGCGGGGGAGGGGAGACGGGGGCGAAGGACGCCGGCAGCGCGACGACCCCGTCGTCCGCTGCCGCGCCGCAGACCACGTCCGCCGCCCCGGCCCCGTCCGGCACCACCGGCACCGGCACCGCCGCCCCGGCCGCCGGGACCGGCGGCACCGGGGACGCCGCGGGTACCGCCTCCGCCGCCCCCGCCGCCGCGAAGAGCACGGCCGGCGCGTCCGGCACCGGCTCCGCGGACGCGCCGAAGGCCGGCGCCGCCGCCAAGGCCGCCGCCTGCGCCCACGGCGACGTGAAGATCACCATGGCGAAGGCCGACGAGGTGCCCACCGAGCACATCGTCCTCACCGCCACCAACACCTCCGGCCGCGCCTGCACCCTGCTCAAGCACCCGCTGATCGCCTTCGGCCCGCTCCAGACGGCGAAGGACGTGCCGCCCGTGGCCCAGAGCAAGCCGGCCGCGCCCGTGGTCCTGGAGCCGGGCGCGCCCGCGTACGCGAACGTGCGGATCTCGCGCGGCGGCGTCCACGAGGACAACCGGGTGGTGAAGGAGTTCACCGTGAACCTGTTCGCGGCCGACGGTCCGGCCGAGGGCAGCGTCGTGGTGACGGCCCCCGCCGGCGGCATCGCCGTCGACGACGCCGTCGCGAAGACGGGCTACTGGACGCCCGAACTCCGCAACGGCGCCGACGACTTCTGAGGCGCCGCGCCGCGCCCTCCGCACGGCGGGCCCGTCTCCCGGGGGATCGGGGACGGGCCCGCTCCGTGCGTGTCGGCCCGGTGAATTCCCGGACGACGCACGGAAGTCGGCGACCGAACGGCCGGTGGGGAACGCCGCAGGTGAGCGGCGGTCGACGGGTCGTCCGGAGCTACCGGACAGTCATGTCCGTTCTGTGGCCGCCGTATTGCCGCCGTGTCGGTGCCCTTGTGCGATTCCTATGGATCGGTCAATCTTTCGGTCGACGGCAGGGCGGCCGGAAGCCGCGGGGCTCGGCGGATCTCCCGCGTCCACTTGTCATGTCCCTGTCGTGAGTGAAGGTCACTCGGCTCCCTCCCCACGGGAGCGCCCCCCACGAGGAGGACACCTCACATGGCAGTGATGCGCTCATCGCGTCGCCGTATCTCCACCGCCGCGGCCATCGCCGTCACGGCGCTCGCCCTCGGCACCCTCTCCGCCCTTCCCGCCACCGCCGCCCCCGCGGCGGCGGAGGGCGTCATCGAGAACGCCGGCGCCGAAGGCACCATCCCGGGCAGCTACATCGTCACCCTCGACGAGTCCGCGCAGGCGGAGACCGCCAAGGGCCGGGCGATCCCGGGCAAGTTCGGCGCCAAGATCACCCGTACCTACACCTCCGCGGTGAACGGCTACGCGATCGAGCTCTCCGAGGCGCAGGCGAAGAAGCTCGCCGCCGACCCCGCCGTGAAGTCCGTGGTCCAGAACCGCGTCTTCACCATCGACGCCACCCAGCCGTCCCCGCCGTCGTGGGGCCTGGACCGGATCGACCAGAAGGCGCTGCCGCTGAACCAGAGCTACACCTACCCGGACAGCGCGGGCCAGGGCGTCACGGCGTACGTCATCGACACCGGCGTACGGATCAGCCACAGCGACTTCGGCGGCCGGGCCTCCAACGGCTACGACGCCATCGACAACGACAACACCGCCCAGGACGGGCACGGCCACGGCACCCACGTCGCCGGCACCGTCGCGGGCGGCGCGTACGGCGTCGCCAAGAAGGCGAAGATCGTCGGCGTCCGCGTCCTCGACAACAACGGCTCCGGCACCACCGACCAGGTCGTCGCCGGCATCGACTGGGTGACCCGGAACGCGGTCAAGCCGGCCGTCGCCAACATGAGCCTCGGCGGCGGCGTCGACACCGTCCTCGACCAGGCCGTCCGCAACTCCATCGCGGCCGGCATCACCTACGCGGTCGCGGCCGGCAACGACAGCTCCAACGCCTCCAACTACTCCCCGGCGCGGGTCACCGAGGCGATCACGGTCGGCTCCACGACCTCCACCGACGCCCGCTCCAGCTTCTCCAACTACGGCAGCGTTCTGGACCTCTTCGCCCCGGGCTCCTCCATCAAGTCGGCCTGGAACACCAGCGACACCGCCACCAACACCATCTCCGGCACCTCGATGGCCACCCCGCACGTGGCCGGCGCCGCCGCCGTCTACCTCGCCGACAACCCGACGGCCACCCCGGCGCAGGTCTCCACGGCCCTGACGAACGCCGCCACCCCGAACGTCGTCACCAGCCCCGGCACCGGTTCCCCGAACAAGCTGCTCTTCGTCGTCGGCGGCGGCACCACCCCGCCGCCCGGCCCGAAGTTCGAGAACACCGCGGACTTCGCCATCGCCGACAACGCGACCGTCGAGTCCCCGGTGACCGTCAGCGGCGTCTCCGGCAACGCGCCCTCGGCCCTGCAGGTCCCGGTGAACATCGCGCACACCTACATCGGCGACCTCCAGGTCCAGCTGATCGCCCCCGACGGCACGGCCTACACGCTGAAGGCGTTCGGCACCGGCGGCAGCGCGGACAACATCAACACCACATACACCGTGAACGCCTCCGCCGAGGCCGCCAACGGCACGTGGAAGCTCCGGGTGACGGACAACGCGAACTACGACACCGGGAAGATCGACTCCTGGGGTCTCCAGTTCTGACCCGGACGACCCGCTCTGACCTTCTGAGCGACCCGAGCGACCCGAGCGACCCGCTCTGACCCGAGCGACGGAGGGGCGGCCACCACCGGTGGCCGCCCCTTCCGCGTCCCCGCGTGGCGGCCCCCGCACCCCGACCGCGTACGATGCGCGCCCGATCGTCTGTTCGTCCCGCCCCTACAGGAGCACGCCACCCGTGGAGCCGACCCAGCCGCCCCAGCCGCCCTCCGGTCCGTACGGGGCGCCCGGACCGTACCCGGCACCGGGGCCGTACACCTCGCCCGGCATGCCGTACGCGGGTCCGTACGGGCCGTACGGTCCGCCGCCGGCCGCCCCCACCACCAACGGTCTCGCCATCGGCTCCCTCGTCAGCGGCATCGTCTGCTGCCTGCCGCCGCTCGGCCTCGTCCTCGGCGTCTTCGCGCTGCGGCAGATCGGGAAGCGCGGGCAGAACGGCAAGGGGCTCGCCGTCGCCGGCGTCGTGCTCTCCTCGCTCAGCACCCTCCTCGTGATCATCGGCCTGATCACCGGTCAGGTGCAGGCGGGCGTACGGGAGTTCAGCGAGGGCATGCGCGAGGCCGCCGCCACCCGGTCGCCCGTCGAGCTGCGCACCGGGGCGTGCTTCGTCGACGACTCCGCGGACGAGCGGTACAGCCGGGGCGTGCGGACCGTCGACTGCGCCGAGCCCCACGACGGCGAGGTCACCGGCCGCTTCGAGGCCACCACCTCCGACACGTGGCCCGGCGAGAAGGAGCTGGAGCGGATCGGCGAGGAGCGGTGCGACACCATGGCCGCCGAGTACGCCCTGGACACCTGGTCGCTGGGCCCCGAGACCATGAGCCTGTACTACTACCCGGACCGGAGCGCCTGGCGCGAGGGCGAGCGGCGGATCGCCTGCGGCATCGGCGGCGAGGAGCGCACCCGGGGGTCGCTGCGCTCCGACCGCACCACGCTCACCCCCGACCAGCTCGCCTTCCTCACCCAGGTGAACCCCATCGAGGACGCCGTCTACGAGGAGCCGGGCGACGACCAGGCGGACGACCTCGAAGCCCACCGCGCCTGGGCGGCCGGCGTCCGCGCGGCGGTCGACTCCGCGCGGACCGGGCTGCGGGGCCGGGTCTGGGAGAAGGACGCGCAGGCCGAGGTGGACGCCTACCTCGCGAGCCTGGGCCGGGCGTCGCAGCAGTGGGCGAAGCTGGCCGGCGCGAAGGACGCGGACGCGTTCTGGGCGGAGTACGACCGCGCCTGGGAGCTGCTGCCGGAGGACGGCAGCGCCGGCGTCCGCGGCGCCCTGGACCTGACGGCCACACCCCCGGAGACCCCGGGCGGGACCGGCTCGGCCTGAGGTCCGGGGGCGCGTACGCCCTCGGCCTGAGGTCCGGGGGCGCGTACGCCCTCTGTCAGGCCGCCGGGTACGCGGACGGGGCCGGGTCTCCGCGCGGGAGACCCGGCCCCGTCGTGTGCGGACCGGTGCCGGGACGGGGACGGCGGCCCGTGACCAGCCGCCGTCCGTGCCCCGGGCGCCGTCGCCGGCGGGCCGGTCCGCGGCCCCGCGGGAGCCGCCGGCGGGCGGTCCCGGGGGAGCGGGGTGGTTCAGCGGCGGGTGAGGCCGCGGTCGATGGCGCGCATCAGCTCGCCGTCGGCGGTGTCGCCGTCGAGGGACCAGACCATCGCGCCGGCCAGCCCGTGGGTGCGGACCCAGTTCGCCTTGGTGCGCAGCACGGCGGGGTCGTCGTAGGTCCACAGGGTGGTGCCGTCGAAGAGCCAGGCGTGACCGCCGCGGTGGCCCCGGTGGAGCGTGTACGTCCCCGACTCCGCCAGCTTCTTGAGGTTCTTGTAGTCCTCCGAGCCGGGCGCCCAGGTCGCCGGGGCGGGGCCCGCGGCGGGCTGCCCGAGGCCGTCGCCGCCGCCGGTCACGCCGGTCCAGCCCTGTCCGTAGAACGGCATGCCGACGACCAGCTTGTGGGCCGGGGCGCCGCGCCGCAGCCAGGACCTGACGGTTCCCTCGACGCTCCAGTCGTTCTTGGCGAAGAGCGCGGACTGCTGGGCGGTGGTCGTCTCGCCGGACACGTGGAAGTCGTAGCCCTGGAGGTTCACGAAGTCGAAGTCCCGCATGATCTTGGCGACTTCGAAGCCGGCGTCGATCTTGGCGGGCGCGGTGGGCACGTACGCGGTGAGCTCGTAGCGCTTCCGCTGCGGGAGCGAGCGCCCGTACGCGTCGAGCTGGGTGCGGAACTCCCGTACCAGGGCGGTGAAGTTGACCTTGTCCTCGGGGCGGATGACGTTGCCCGGGGCGCCGTCGGAGCCGGGCCACTCCCAGTCGAGGTCGATGCCGTCGAAGAGGCCGGCGGCGGCTCCGGCGCCGCCGCGGGCGCCGTCCTGCGGGAGGTTGCCCTTGATGTACAGGTCGATGCAGGAGGAGACCAGGGCCTTGCGGGACGCGGGGGTGCGCACGGCGTCGGAGAAGTACGCCGATCCGCTCCAGCCGCCCAGCGAGATCATGACCTTGAGGTTCGGGTGCTTCGCCTTCAGTTCGCGCAGCTGGTTGAAGTTGCCGGCCAGCGGCTGTTCCGCGGTGTCGGCGACGCCGTCCACGGAGGTGGCCGCGTCGACCGGGCGGACGTAGTCGGCCCAGGGGTCGGAGCCGGGCACCGGTCCGATGACGCACTTGCCGGCCTTGTCGACGATGCCGAAGGCGTAGTTGATGTGGCTGAGCCGGGCGGCGGAGCCGCTGGTGTCCAGGTCCTTGACCTGGAAGTTCCGGCCGTAGATGCCCCATTGGGTGAAGTAGCCGACGCGCTTGAGGGCGTGTTCGGCGGCGGGCGGCCGGGGGGCCGGGTCCGGGTGGGCGCCGGCGGCGGGGGCGAGGCCGGCGAGGAGGCCGAGGGCCGCGGCGGCGGCCGTGCCGAGGGTCAGCCGGTTCAGGGCTCTGGGACGCATGGGCTCGTTCCTGTGCGAGGCGGGAGGGAGCGGGGACGCGCAGCAGGAAGTTATTGGTCCAGACCAATAGGGGTCAAGAGGTCGGGCGGACCCGATTCGCTGTCATCACTTCGGGTGAAATTCTGGCCCATGCTTGCGGATGGCCACATTCGGTTGTCAGGCTGTAGCTGTCTGTCAACTTGAGGGGAGTGCCCAGTGACGTTCGGCGAGCAGCCCGCCTATCTGCGCGTGGCGAGCGATCTGCGGGAGAAGATCGCGAACGGCTCGCTCCCGCCGCATACCCGCCTCCCCTCGCAGGCACGCATCCGCGAGGAGTACGGGGTGTCGGACACCGTCGCACTGGAGGCCCGCAAGGTGCTCATGGCGGAGGGCCTGGTCGAGGGCCGCTCCGGCTCGGGGACGTACGTACGGGAGCGGCCGGTGCCCCGCCGGGTCGCCCGCTCCGGCTACCGCCCCGCCTCCGGCGCCAGCCCCTTCCGGCAGGAGCAGGCCGCCGAGGGGGCGCGCGGCACCTGGGACGCGCACAGCGAGCAGGAGCCGGCGAGCCGCGAGACCGCCGCCCGTCTTGGCATCGAGCCGGGGGACCGCGTGATGCGCACGCGGTACGTGTACCGGGACGGCGGCGAGGCCATGATGATCGCCACCTCCTGGGAGCCGCTGGCCGTCACCGGCCGCACCCCCGTCATGCTCCCCGAGGAGGGCCCCCTGGGCGGCTGCGGCGTCGTCGAGCGGATGGCGGCGATCGACGTCGTCGTGGACAACGTGGTGGAGGAGGTCGGCGCCCGTCCCGGCCTCGCCGAGGAGTTGCTCGTGCTGGGCGGCGTCCCCGGCCATGTGGTGATGGTCGTCGAGCGCACGTTCTACGCGTCCGGGCTCGCCGTGGAGACCGCCGACGTCGTCGTCCCCGCCGACCGCTACCGCCTCTCGTACCACCTCCCGGTCCGCTGACCGCCAGGAGCCCGCCCGCCCCGGCGACTCCGCGTTCCCGTTCCCTGACCGGCCCCGAGCCCCGACCCCGGCGCACGAGCACAGCCCGCACCGGCCCCGCCGCCCCCGTACGTCCGGACCCGGGGGCCCCGCGACTGGCGCCGCCAGACTCGCGGGCCCGCGGCTGGTGCCGCTGGACCCGCGGGCCATGCGGCTGGCGCCGCCCGTCTCCTCGCGTACCCGGACCAGGTGCCCGGGCCCGGCGGGGGTCCCGCACTCGGCTCCGGCGGAGGTCTCCGTGCCCCGGCCCCGGCACCCGGGCCCGGCGGAGGTCCCGTGCCCGGGCCCGGCGAGGGGCCCCTCACCGGGCCCGGCGCAGGTTCCCGTACCCGGCGCCGGCGGCGGCCCCGCACTCGGACCGGGCGAGGGGCCCGGCACCCGGACCGGGGGAGGGTCCCGGCACCTGGGCCCGGCGAGAGCCCCGCACCCGGGCACGGTGAGGCTCCCGGCATCCGGCCCTGGCGACGGCACCGCACCCGGACCGGGTGAGGGCCCCCGCACGCGGGCTCGGCGAGAGCCCCGCGCACCCGGGCCCGGCGACGGCCCCCCGCGCCCCTCCGTGTCGCCGCGGCGCCGTCGGGCGGCCCGTCCTCATGCCGGTGTTCGTCGTCCCCGCGGCGGCGTCCGGCATGTGACCTTCGGCCGCCTTCCGTCGGTTCCCGGCCGATCCGTGTCTCTTGGTGAAAACGCGTATCCGCTGGGTGAAGGTCAGGCGTAAGCTCAGGCATATGCGGATCGGGGTTTCCCCGACCCCGCGATGACACCTGCCCCGGCGGAGGGAGATGCCTGATGACCGACAGCGGCGCCGTCCAACCGTGGCTCGTCATACGGCAGGACGACAACGGGAACCGCTACCGGGTGGGCCGGTACGCGACCCAGGACGAGGCCCAGAAGATCGCGGACACGCTCGACTCCCGCGGTCACAAGCAGCTCTACTGGGTCGAGCGCGCGACACCGGCCGGCTGACCCCCGGCTACCCTCGCGGGCATGACCGAAAGCACCGCACACCACGGCACCGGCCCCGCCCAAGGGGCCGGTGCCGTGGTCGTCGTCGCGGCGGCCCTCCTCGACCGGGGCCGCCTGCTCGCCGCCCGCCGCAGCGCCCCCGCCGACCTCGCCGGCCGCTGGGAACTGCCCGGCGGCAAGGTCGAGCCCGGCGAACGCCCGGAGGACGCCCTCGTCCGGGAGCTCCGCGAGGAGCTGGGCGTCGAGGCCGAGCCCGGCGAGCGGATCCCCGGCGAATGGCCCCTCAAGCCCGGATACGTCCTGAGGGTGTGGACCGCCCGTCTGCGCTCCGGCGAACCGCGCCCACTGGAGGACCACGACGAACTCCGCTGGCTCGCCCGCCACGAACTGGACACCGTGGACTGGCTCGACCAGGACCGCCCGGCGGTCGCGGAGGCGGCGCGCAGGCTCCCCGCCGCGCGCCCCTAGACCCCGCGCGCGGCGCCGTCCCTACGCCGTTCGTGCCACCGTGCGCCCGCAGCCGCCCCCAGCGGGATATTTCGTCCCGAATTCCGGGTATGTCCCCATTGGTCCCTCGGGAGAGGGTGATCGTCGGGTGATCCTCTTCCTGCCGCACCGTGGTTGGGGAAGTGATCGCGTGTGATCGACACCGACGGCCTCCGCGCCGAGTGGAACTTCCCGGCGGAGGCCGACGCCGTGCGCACCGCCCGCCACGCCGTGCGCGAGACGCTCCGCTCCTGGCGGATCGACGCGGCCGTGGGCGACATGGCCGTGCTGCTGGTCAGCGAGCTGGTCACCAACTCCCTCCGGTACGCCTCCGGCCCCATCGGCGTGCGGATCCTGCGCGCCGAGGGCGCCGCCACCGACCCGCCCCGGCACTCGGCGCTCCTCGTCGAGGTCTCCGATCCGCTTCCGGATCCGCCCACCGAGCGGCCCGCGGGACCCGACGACGAGGGGGGCCGCGGACTGGGCCTGGTGGCCTGCTCCGCCCGCCGCTGGGGAACCCGGCAGGGCGCCGCCGGGAAAACCGTATGGTTCGAGCTGGCTCTCCCTGGTGAGTAAAGAGAGAGGGACGACGATCACCGGAGCGGGTCTCGAGCCGACCGAGACCACCCTGTGATCGTGGACGTCGTGCCGCCGGAGCCCGCGGTGCTGAATACTGCGGGCATGGCCGGTCCGGTGCGGTGAGCTGGAGGGGACGGTCGCGTGAGCGAGATATCCAGGACGACGGGCGGCGTCGTGTGGCAGAGCAGCCCGCCCGGTTCGATCTACGACTACATCCGGGTCGCCTCCTTCTCCCTCGGGCCCGACGGGCGCGTCGACCAGTGGAGCCACCGGGCCGCCGACCTCTTCGGCGTCTCCGCCCAGGAGGCCCGCGGCAAGGACCCCGTCGAGGCCTTCATGCCCGCCGAGCTGCGCGATCGCGGCCACCAGCGGATCAAGGAGATCCTCGACGGGCGCGAATGGACCGGCCTCGTCCCCTTCCGCGTCCCCGGCCCCGCCGGCTCGCCCGAGCAGGACCGCCCGCACGGCATCGCCGAGATGTACGTCATGCCCAGCGAGACCGACACCGGCGAACGGGCCGCGCTCTGCATCGTGGTCGACGTCCGGGCGCTGCGGCGGATCGAGACCGACCTCGCCGCCTCCCAGGCGATTTTCGGCCAATCGCCCTTCGGGTTCCTCCTCTTCGGCACCGACCTCACCGTCAAGCGCGCCAACCAGCGCTTCGCCGCCGTCTTCGGCGGCGACGCCGACGACCACCGCGGCCGCAGCGTCCACGACTACCTCGCCAAGCCCGAGGCCGACCGGATGACCGCCGCCCTCCGCCGCGTCCTGGAGACCGGCGAGTCCGTCACCGACCTCCGCATCACCGGTGCCGCCCCCGGCGCCCGGATCCGCCGCCACTGGTCCATCAACCTCTACCGGGTGCACAGCGGCTCCGGCCGCCCGGTCGGCGTCGCCGGCCTCGGCATCGACGTCACCCGCCGGGAGAACGCCGCCCGCGAGGCCGCCAGCGCCCGCCGCAACCTCGCCCTCCTCAACGAGGCGGGAGCCCGCATCGGCAACTCCCTCGACCTGGAGGCCACCGCCCGCGAACTGCTCGACGTCGCCGTCCCCGGCTTCTGCGACCTCGCCTCCGTCGACCTCTACCAGGGCCTGCTCACCGGCGACGAGGCCCCGCCCGGCCGCTGGGGCAGCTCCCACGACATCGGCTACGGCGCCGGCAGCGCCGAACTGCGCCGGGTCGCCTTCGCCAGCGCCGTCTCCGACACCCCCCACCGGACCGACGAGGGCCACGGACCGGCCGGCGACGGCGGCGCCGTCCCCATCGAGGTCGGCGCCGTCCACCGCTACCCCTTCAACTCGCCCGCCGCCGGAGCGCTGCGCACCGGCCGCGTCCGGACCGTGCCCGGCGGCGACGGCGACCTCGTCCAGTCCACCCTGGCCGTCCCGATGACCGCCCACGACACCGTCGTCGGCCTGGTGCAGTTCTCCCGCACCAAGGGCAGCGAGCCGTTCGGCGA
Organism: Streptomyces sp. NPDC057854; assembly: GCF_042797055.1. Lineage (NCBI taxonomy): Bacteria > Bacillati > Actinomycetota > Actinomycetes > Kitasatosporales > Streptomycetaceae > Streptomyces > Streptomyces sp. NPDC057854. Next base: position 171,217 of record NZ_JBHVMF010000014.1, read on the forward strand.
CCGCGACCGGGCGCTCGCCGTGGAACTCGCCGCCCGCGCCGCCGTCTGCATCGACAACGCCCGCCTCTACCGGCGCGAGCACGAGCGGGCCCTCATCCTCCAGCGCAGCCTGCTCCCGCCCGGCGACCCCGAGGCCGCCGGACTCGACATCGCCTGCCGCTACCTCCCCGGCACCGACGCCACCGAGGTCGGCGGCGACTGGTTCGACGTCATCGAACTGCCCGGCCACCGCACCGCCCTCGTCATCGGCGACGTCATGGGCCGCGGTCTGCGCGCCGCCGTCGCCATGGGCGAACTGCGCACCGCCGTCCGCACCCTCGCCCAGCTCGACCTCGAACCCGCCGAGGTCCTCTCCCACCTCGACGAGATCGCCCGCGGCCTCGGCGCCCCGATCGGCGCCCAGCAGTCCCGGGCCACCAAGAACCGCGGCCCCGAACTCTCCGAGGTCTACCTCGCGACCTGCGTCTACGCCGTCTACGACCCGGTGACCCGGCGCTGCACCTTCGCCAACGCCGGCCACCTCCCGCCCGTCCTCGTCGAACCCGGCGAGGAGGCCCTGCTGCTCGACGTGCCGCCGGGGATGCCGCTGGGCGTCGGCGGCGAGCCCTTCGAGGAGGTCGAGGTCGAACTCCCCGAGGGCTCCCTCCTCGCCCTCTACACCGACGGCCTGGTCGAGTCCCGCGAACACCCCCTCGACGAGGGGCTGCGCGCCTTCCGCCGGGCCCTCGCCGACCGGGACCGCCCCCTGGAGGACGTCTGCGACCGGGTCCTCGGCACCCTCGACACCGGACACGGCGAGGACGACATCGCCCTCCTGATGGCCCGTATCCGCGGACTGCCCGCCGAGGCGGTGGGGGACTGGCGGCTGCCCCGCGAGCCCCGGTCCGTCGGCCGCGCCCGCGAACTGGCCCGGACCCAGCTCACCGCCTGGGGGCTCGACGCGCTCGTCGACACCGTCGAACTCCTCGTCAGCGAACTCGTCACCAACGCCCTCCGGTACGGCGAGGGCGAGATACGGCTCCGGCTGCTGCGCGACCGCACCCTGGTCTGCGAGGTCTGGGACGCCGGCCTGGTCCAGCCGCGCCGGCGCCGCGCCAAGGACACCGACGAGGGCGGCCGGGGCCTCCAGCTCGTCGGACTGCTCTCCGCCTCCTGGGGCGCCCGCCGCACCCCGCGCGGCAAGACCGTCTGGTTCGAGCTGGCCCTCCCGGGCGGCGGGCCCGCGGCGGAACCCACCGTGGACCAGCTGCTCAGCATGTTCTGACCGGACCCGCCGGAGCGTTCTGACCGGACCCGCCGTAGCGCGGCTCAGGCGGCCTTGAGCGCGGCCAGCCGGGCCGCGATCTCCGCCTCGTCGCCCATCGCGTCCAGCTGCTCGAACTGGGCGTCCAGCGAGGAGGCGGCCAGCTCCTGCTTGCCCAGCGCCCGCGCCTCCTCCCGGCGCACCTTCTCCTCGAAGCGGCTCAGCTCGCTCGTCGGGTCCAGCACGTCGACGCTCTTCACCGCGTCCATCATCGTGTTCTGCGCCTGCGCCGACCGGGAGCGGGCGACCAGCTCGTCCCGCTTGGCCTGGAGCTCGACCAGCTTGGCCTTCATCCGGTCCAGCCCCGACGTCAGCCGCGACACCACCTCGGTCTGCGCGGCGATCGTCGGCTCGGCCGTCCGCGCCTCCTTCTCCGACTGGAGCTGGCGGCCCAGCGCGACCTTCGCCAGCCCGTCGAAGCGGTCGGCCTCCTCCGTCCGCCCGCCGGCCCGCAGCTCGTCCGCCTTCCGGCTGGCCGCCAGCGCCTTCCCGCCCCACTCGGCCGCTGCCGCCACGTCCTCCGCGTGGTCCTGCTCCATCAGCCGCAGATTGCCGATCGTCGCCGCGACCGCCTCCTCCGCCTCGGAGATGTTGCTGGAGTAGTCGCGGATCAGCTGGTCCAGCATCTTCTGCGGGTCCTCGGCCTGGTCGAGCAGGGCGTTGATGTTCGCCTTCGCCAGCTGGGTGACGCGGCCGAGGATGGTCTGCTTGCTCATGCGCTGCTCCTTGCAGGGTGTCGTGGACGTGGAACTCAGAAGCGGCCGCCGCCGCCCCGCCGGCCGCGCGTGCCGCTGCCGCCGAAGCTGCCCGGCCCGCCGCCGAAACCTCCGCCCCCTCCCCTCCCGGAACCCCCGCCGAACAGCCCGCCGAGGACGATGCCGCCGAGCACGGCCCCGCCGAGCCCGCCGCCACCGCTCACTCCCCCTCCTGATACACCGCCCAGCCCGTTCGGGTTCCCGTACCGGCGCACGTCCTGCTCGGCGAGCTCCTGCGCCCGCCGGGCCAGCGCGTCCGCCTGCTGCGCCTCCGCCAGCGCCGACTGCGGCTCGGCCGCCGCCAGCGCCCCGGCCCGCTCCAGCCGCCGCCGGGCCTCCGCGAGCCGGGTCCTGGCCTCGCTGCCCACCGCGCCCCGGTGGGTCTGGACGAAGTCCGCGGCGGCGCCCAGTTCCGCACGGGCCGTCAGCAGCGCCTGCTCCAGGAGCGCGCGGGCGCGCGCGTCGCCGGACTCGCGCTCCCGTGCGCCGGCCAGTGCCTGGTCGAGCGCCGTGTCCGCCTCCTTGATCCGCCGCAGCGCGTCCAGCGGGTCGTACCGCCCCGCCTCCACCAACCGCCGCACCTCCGCCGCCACCGCCTCCGCACGGGCGATCCGGCCCCGCAGGTCACCGGTCGCGGCGCCCTCCGCCGTCCCTTCGAGGAGGCCGCGGGCCTCCGCCAGGTCGGCGTCGGTCTCGGCGAGCACGCCCGGCAGCCGGCCCTCCGCCTCGGCCAGGTCCCGCGCCCGCCGGTCCACCGCCCCGGCCAGCCGGGCCGCCTGGTCGACCGCCCCCTCGGCGGCGCGCACGTGCACGGCCGCGACGCCGGTCTCGCCGCCGTCGACGGCCTGGCGGGCCTGGTCGATGTGCGTGGTGGCGAAGACGAGCCGGTCCTTCGCCTGCTCGACGTCGCCGGCGACGGGGGAGGCGGCGGAGGCGGCGTACCGCTCGCGCATCGACGCCAGCGCGGCCTCGGCGGCGGCGACCCGGCCGGTCTGCTCGCGGAAGGCGGCCTCCACGGCGGCCAGCGCCTCGGGCGCGGTCCGCTCCAGGGCCCGCAGCCGGTCGAAGTCCTCGCTCTGCGCGTCGAGCCGGGCGTCGGCCTCGGCGCAGCGCCGCAGGATCTCCTCCAGCATCGAGCGCCGGGTGGCCTCGTCCTCGGGGAAGGAGTCGTCGAGCCGCTGCCGCAGCCGGAAGGAGGCGGTCAGCTGCTCCTGGGCGAAGGTCACCGCCTCCTCGAAGGGGCGGGTGGCGTCCTCGCCGAACTGGGCGGTGGCGAAGCCCAGTTCCTCCTGGCTGGTGCGGACGGCGTCGTCGGTGGCGACCAGGGTCCGCCGGGCCTGCCCGTCCAGCTCCTCGACGGACGGCCGCGCGGGCCGCGCGTCGCGGCCCCAGCCCTGCCCGCCGCCGGGCGTGGTGCGGGTCGCGGCCCGCCGGCGCCGGCGGGTGTACGCGTACGCCGCGACCGCCCCGGCGCCGCCGACGAGCGCGAGCGGGAGGACCAGGTCGGTGCCGGAGGTGCCGGCGGAGCCGCCGGGGTCGGCGGGGCCGGGGGTGATCGCCGGGGCGGGGACCGGGCGGCCGGCGAGGACGGCGGCGTAGCCGTCCGCCGCGCCGATCGCGGCGCCCGCCCAGTCGTTGCGCCGCAGCGCGGGCTCGATCGCGGTGCCGGCCACCTCGTCGAGCTGGTCCTGGGTGAGACGGGAGGAGGGATCGGCGGAGTAGCCGTACCGCCGGTCGTGGGTGGCGACGGCGAGCAGCACGTCGTCGCGGCCGAGCCCGTTGCGCTCGGCGGTGGCGTCGGCCCAGTCCTGGCCGGAGCGGCCGGAGAAGTCGCGCACGTAGACCACGAAGAGCTGGATGCGGCGGTCGTCGTAGAGCCGGTCGAGGGCCGCGGCGACCTCGGGGCGCCGGTCGCGCAGGGCGCCGACCCGGTCGAGGACCTGCCCGTCGGAGGGGAGGACGACGGGGTCGTCGGCGCGGGCGCCGGCCGCGGCGGGCACGACCGCCCACCACGCCGCCACCAGCATCGCGAGCAGGACTCGGGTGGCTGTTCGGGTCACAGAAGGGAGGTTATGTACGGAGATGCGGCCTCGCGACCGGACGGGACCGCCGGAAACCGACCGCCGTGCTCGTACGTCCGTGTCAGTGCCGATCTTCACCATGGTCTCCGGCGGGCGGGGAGGCCCATGACGCTCTGGGGGCACGAATGGACGGACGACTGAAGCGGGTGTGGCGCAAGGGGCGCTGGTGGGCGCTGGGGCTGGTGCTGCTGCTCGTGGTGCCGCCGCTCTTCGCCGCGCTGGCCCTGCGGGTCAGCTACGCGGGCGACCTCCGCGACGACGCCCGCACGCGCGGCCGGGACGCGTACTGGATCGGGCACGCGTGGGTGGACGGCCGCAAGAAGGACGCCGACGTGCGGGAGCTCGCCGAGCGGCTGAAGGGCACCGGGATCAAGGACCTGTACGTGCACGCCGGACCGCTCGAACACGACGGGACGCTGCCCGCGGAGCGGCACCCCCGCGCGCGGTGGCTGACCGACGCCCTGCACCGGGCCCTGCCGGGGGTGCGCGTCCAGGCGTGGCTCGGGGACGTGCTCGCCAACGACGGCCCGACCGGTCTCCGGCTCTCCGACGCCGCCTCGCGCGCCGCCGTGACGGCCTCCGCCGGGCAGGTCCTCGACGCGGGTTTCGACGGCGTCCACTTCGACCTGGAGCCGCTCCAGTCCGGCGACGCCGACTACCTGACGCTCCTCGACGGCCTGCGGAGCATGACCCGGGAGCGGAAGGCGGTGCTCTCGGTCGCCGCCCACCAGATCGACCCGCTGCCGGGCGCCCACCACGCCCTGCTCCTCGCCGGCGACAACGGCAAGTGGTGGTCCCAGGAGTTCTTCGGCGAGGTCGCCCGGCGGGTGGACCAGATCGCCGTGATGTCGTACGACACCTGGATGCCGCTGGAGAGCCTGTACGGCGGGTACGTCGCCCAGCAGACGGCGCTCGCCCTGGAGGTGACGCCGGAGACGACGGACCTGCTCATGGGGCTGCCCTTCTTCCACGAGGACGACCTCGGCCACCACGAGCACGCGGAGACCGTCGCCGCCGGCGTCCGCGGCGTGCGGCTCGGCCTCGGCCGCACCGACCCCGGCCGCGAGCGCTTCGGCGTCGCCCTGTACGTGGACTTCGCGGAGGAGCCCGGCGACTGGGCCGCGTACCGCGCCGGCTGGTCCCGCGCGGGCTGACCGGCCGCCCCGCCCGGCGCGCGTGGCCGCTGGGGCGGCGGGGGCGGTTGGGCCGCACGAGTGGGTTTGCCGGGGGCGCCGCCGTGTCGTGGGGGCCGGGTCCGCCGGGTGCCGTTCAGTGGGATGAGTAAGAGAAGTCTGATCATCTCCAAATGGCATGAAAACGGACGAAGGGGTAAAAGTCATGTCCCTGGTCGGCGTCCCCCAGGGGAGGACATGGGCCGGTCCCTCCCGGAGCCCCCGCTCCCGGACCCTCCGCTCCGTGGCCACCCTCACCAGCGCGGTCCTCGCCGTCACCGTCCTCGCCGGATGCAGCTCCGACGACGACGCCGGCGCCGCCCCGGCCGCCGCCCAGGACAACGCGCCCACCGCGCGCGCCCTGGTCGACGACGGCGGCACCCTGCGCTGGGCGGTCGACGCCCCGCCGGCCACCTTCAACGCCTTCCAGGCCGACGCCGACGCCACCACCGGCCGCGTCGCGGGCGCCGTCCTGCCGGCCCTGCACACCCTGGACGAGCGCGGCCGGCCCCGGCTCAACCCCGACTACCTGGAGAGCGCCGAGGTCGTCGAGACCGAGCCCCGCCAGGTCGTCCTCTACAAGATCAACCAGCAGGCCGTCTGGAGCGACGGGCGCGAGATCGGCGCCGCCGACTTCGTCGCCCAGTGGCGCGCCCTCAGCGGCCGCGACACCGCCTACTGGACGGCCAGGAACGCCGGGTACGAACGCATCGAGAAGATCGAGAAGGGCAAGAACGACCTGGAGGTGCGGGTCACCTTCGCCAAGCCCTACGCCGACTGGCGCTCCCTCTTCACGCCCCTCTACCCCAAGCAGGTGATGGGCTCCCCGAACGCCTTCAACGACGGGGCCCGCACCACCCTCAAGGCCACCGCCGGACCGTTCCTGCTGAGCAAGACGGACCGCGCCTCCGGCGACGTCACCCTCGTCCGCAACCCCCGCTGGTGGGGACAGCCCGCCAAGCTCGACAGCCTCGTGCTGCGGGCCGTGCCGCGCGCCGACCGCGAGGAGGCCCTCGCCGCCGGGAAGCTCGACCTCGCCGAGATCGACCGGGCCACCGCCGAGCGGATCGCCCTCGCCGTCAAGGACGCCGGCGCCGGCCGCAGCGGCGCCGAGGCGGCCCGGCTGCACGGCCCCGGCTCCGGGATCACCCCCGGCAAGGCGCTCGGCTCCTGGGCGCTCGCCCACGGCGCCGACGAGGAGCTGGCCGAGCAGGTCATCGCCGCCCGCGCCGCCAACCAGGCCGCCGCCGCCCGCTACGCCCGGGCCCAGGACACCCTCGCCCGCTACGTCGTGCGCAAGTCCCTGGAGCCCGCCTACACCCAGCTCTCCCTCAACGGCGAGTCCGGGCCGCTCGCCGACGAACGGGTCCGCCGCGCGGTCGCCCGCGCCATCGACCGCCGGGAACTGGCCGAATCCGTGCTCAAGCCGCTCGGCCTCCCCGCCGAGCCGCCCGGCAGCCACCTCGCCCTGGCGGGCCAGGCCGCCTACGCGGACAGCAGCGACGCCCTCGGTGACCAGGACACCCAGGAGGCCCGCGCGCTCCTCGCCGACGCCGGCTGGGTCCCCGGCGGCGCGCGGAAGAAGCCGGCCGGCACCGAGGCCGGCTCCGAGGCGGAGAAGAAGGCCGGGAAGAAGACGGACGAGCGCGAGGCCGACGCCAAGAAGAAGGCCGAGAGCGGCGACCGGGCCGCCGACACCGCCTCCGACGACGGCCTCTACATCGTCGGCGACGACAAGCCCGGCGAGCTCGCCCCCCGGATCGGCCCCGGCGGCCCCGAGCAGACCCGCGTCCTCGCCCCGGCCCCCGCCGCCGCCCGGGAGAGCGCCGCCCTCCTCGCCCGCGCCGAGGCCCTCGACACCGGCGCCCGCGCCGCCGTCCAGCCCGGCAACGGCAAGCCCGACCAGGGCGTCGCCGGCGCCTACGCCCCCCGCGGCAGCGCCGCCCCGGCCGCCGTCCCCGCCGCCTCCCAGGCCCTCGGCAAGGACGGCAAGGCCCTCAGCCTCCGCTTCGTCCTGCCGTCCGGGCCCGGCTCGGAGACGCTGCGGGCGGTCGGCGACCGGATCGTCCGGATGCTCGACGCGGTCGGGATCCGCACCGAGGTCACCAAGGTCTCCGACGAGAGCTTCTTCAAGGACCACGTCGCCGCCGGCGACTACGACCTGGCCCTCTACTCCTGGCCGGCGTCCGCCTACCCGGCGACCGACGCCCGGCCGATCTTCGCCAAGCCCGAGCCCGCCTCGGACGGCTCCCTGCTGGTCGAGCAGAACTACTCGCGGGTCGGCACGGACCGGATCGACCAGCTCTTCGACCAGGCGGCCGGCACCCTCGACGAGGAGGAGGCGGGCGAGCTGATCCGCCAGGCCGACGCCCGGATCTGGGCCGCCGCCGGGTCCATCCCGCTCTACCAGCGCCCCCAGCTGGTCGCGGCCAGGAACGACGTGGTCAACGCGGGTGCCTGGGGCTTCGCCGCCCCCCGGTACCAGGACATCGGTTTCAAGAAGAGCGAAACGACCAAGGGTAGCCCGTCCCGCCGCTGAAACCGCAGGCCACAACCTCAGAAGCAGCTCAAGTTCCTTGCCCGCCGGCGGCCCCGGCGGGCAGGATCGCGTCGGCCCCTTGACCCGGGCGGCATGACTTTCCCCACACCCTGTGACCGGCAGCACCCCGAAACGTCCCAGTAGACCCTCTCGGATCCCTCCGGGGAAGCCCCTTGCACGGCAGCCCCGTACCATAGGACATAGCCGTGGCGCGTCCGCCCGGCGGGCGTAAGAGGAACTGACGCCGATTCCCACGATCCGAGAGAAGCGCAAGCCACCCATGCCCACGCGCCACGACATCCGTAACGTCGCCATCGTCGCCCACGTCGACCACGGCAAGACGACCATCGTCGACGCCATGCTCAAGCAGGCCGGTGCCTTCGCCGCCCACCAGCAGCTCGACGACCGCATGATGGACTCGAACGACCTGGAGCGTGAGAAGGGCATCACGATCCTCGCCAAGAACACGGCGGTGAAGTACCACCCCAAGGACGGCGGGGCCCCGATCACGATCAACATCATCGACACCCCCGGCCACGCCGACTTCGGCGGCGAGGTCGAGCGCGGTCTGTCGATGGTCGACGCCGTCGTCCTCCTGGTCGACGCCTCCGAGGGTCCGCTCCCGCAGACCCGCTTCGTGCTGCGCAAGGCCCTCCAGCAGCGCAAGCCCGTCATCCTCTGCATCAACAAGACGGACCGCCCGGACTCCCGGATCGACGAGGTCGTCAACGAGACCTACGACCTGTTCCTCGACCTGGACGCCGACGAGGACCAGATCGAGTTCCCGATCGTCTACGCGTGCGGCCGCGACGGCATCGCCTCGCTGACCAAGCCGGAGGACGGCACCGTCCCGGCGGACTCCACCAACCTGGAGCCGTTCTTCTCCACGATCCTGGAGCACGTCCCGGCCCCGGTGTACGAGGAGGGCGCGCCGCTCCAGGCCCACGTCACCAACCTCGACGCCGACAACTTCCTCGGCCGCATCGCGCTGCTCCGCGTCGAGCAGGGCGAGCTGCGCAAGGGCCAGACGGTCGCCTGGATCAAGCGCGACGGCTCGGTCCAGAACGTCCGCATCACCGAGCTGATGATGACCGAGGCGCTCACCCGCAAGCCGGCCGAGGTCGCCGGCCCCGGTGACATCTGCGCCGTCGCCGGCATCCCGGACATCATGATCGGCGAGACCCTCGCCGACCCCGAGAACCCGGTCGCGCTGCCGCTCATCACGGTCGACGAGCCCGCGATCTCGATGGTCATCGGTACGAACACCTCGCCGCTGGTCGGCCGCGGCGGCACCGGCAAGGGCGCCGACGCCAAGGCCGCCGTCAAGGACCGCAAGGTCACGGCCCGTCAGGTCAAGGATCGCCTGGACCGCGAGCTCATCGGCAATGTCTCGCTCCGCGTCCTGGAGACCGAGCGCCCCGACGCCTGGGAGGTGCAGGGCCGCGGCGAGCTGGCGCTGGCCATCCTGGTCGAGCAGATGCGCCGCGAGGGCTTCGAGCTCACCATCGGCAAGCCGCAGGTCGTCACCAAGGAGGTCGACGGCAAGGTTCACGAGCCGGTCGAGCGCATGACGATCGACGTGCCCGAGGAGCACATGGGCGCCGTCACCCAGCTCATGGGCGTCCGCAAGGGCCGCATGGACAACATGTCGAACCACGGCTCCGGCTGGGTCCGCATGGAGTTCGTCGTCCCGTCCCGCGGCCTCATCGGCTTCCGCACGGAGTTCCTGACCCAGACCCGTGGCACCGGCATCGCGCACTCGATCCACGAGGGCCACGAGCCGTGGTTCGGCCCGCTCCAGACCCGTAACAACGGCTCCCTGGTCGCCGACCGCGCCGGCGCGGTCACCGCCTTCGCGATGACCAACCTCCAGGAGCGCGGCGTCCTCTTCGTGGACCCGGGCACCGAGGTCTACGAGGGCATGATCGTCGGTGAGAACTCGCGCTCCGACGACATGGACGTGAACATCACCAAGGAGAAGAAGCTCACCAACATGCGCTCCTCCTCCGCCGACTCCTTCGAGGCGATCGTCCCGCCGCGCAAGCTGTCCCTGGAGCAGTCCCTGGAGTTCTGCCGCGACGACGAGTGCGTCGAGGTGACCCCGGAGGCCGTGCGCATCCGCAAGGTCAACCTGGACCAGCGCGAGCGCGCCCGCGCGGCCTCCCGCGCCAAGAACGGCTGACCGGCCGGACACCCCGAGAACGGCTGAGCCGCATCTCACACCGAGGGCCTGGCCACTCGCATCATGTGCGAGTGGCCAGGCCCTTTTCGTCAAACGCATTGGCCCCGACGAGTGTCCGGAATTCGGTCATCGCTCTCCGGTACGTGTGTTAACGGTCCGTTTCGGGGGTGTCTGTCTGTGCTCAGTTTGTCCGGATTTCGGTCTTCGCGGCCAAGGTGATGTTGTCAAAACGAGACCACTTAAGTGTGGTTTACAGCCCGGACGTACTTAATAGTTGGCTCCATTGAGCTCGGGTCAATGGGTCACGCACTGTGGGGAGTGCCGACTCACGAGCACACTCGGGGTACCGGGGGATCAACGCCGTCAGGGGTGTCGGCAGGTCTCGAAGTGCCCTTCTTGTAGTGACAAGTGGACTCATGAGGAGGAAACCCATGCGCGGTGCCAAGAGCGCCAAGTGGGTAACGGGCGCGATCATCGTCGCCCTGGCTGCGACCGCCTGTGGCGGGGGCAAGAGCGACGGTGGCAACAGCGACGCCAAGGGCAAGATCGACCCGAACGGCATCTACTCGATCGAGGTCGGTGAGCCGGAGAAGCTCCTGCACACCGGTGACACCATGGAGTCCAACGGCTCCATCGTGATGTCCGGCCTGTTCTCGACCCTGGTCGACTACAAGGCCGACGGCTCGCTCGAGATGATCAACGCCGAGTCGGTCACCACCAGCGACTCGAAGCTCTGGACCGTCAAGCTCAAGAAGGGCTGGAAGTTCCACGACGGCACCCCGGTCACCGCCAAGTCCTTCGTGGACGCGTGGAACTGGAACGCCAACGTCGAGAACGCCCAGGGTCTCGCCTCCTGGTACGCCGACATCAAGGGCTTCGAGAAGGTCCACCCCGAGGAGGAGGGTGCCAAGCCCACCTCCAAGACCCTCGACGGTCTGAAGGTCGTCGACGAGACCACCTTCACCATCGAGCTCGCGAAGCCGGTCCCGTACTTCGCGCACAAGCTCGCGTACATCTCCTTCGCCCCGCTCCCCGAGTCCTTCTTCAAGGACCCGCAGGCCGCCGGCCTCAAGCCGGTCGGCAACGGTCCCTACAAGTTCAAGAGCTGGGACCGCAAGAAGCAGATCGAGATCGTCCGCTTCGACGACTACACCGGTCCGAACAAGGCGAAGAATGGCGGTGTGGTCTTCAAGAACTACACCACCCTCGAGGCCGCCTACGAGGACCTGAAGTCGGGCAACGTCGACGTCCTCCGCCAGATCGCCCCGAAGGACCTGCCGGTCTACCGCCAGGACCTCGGCGACCGCGCCGTGGACCAGCCGTACTCCTCGATCCAGACCATCGCCGTCGCCTTCTACGCCGACCAGTGGAAGAAGCCGAAGCAGATCGACCCGAAGGTCATCCAGGGTCTGTCGATGGCCATCGACCGCGCCACGATCACCAAGACGGTGCTCAACGGCACCCGCGAGCCCGCCACCGGCTGGGTCGCCCAGGGCGTGCTCGGCTACCAGCCGAACGCGGTCGAGGTCACCAAGTTCGACCCGGCCAAGGCCAAGGAGCTCATCAAGGCCGGCGGCGGCGTCCCCGGCAACAAGATCTCCATCCAGTTCAACGCCGACGGCGGTCACAAGGAGTGGGTGGACGCGGTCTGCAACTCCATCACCCAGGCCACCTCCGTTCAGTGTGTCGGCGACGGCAAGCCGGACTTCCAGTCCGACCTGCAGGCGCGCAAGAACCAGCAGGTCAAGTCCCTGTACCGCTCCGGCTGGGTGCTCGACTACCCGGTGAACGCCAACTTCATCTCGGACCTGTTCCGCACGGGTGCGGGCGGCAACCAGGGCGGCTTCTCCAACAAGGAGCTGGACGCCAAGATCGCCAAGGCCGACTCCGCCAAGACCCTTGAGGAGTCCGTCAAGGAGTACCAGGCGATCGAGAAGGACCTGGTGAACTACATGCCGTCCATCCCGCTCTGGTACTACAAGGTCAACGCGGGCTACTCGGAGAACGTCTCCGGCGTGGCGTACGGCCAGGACGGCGACCCGATCCTGACCGGCGTCGAGGTCAAGCAGAAGTAATCACCCGAGCGTAGTCCGCATGCCGTCACGGGACTGACGGAACGTCAGTCCCGTTTCGGTGCCTTACGCAGTGGCTGGGGGGCCCTTCCGTGGCATCGCGCTGTCCGAAACAGGGCAGCCATGCCGGGGGAGGGCCCGTCGGCTGCGGCCGTCACATCTCAACGGAGGCATGATGGGGCGCTATGTCGCACGACGACTGCTCCAGATGATCCCGGTCTTCTTCGGGACAACCCTGCTGATCTTCCTCATGGTCTACAGCCTGCCCGGCGACCCCGTGGCCGGTCTGTTCGGCGACAAGGGCGCCAGCCCGGCGACCATCGAGGCGATCCGGCACAAGCTCGGTCTCGACCAGCCACTGTGGAAGCAGTACTGGGACTACATCACCGGCATCATCCTTCACTTCGACTTCGGGACGCAGATCCGCAACGACCGTCCCGTGACCGAAGTGCTCGGCGACGCCTTCCCGGTGACGCTCCAGCTGGCCACCCTGGCCTTCGCGTTCGAGCTCATCTTCGGCATCGGCCTCGGCGTCATCGCCGGTCTTCGCGCCGGCCGCCTGGCCGACAACGCCGTCCTCATCTTCACGCTGCTGATCATCTCGATCCCGGTCTTCGTGCTCGGCTTCTTCGTCAAGATGCTCTTCGCGGACAACCTGGGCTGGATCGAACCCAACGTCAGCAACGAGGCGTTGTGGTCCGAGATGATCGCCCCGGCGGTCGTCCTCGGCGGACTCTCACTCGCCTACGTGGCCCGCCTCACCCGTACCTCCATGGCGGAGAACCTGCGCGCCGACTACATGCGCACGGCCGTCGCCAAGGGCCTGCCGCGGCGCCGGGTCATCGGCGTCCACCTCATGCGCAACTCGATGATCCCGGTCGTCACCTTCCTCGGCACCGACATCGGCGCCCTCATGGGCGGCGCCATCGTCACCGAGCGCATCTTCAACGTGAAGGGCGTCGGCGGTCTCATCGCCGAGTCGATCACGCGGCGCGAGGGCACCACACTGGTCGGCCTCGTCACCATCCTGGTGATCGTCTACCTCCTCACCAGCCTGCTCATCGACCTGCTGTACGCGGTCCTGGACCCGAGGATCCGGTATGCCTGACGTGACCAAGACCGCCGCCGTCGAAGACGCCGTCGCACCCCCCTCGGCGACGGAGCCGAAGGGCGCGCACAAGCCGGAGAAGGCCCGCTCCCTCTGGGGCGACGCCTGGGCGGACCTGCGCCGCAACCCGTACTTCATCGTCTCGTCGGTGCTCATCGCCTTCCTGCTGCTGATCGCCGCCTGGCCGACCCTCTTCACCAGCGCCTCGCCCACCGCGGGTGACCTCGTGAAGCACTTCCTCGGCAAGCCCGAGCTCGGCAGCATCGGCTCCGAGGGCTGGTTCGGCTACGACCAGCAGGGCCGTTCCGTCTACGCCCGCGTGATCTACGGCACCCGTGCCTCGATCATCGTCGGCATCTGCGTCACCCTCATCGTCACCGTCGTCGGCGGCCTCATGGGCATGATCGCCGGCTACTTCGGCGGCGTCTGGGACGCGATCCTGTCCCGGATCACCGACATCTTCTTCGGCATTCCGTTCCTGCTCGGCGCCATGGTCGTCCTGCAGTCCTTCACGGAGCGCACGGTCTGGGTCGTGGTGGGCGCGCTCGCCTTCCTCGGCTGGACCCAGATGGCCCGCGTCATGCGCGGCGCCGTGATCACCGTCAAGCAGGCCGACTACGTCCACGCGGCCAAGGCCCTCGGCGCCGGCACCTCCCGGATCCTCTTCCGGCACATCCTGCCGAACGCCATGGCCCCCGTGATCGTCGTCGCCACCATCGCGCTCGGCGGCTACATCTCGGCCGAGGCCACCCTGTCCTACCTGGGCCTGGGCCTCGCCGCGCCGACCGTCTCGTGGGGTGTCGACGTCTCCACCGCGGTCGACCAGATCCGCGTCGCTCCGCACGTGCTGCTCTGGCCGTCGATCATGCTGAGCATCACCGTCCTGGCGTTCATCATGCTCGGCGAAGCCGTTCGCAACGCCCTCGACCCCAAGCTGCGCTGAGGAGGGCGTAAACCGTGAGCACCATCAACAAGACCGCGTCCGTCCCCGCGCCGCGAGAGAGCGGCGAGCACAACGGACCGCTGCTCGAAGTCAAGGACCTGCACGTCGAGTTCCACACCCGTGACGGTGTGGCCAAGGCGGTCAACGGCGTCAACTACTCGGTGGACGCCGGCGAGACCCTCGCCGTCCTCGGCGAGTCCGGCTCCGGCAAGTCCGTCACCGCCCAGGCCATCATGGGCATCCTCGACATGCCGCCCGGCAGGATCCCGCAGGGCGAGATCCTGTTCCGCGGTGAGGACATGCTCAAGATGTCCGACGAGGACCGCCGGAAGATCCGCGGCCGGAAGATCGCGATGATCTTCCAGGACGCGCTCTCCTCGCTGAACCCGGTCCTCTCCGTCGGCTACCAGCTCGGCGAGATGTTCCGGGTCCACCAGGGCCTGTCCAAGAAGGACGCCAAGCTCAAGGCCATCGAACTGATGGACAAGGTCAAGATCCCCGCCGCCAAGGCGCGGGTCAGCGACTACCCCCACCAGTTCTCCGGCGGTATGCGCCAGCGCATCATGATCGCCATGGCGCTCGCCCTGGAGCCCGACCTGATCATCGCCGACGAGCCGACCACGGCCCTCGACGTGACGGTCCAGGCCCAGGTCATGGACCTCCTCGCGGAGCTCCAGCGCGAGTACAACATGGGTCTGATCCTCATCACCCACGACCTCGGCGTCGTCGCCGACGTCGCGGACAAGATCGCCGTGATGTACGCCGGTCGGATCGTCGAGCAGGCGCCCGTCCACGAGCTGTACGCGCGTCCGGCGCACCCGTACACCCGGGGTCTGCTGGACTCGATCCCGCGCCTGGACCAGAAGGGCCAGGAGCTCTACGCGATCAAGGGCCTCCCGCCGAACCTGCTCAAGGTCCCCTCCGGCTGTGCCTTCAACCCGCGCTGCCCCAAGGCCACCGACCTCTGCCGCACCGAGGTCCCGGCCCTGGTGCCGGTCACCGAGCAGGACGGCGCGGACCTGCCGGGCCGCAAGAGCGCCTGCCACTTCTGGAAGGAGACGATCCATGGCTGAGCTCAGCAAGAACGACGAGGCCGTGGCCGCCGCGCTGGACGTCCCCGTCCAGCGGGGGGAGCCGATCCTCCAGGTGCGCAACCTGCAGAAGCACTTCCCGCTGACGCAGGGCATCCTCTTCAAGAAGCAGGTCGGCGCGGTCAAGGCCGTGGACGGGGTCTCCTTCGACCTCTACCAGGGCGAGACCCTCGGCATCGTCGGCGAGTCCGGCTGCGGCAAGTCCACGGTCGCCAAGCTCCTGATGAACCTGGAGCGGGCCACCGCCGGCGAGGTCTTCTACAAGGGCCAGGACATCACCAAGCTGTCCGGCCGCGCGCTGAAGGCCGTCCGCCGGAACATCCAGATGGTGTTCCAGGACCCGTACACCTCGCTGAACCCGCGCATGACGGTCGGCGACATCATCGGCGAGACCTTCGACATCCACCCCGAGGTGGCCCCGAAGGGCGACCGGCGCCGCAAGGTGCAGGAGCTCCTCGACGTCGTCGGTCTGAACCCGGAGTACATCAACCGGTACCCGCACCAGTTCTCCGGCGGCCAGCGCCAGCGCATCGGCATCGCCCGCGGCCTCGCGCTCAACCCGGAGATCATCATCTGCGACGAGCCGGTCTCGGCCCTGGACGTCTCCGTCCAGGCGCAGGTCATCAACCTGATGGAGAAGCTCCAGGACGAGTTCAACCTGTCCTACATCTTCATCGCGCACGACCTGTCGATCGTCCGGCACATCTCGGACCGCGTGGGCGTCATGTACCTCGGCAAGCTCGCCGAGATCGGTACGGACGAGGAGATCTACGACCACCCCACGCACCCGTACACCCAGGCGCTGCTCTCCGCGGTGCCGGTGCCGGACCCGGTGGCGCGCGCCAACCGCGACCGCATCATCCTGACGGGCGACGTGCCCTCGCCGGCGAACCCGCCGTCGGGCTGCCGCTTCCGCACCCGGTGCTGGAAGGCCCAGGAGAAGTGCTCCACCGAGGTGCCGGTCCTGGCGGTCCCGGAGCGCTTCCGCGGCCAGGACACCCTCGCGGCCCACGAGTCGGCGTGCCACTTCGCCGAGGAGCGGGACGTGATCCACGCGGGCTGACCGACCGTGACGGCCTGATGGACCAGGGCCCCTCGCACCCCCGCCGGGTGCGGGGGGCCCTTCCGCGTCCTGCCCGGCCCGCGCGCACTCCCTCGGAGGCCGTAAAGGTGCATACCCGTCAATATCGGGTGATATTGAGCCCTAAGTCACGCTTAGGACAATCGGGAGGCACTCCATGCGCGGAGCCACGCACGCCAAGTGGGCCGCACTGGCCACCGCCGTCGCCCTCGCGGCGACCGCATGCGGCGGCGGTGACGACAGCGGCGGCGGAGGGGCCGACGGCATCGTGAGCTCCTCCTGGGGAGACCCGCAGAACCCGCTGGAGCCGGCGAACACCAACGAGGTCCAGGGCGGCAAGGTCCTGTCCATGATCTTCCGCGGTCTCAAGCAGTACGACCCGAAGACCGGCGAGGCCAAGGACATGCTCGCCGAGAAGATCGAGACGAAGGACTCGACCACCTTCACCATCACCGTCAAGGACGGCTGGACCTTCTCCAACGGCGAGAAGGTCACCGCCCAGTCCTTCGTCGACGCCTGGAACTACGGCGCCCACCTGAAGAACAACCAGAAGAACGCCTACTTCTTCGGCTACATCGAGGGCTACGACAAGGTCCACCCCGACAAGGGCGAGGCCACCGCCGACACCCTGTCCGGCCTCAAGGTGACCGGCCCGCGGACCTTCACGGTGAAGCTCACCCAGAAGTTCTCGACCTTCCCCGACACCCTCGGCTACGCCGCCTTCGCCCCCCTCCCGAAGGCGTTCTTCGACGACCGCACCGGCTGGCTGGCGAAGCCCGTCGGCAACGGCCCGTACACCGTCGACTCGTACGCCAAGGGCTCCCAGATGGAGCTCAAGCGCTGGGACGGCTACCCCGGCGAGGACAAGGCCCAGAACGGCGGCATCACCCTCAAGGTCTACACGGACAACAACACCGCCTACACCGACCTGATCGCCGGCAACCTCGACCTCGTCGACGACGTCCCCGCCGCCCAGCTCAAGAACGTCTCCGCCGACCTCGGCGACCGGTACATCAACACCCCGGCCGGCATCATCCAGACGCTCTCCTTCCCGTTCTACGACGACGCCTGGAACAAGCCGGGCCAGGAGAAGCTCCGGCAGGGCCTGTCGATGGCCATCGACCGGCAGCAGATCACCGAGACGATCTTCCAGAAGACCCGCACGCCCGCCGTCGACTGGACCTCCCCGGTCCTCGGCGAGGAGGGCGGCTTCAAGGACGTCTGCGGCGACTTCTGCAAGTACGACGCCGCGCGGGCGAAGAAGCTGGTCGCGGAGGGCGGCGGCATCCCCGGCGGCACGATGAAGATCTCGTACAACGCCGACACCGGCTCCCACAAGGAGTGGGTGGACGCCGTCTGCAACTCCATCAACCGCGCCCTCGGCAACAACAAGGCGTGCGTCGGCAACCCCATCGGCACCTTCGCCGACTACCGCAACCAGGTCACCACCCAGAAGCTCGACGGCCCCTTCCGGGCCGGCTGGCAGATGGACTACCCGCTGATCCAGAACTTCCTGCAGCCGCTGTACTACACCAACGCCTCCTCCAACGACGGCAAGTACACCAGCGCCGAGTTCGACAAGCTGGTCGACCAGGCCAACGCCGAGGCGGACATCCCGAAGGCGATCGGCCTCTTCCAGAAGGCCGAGGAGGTCCTCCGCGACGACATGGGCGCGATCCCGCTCTGGTACCAGAACGGCAGCGCCGGCTACTCCGAGCGGGTCGAGAACGTCACCCTCAACCCGTTCAGCGTCCCGGTCTACGACCAGATCAAGGTCAAGTGACGACGCCGTAGGCCGGCGGCGTACGGCCCGGCACGCGGACCCCCGCGCCGGGCCGTACGCCTTCCCCCTCCCTGGAGGTCCCCGTGGGTCGATACGTGATCCGGCGGCTGCTGCAGATGATCCCGGTCTTCTTCGGCGCCACGCTGCTGATCTTCCTGATGGTGAACGTGATGGGCGATCCCATCGCCGGGCTCTGCGGCGACCGCGCCTGCGACCCGGCGACGGCCGCCCGGCTGAGGCAGGAGTTCGGCCTCGACAAGCCCGTCTGGCAGCAATACCTCACCTACATGGGCAACGTCTTCACCGGTGACTTCGGCACCGCCTTCAACGGGCAGCCGGTCACCGAGCTGATGAGCACCGCCTTCCCGGTCACCATCCGGCTGACCGTCGTCGCCATCCTCTTCGAGATCGTCATCGGCATCAGCCTCGGCGTCGTCACCGGCCTGCGGCGCGGCCGGCCCGTCGACACCACCGTCCTGCTGCTCACCCTGGTCGTCCTCTCCGTCCCCACCTTCGTCACCGGCCTGCTGGTCCAGCTGCTGCTCGGCGTGAAGTGGGGCTGGATCGACCCGGCCGTCTCGCCCGCCGCGACCTTCGACGAGCTGATCGTCCCCGGCCTGGTCCTCGCCTCGGTGTCGCTCGCGTACGTCACGCGGCTCACCCGCACCTCCATCGCGGAGAACAAGCGCGCCGACTACGTCCGCACCGCCGTCGCCAAGGGCCTCCCGCGCCGCCGCGTCATCAGCCGCCACCTGCTGCGCAACAGCCTCATCCCGGTGGTCACCTTCATCGGCGCCGACGTCGGCGCGCTCATGGGCGGCGCCATCGTCACCGAACGGATCTTCAACATCCACGGCGTCGGCTACCAGCTCTACCAGGGCATCGTCCGGCAGAACACCCAGACCGTGGTCGGCTTCGTGACCATCCTCGTCCTGATCTTCCTGCTGGCCAACCTCCTGGTGGACCTCCTCTACGCCGTCCTTGACCCGAGGATTCGCTATGCCTGAGCCGATCGAGCCGTACGAAGAGGGCCGCGCCATCGCCGCGACCGGCGCCGGCGGCGCCACCGACCTCGCCATGGCCGAGGCCGAGACCCTGGAGAAGACGCCCGCCGGACCCCGCGGCACCGGCCCCGAGGGCAAGCCCCGCTCCCTGTGGTCCGACGCCTGGCACGACCTGCGCCGCAACCCGATCTTCATCGTCTCCGGACTGATCATCCTCTTCCTGGTGGTCATCGCGATCTGGCCGTCCCTGATCGCCTCCGGCGACCCCCTCGACTGCGACCTCTCCAAGGCGCAGGAGGGCTCCCAGCCCGGCCACCCCTTCGGCTTCAACGGACAGGGCTGCGACGTCTACACCCGCACCGTCCACGGCGCCCGCGCCTCCATCCAGGTCGGCGTCTTCGCCACCCTCGGCGTCACCCTGCTCGGCGCCGCCCTCGGCGGCCTCGCCGGCTTCTTCGGCGGCCTCTGGGACGGCATCCTCTCCCGGATCACCGACGTCTTCTTCGCCATCCCCGTCGTCCTCGGCGGCCTGGTGCTCCTCTCCGTCGTCAGCAACAACACCGTCTGGCCCGTCATCGGCTTCATGGTGCTGCTCGGCTGGCCGCAGCTCTCCCGCATCGCCCGCGGCTCCGTCATCACCGCCAAGCAGAACGACTACGTGCAGGCCGCCCGCGCGCTCGGCGCCTCCAACTCCCGGATGCTGCTCCGGCACATCGCGCCCAACGCGGTCGCGCCCGTCATCGTCGTCGCCACCATCGCCCTCGGCACGTACATCGCCCTGGAGGCGACGCTCTCCTTCCTCGGCGTCGGCCTGAAACCGCCCACCGTCTCCTGGGGCATCGACATCTCCTCGGCGTCGCCCTACATCCGCAACGCCCCGCACATGCTGCTCTGGCCGTCCGGCGCGCTCGCCGTCACCGTGCTCGCGTTCATCATGCTCGGCGACGCCGTCCGCGACGCCCTCGACCCGAAGCTGAGGTAGGGACCCATGCTGCTCGAAGTGCGCGACCTGCACGTGGAGTTCCACACCCGCGACGGGGTGGCCAAGGCGGTCAACGGCGTCGACTACGCGGTCGACGCGGGGGAGACCCTCGCCGTCCTCGGCGAGTCCGGCTCCGGCAAGTCCGTCACCGCCCAGGCCGTCATGGGCATCCTCGACATGCCCCCCGGCAGGATCACCGGCGGCCAGATCCTCTTCCAGGGCCAGGACCTGCTGAAGCTCAAGGAGGAGGAGCGCAGGAAGGTCCGCGGCGCCAAGATGGCGATGATCTTCCAGGACGCCCTGTCCTCCCTCAACCCCGTCCTCAGCGTCGGCGAACAGCTCGGCGAGATGTTCGTCGTCCACCGCGGCATGAGCAAG
The DNA here is from genome assembly GCF_042797055.1 of Streptomyces sp. NPDC057854. Lineage (NCBI taxonomy): Bacteria > Bacillati > Actinomycetota > Actinomycetes > Kitasatosporales > Streptomycetaceae > Streptomyces > Streptomyces sp. NPDC057854. Next base: position 191,691 of record NZ_JBHVMF010000014.1, read on the forward strand.
AAGGACGCCCGCACCCGGGCCGTCGAGCTGATGGACCGGGTCCGCATCCCCGCCGCCAAGGAACGCGTCGGCCAGTACCCCCACCAGTTCTCCGGCGGCATGCGCCAGCGCATCATGATCGCCATGGCGCTCGCCCTCGAACCCGAGCTGATCATCGCCGACGAGCCCACCACCGCCCTCGACGTCACCGTCCAGGCCCAGGTCATGGACCTCCTCGCGGAACTCCAGCGCGAGCTCCACATGGGCCTCATCCTGATCACCCACGACCTCGGCGTCGTCGCCGACGTCGCCGACAAGATCGCCGTCATGTACGCCGGCCGGATCGTCGAGCGGGCCCCCGTCCACGAGATCTACAAGGCGCCCGCCCACCCCTACACCCGCGGCCTCCTCGACTCCATCCCGCGCCTGGACCAGAAGGGCCAGGAGCTGTACGCGATCAAGGGCCTGCCGCCCAACCTGCTCGCCATCCCGCCCGGCTGCGCCTTCAACCCGCGCTGCCCGATGGCCCAGGACGTCTGCCGGACCGACGTGCCGCCGCTGTACGAGGTCACCGAGTCGCCCGTCCCGCGCTCCAGCGCCTGCCACTTCTGGAAGGAGTGCCTCCATGGCTGAGGCGATTCTCGAGGTCCGGGACCTGCACAAGCACTACCCGCTCACCCAGGGCATCCTCTTCAAGAAGCAGGTCGGCGCGGTCAAGGCGGTCGACGGCGTCGACTTCGACCTCGTCGCCGGCGAGACCCTCGGCATCGTCGGCGAGTCCGGCTGCGGCAAGTCCACCGTCGCGAAGATGCTCGTCAACCTGGAGCGGCCGACCTCCGGCACGATCCGGTACAAGGGCGAGGACCTCACCCGGCTCTCCCCGCGCGCCCTCAAGGCCGTCCGCCGCAACATCCAGATGGTCTTCCAGGACCCGTACACCTCGCTCAACCCGCGCATGACGGTCGGCGACATCATCGGCGAGCCGTACGAGATCCACCCCGAGGTCGCGCCCAAGGGCGACCGGCGCCGCAAGGTCCAGGACCTCCTCGACGTCGTCGGCCTCAACCCCGAGTACATCAACCGCTACCCGCACCAGTTCTCCGGCGGCCAGCGCCAGCGCATCGGCATCGCCCGCGGCCTCGCCCTCCAGCCCGAGATCATCGTCGCCGACGAACCGGTCTCCGCCCTCGACGTCTCCGTCCAGGCACAGGTCGTCAACCTGCTCGACCGGCTCCAGTCCGAGTTCTCCCTGTCGTACGTCTTCATCGCCCACGACCTGTCGATCGTGCGGCACATCTCCGACCGGGTCGGCGTCATGTACCTCGGCCGGATCGTGGAGATCGGCACCGACACCCAGATCTACGACCACCCCACCCACCCCTACACCCAGGCGCTGCTCTCCGCCGTCCCGGTGCCGGACCCGGAGGCCCGCGCCCACCGCGAGCGGATCATCCTCACCGGCGACGTGCCCTCCCCGGCCAACATCCCCTCCGGCTGCCGCTTCCGCACCCGCTGCTGGAAGGCGCAGCGGCGGTGCGAACTGGAGGTCCCGCTGCTCGCCGTCCCCGCCGTCTTCCGGCTCACCGACGGCCCCGCGAAGCACGACTCGGCCTGCCACTTCGCGGAGGAGAAGCAGGTGGTCCCGCCGGAGGACTCGCTCGCCCACACCGAACCCCTGGAGGAGGGCCCGGCCCCGGCGGAGGCCTCCGCCGCCGCCCACGAGGAGCCGCCCGGGCCCGTACGGCGCGACCCGGAGGAGCGCGGACCGGAGCCGCCGGAGGAGCCGGGCGGCCCGAAGACGCTCTGAACCCCGGCGGCCCCCGCGGCCTTAACACCCCGGCAACCGCCGGGAAGCCGCTCCGACATCCGGACGACCGATCCTGCTGAACGTGCGGCCGTGCGGGTGCCGTCGGCCGGCGGGGCCCTGCGGGGGCCCGCCGGCCCACACTCCGTCACCTCCGGACCGCCCCTTGCCCGGAACCGCTTGTTTCGGCCGCCGCTGACCGTGAGTATCGGCCCCGTGACTGTGACTCGACCGGCACGTCTCACCGGGGCCGCGCTCGCCGCCGCGCTCGCCCTCGTCCCCTTCGTCTGGATCCTGCGCGACCTCGGCGTCCTCGGCTCGCCCGCGGACCTCTTCTGGCACTGGACCGGCGACCGCTTCCGGCTCGCCCGGACCCGCGCCGCCACCACCCTGCTCGACCCGGTCCTCTGCCTCGCCGCCGCCGGCACCGCCCTCGCGGCCCTCCGCTCCCGGCACGCCGCCGGCGCGCTCGCCGCCACCGGCGCCCTCGCCTTCGCCGTCCGCCTTCCCGGTCTCTGGACCCACGGCACCGGCCCCCTCGTCACCGCCCTGCTCGAACTGGGCCTCGCCGCCGGACTCCTCGTCACCGTGCTGGCCGGCCGACGCCCGCCCGCCGCGCCCGAGGAGCACCCGCCGAGCCGCCCGCTGCGCGGACCGGCCGTCGCCGCCGGCGTCCTGCTGCTCGCCGCGGCCCTCGTCCTGCTCGTCCAGGAGGTCCGGTGGACCGGCCGGACCGACCCCCGCTTCGCCGTCGACCGCTTCACCGGCGGCCGGTCCGCCCTCGACGCCGCCCTCGGCGTCCCGCCCGGCTGGCTCGCGCTCGTCCTCGTCGCCCTGTACCTGACCGCCGCGGTTGCCGCCTTCGCCGCCGCCCGCCACACCCGCCCCCTCGGCGTCCTGGCCGGCGGCGTCCTGCTCGCCGGCGGCGTCGCGGAACTCGCCCGGCTGGTCCGCGCCCACGTCCACCTCGACGTCTGGTACGTCACCGCCCCCGGCCTGGACGCCCCCGGCCTCGTCACCGCCGGCTTCGCGGTGCTCGCCGGGGCCGCCGTCCTCGCCCTGCTGGGCGGGCGCGGCGCCCCCGACGCCGCGCCCGCGCCCCGGGGCCCCGCGGCGACCCCGCCGCCGCCCTACCCGCGCCCGCCCGGCTGGTGAGCGGGGAAGCCGCCCAGCGACCGCTTCAGGAAGTCGACCTGGAGGAGCAGCAGGTTCTCCGCCACCTGCTCCTGCGGGGTCATGTGCGTCACCCCGGACAGCGGCAGCACCTCGTGCGGCCGGCCCGCGGCGAGCAGCGCCGACGACAGCCGCAGCGCGTGCGCCACCACCACGTTGTCGTCCGCCAGACCGTGCACGATCATCATCGGCCGGGCCGGCTCCTCCGGCGCCGACAGGCCGTCGTCGGTGAGCAGCGACTGCGCCGCGTACACCTCCGGCTCCGCCTCCGGGACGCCCAGGTACCGCTCGGTGTAGTGGGTGTCGTACAGCCGCCAGTCCGTCACCGGCGCGCCCACCACCGCCGCGTGGAAGACGTCAGGCCGGCGCAGCACCGCCAGCCCCGCCAGATAGCCGCCGAACGACCAGCCCCGCACGGCCACCCGGTCCAGGTCCAGCGGGAGCCGCTCCGCCAGCGCCCGCACGGCCGCCACCTGGTCCTCCAGCGTCACCGCGAAGTCCCGCAGCACCGCCTTCTCCCACGCGGGCGACCGCCACGGCGTGCCCCGCCCGTCCGCGACCACCACCGCGAAGCCCTGCTCGGCGAACCACTGCGAGGTCAGGTGCGCGTTGTGCGCGGCCACCACCCGGGGCCCGTGCGGGCCGCCGTACGGGTCCATCAGCACCGGCAGCGGCCCCTGCCCCTCCTCGTACCAGGACGGCAGCAGCACCGCGCAGGGGATCCGCCGCTCACCGGCCTCCGTGAACACCGGCCGGGCCCGCAGCGGCGGTTCGACCGCGGCCGAGCCGACCACCGCCACCTGCTCGCCGTCCCGCAGCACCCGCGCCACCGCGCCCGGCGCGTCCGGCCGCGCGGACACCAGCACGGTCACCGCGCCGCAGCGCACCGCCCCGTGCCAGCCCGCGCCCTCCGACACCCGCTCCGCGCCCCGCGCCGACACCCGGTAGACGTGCGCCTCGCCGGTCTCCGGCTCCGCCGCCGCCGCGCCCGCCGACGCCGTCACCAGCACGTCGTCCCCGCCCACGTCGACCACCGCCCGCACGTGCAGCGCGGCGTCCGTCAGCCGCTCCTCGCCCACGGTCAGCGCCCGCGCCCCGCTCTCGTCGCCGACCCGCACCAGCCGCCCGTCCGGGGCCCAGCACGGCACCCCCGGCAGCAGTTCGATCCAGGCGGGGTCCTCCTCCTCGCGGACGGTCGCGGTGGTGCCCGCCGCCGTGTCCACCGCGAGGACCCGCGCCGTCCGCTGGTCCCGCGCCTGCACCAGCAGCAGCGGCGCGCCCGCCGCGGACCAGTGCACGCGCGCGAGGTACGGGAACCGCTCCCGGTCCCACACCACCTCGGTGCGGGACCCGTCGAGGGCGTACAGGAAGAGCCGCACCTCCGCGTCGGGCGTCCCCGCCGCCGGATACCCCACCCGCTGCGGCTCGCGCTCGGGGTGCGCCGGGTCCGCGATGTACCAGCGGCGCACCGCGCGGTCGTCGACGCGGGCCACCAGGAGCCGGTCCGACTCGGGCGACCACCAGAATCCGCGGTCCCGGCCCATCTCCTCGGAGGCGATGAATTCGGCCAATCCGTAGGTGGTGTGCGCGTCCTCCGGAACCGCCAGTTCTGCGTCACCGGAACCGTCCGCTCCGACCACCCGTAGCGCGCCTCCCGACACATACGCCACCCGCCGCCCGTCCGGCGAGGGACGCGGGTCGATCACCGGCCCCGGCACCGGCAGCTCCCGCGCGGTCCCGGCCCGCAGCTCGGCCGTGAACAGCCGCCCGGACAGGGCGAACGCCGCCAGCTCGACCGCCCCGTCCACCGCGTACCCGACGATCCCGGCCGACCCCTCGCGGCTCCGCTCGCGCCGGGCCCGCTCCTCCGCGGACAGCTCCTCCGCGGCCCCCGCGAGCAGCGCCGACGGGTCCGCGACGACCCGCTCCGCCGGCTTCCCGCCGTCCGCCGGCAGGTCCAGCACCCACAGCAGGTGGCTCCGGTCGGTGCCCGAGCCGGAGCGCACGAAGACGACGCGCTCCCCGTCCGGGGAGACGGAGAAGCCGCGCGGGACACCGAGCCCGAACCGCTGGGTCCGGGCGTGCAGGCGCGGGAAGGAGAGCCCCACGGGTGGGGCGGACGAGTACTGCTGAGGCATGGTCATAAGGCTGAAAGTAGCGCTGTGAGCCCCCTCGCGCGCCTGTACGCCGATCAATGCGCGGGTACGGATAGTTATGATCCGTAGCGCTTGGTGGGTGGCCCTCCGTGGGTATGCACCCGCGTGGGAGCGCCGGGCACATGCCCGGGGACCGCACCACCCGCACGCACCAGGCGCACGCGCACCGCAGGACCACGGCACCACAACCGCACGACACCGCACCACAACTGCACGACAACCGTACGAACCCCGCACGGACCCGCACGACCCGCACGACCCGCTCGCACGGACCGCTCGAATTCCCGACCGAAGGTGGAGGTGAACCGCCGTGGCACTCTCGCTCTCGATCTCCGTGGTGGTGCTGCTGGCGATCGTCGTCTTCCTGCTGATCCGGAAATCCGGACTCAAGGCCGGTCACGCGGTGGTCTGCGCGCTCCTGGGCTTCTACCTCGCCAGCTCCTCCCTCTCCGACTCGATCACCACGCTCACCACCAACGTGGCGAGCATGATCGCCGGCATCAAGTTCTGACCCGGGCGGCCGGCCACGGCCCCGCCTCGTAGGGTGGGGCCATGACCGATCTCCCCGCCCGTCGTCTGCTCCTCGTGCACGCGCACCCCGACGACGAGTCGATCAACAACGGCGCCACCATGGCCCGGTACGCGGCCGAAGGCGCCCTTGTCACCCTGGTCACCTGCACTCTGGGCGAGGAGGGCGAGGTCATCCCGCCCGGCCTGGCCCACCTGGCCCCCGACCGCGAGGACCGCCTCGGCCCGCACCGCGCCGGCGAACTCGCCGCCGCCATGGACGCCCTCGGCGTCACCGACCACCGCTTCCTCGGCGGACAGGGCCGCTTCCGCGACTCCGGCATGATGGGCGTCCCCCAGAACGAGCGCCCGCACGCCTTCTGGAACACGGACGTCGACACCGCCGCCGACCCGCTAGTCCAGGTCATCCGCGAGACCCGCCCCCAGGTCCTCGTCACCTACGACCCCGACGGCGGCTACGGCCACCCCGACCACATCCAGGCCCACCGGGTCGCCATGCGCGCCGCCGACCTCGCCGCCGACCCCGGCCACCGCCCCGGCCTCGGCCCGGCCCACACCATCGCCAAGATCTACTGGAACCGGGTGCCCCGCCCCGTCGCCGAGGCCGGTTTCGCCCGGCTGGCCGCCGAGGGCTCCGCGTTCCCGGACCACGCCGCCGTCGCCGACGTCCCCGGCGTCGTCGACGAGGACCGGATCACCGCCGAGATCGACGGCGGCGACCTCGCCGACCCCGCCTCGTACGCGGCCCGCAAGCGCGCCGCCATGGCCGCCCACACCACCCAGGTCGCCGTCGACGGCCCCTGGTTCGCCCTCTCCAACGACCTCGCCCAGCCGCTCTTCACCACCGAGTACTACGAACTCGTCCGCGGCACCTCCGGCGCCCCCGCCGGCGAGCGCGAGACCGACCTCTTCGCGGGCCTCCCCGAGGAGGCGGCCGGCCGATGACCAGCCCCGCCGCCCGGTACGCCGCCTACGCCGGCCTGTTCGTCCTCGGAGCCGTCACCGGCACCGCCGGCGCCCTCGTCCAGGCCGCCTGGCTCCCCGCCGGCCTGATCCTCGCCCTCCTCGGCACCGCCTCCCTCTTCTACGGAGGGATGCGCGCCACCGGCAACCAGGCCGGCCTCGCCGCCGCCGGCGGCGGCTGGCTCCTCGCCGTCATCGTGCTCAGCCTCGGCCGGCCCGAGGGGGACGGCCTCTTCGGCGGCGGCATCGGCGAGCTGCTGTTCCTCTTCGGAGGCATGGGCACCGCTGTGATCTGCGCCACCGTCAGCAGGCTGCCGCAGAGCACCCCGTAGACCACCCGTGAGCAGGCGGACTCCGCACCGAGCGGATAACCGGCGGCGCTGGACAGTATGGTGGTGCGCGCCGCCGAACCGCCCGGGACAGAACGAGCATCAGCAAGAGCGGGCGGCGGAGCCAACCGGGAGATCCTGCTTTGAGTCGTGAAACTGGTCGAGAGACCGACAGTTCGTCCTCCGGCGGCGCCCAGGGGCGCGGCGGGGCCGCCTACCCGTCGGGAACCCAGCCGTACGGATCCCGCCAGTATCCGTCGCTCCACCCGACGCAGGACGCGCCGGAGGAGGGCCCCGGCGCGCCCCCGGCGCCGCCGGAGGAGCCGAAGACCGAGACCACCCTGACGACCCGGATCCGCATCAACATTCCGGGTTCCCGGCCGATCCCGCCGGTCGTGGTCCGCAAGCCCGTCGCCGGCGGCGACGCCGACGCCGCCGCGCCGGCCGAGCCGGAGCGGCCCGCTCCCGCGCCGGCCCCGGAGCCCGAACCGGAACCGGCCCCCGCCCCGGCCGCGCCCGAGGCCCCGCGGGCCGCCGAGGCGCCGAAGGCGAAGGAGCCCAGCGACTGGTTCGCGCCCCGCAAGAGCGCGCCCGCCGCCCCGGCACCGGCGGCCCCCGCCGCGCCCGCCCCCGCTCCCGCGCCGAAGGCGCTGGGCGGCCCGCAGACCGCCGGCACCGGCTTCGCGGGCTCCGCGACCGCCGGCGTCCCCACGGTCGGCAGCGCGCCCTCCAGCCGCCCCGTCAGCAACCCGCTGTACGACACCGGCACGCTCCCCGGCTACGACGGCACCCCCGCCGCCGGCGTCCCGCTGTACGACGGCCCCCCGCCCGGCGAGACCCCGGCGCACGACACCCCGGCGGACGGCACCCCGCGCTACGACGCGACCCCGCCCGGCGGCACGCCCGCGTACGACGGCACGCCCGCCGGCGGCACCCCCCGGTACGACGGGCAGCCCACCGGCCCGACCACCGGACCCGCCAGCGGCATCGCGGACCTCGGCGCCGGCGCGCCGCAGCGCCCCGCCATGCCCCGCCGCCCCGGCGCCGGCGGCCCCCGCGGCCCGATGCCCGGCGGCCCCGTCCCCGGCGGCCAGGCGCCCGGCGGTCCCGGCCCGTACGGCCCCGGCGGCGGCGCGCCCCGCATGTCCGACGACACCGCGATCCTGACGCCGCAGCAGCCCGCGCCCGTGCCCCCGTCCGCGCCCGGCGCCGGCGGCCGTCCGGGCCCCGGCGGGCCCGCCGGCGGCAAGGTGTCCGGCGACACCCTGACGAGCGGCATCCCGGTCGTCCCGCCGGCCGCCGCCCGCCCCGCCCGGCAGGCCCCCCGGGAAGAGGCCCCCGCCCCGGCGCCGCGGCCCGCCCCGGCCCCCGCGAAGAAGGGCCGCTCCAAGCTGGTCCTGCTCGCCGCCGGGCTCGTCGGCGCGGCCGCCGTCGCCTACGGCGCCGGGCTCCTCCTCAACCAGTCCGACGTCCCCAAGGGCACCACCGTGCTCGGCGTGGACATCGGCGGCGGGACGAAGGAGGAGGCCGTCAACAAGCTGGAGGCGGCGCTCGGCAAGCGCGCCGCGACCCCGCTGCAGCTCTCCGTCGGCGGCAAGAAGGTCCAGCTCGCGCCCGACAAGGCCGGGCTCTCCCTGGACAGCCAGCAGACCGTCCGCAACGCCGCGGGCAGCGACTACAACCCCGTCTCGGTGATCGGCTCCCTGTTCGGCGGCGAGCGGGTCGCGAAGCCGGTCTTCCCGGTCGACAGCGAGAAGCTGGCCGTCGCCCTCCGGGACCTCGCGGGCTCCTCCTCGTCGGCGACCGAGGCGACGATCCTGTTCGCCCCGAACAAGGTCACCCCCGTCGAGGGCAAGCCCGGCCGGGGCCTGGACGTCCAGCGCTCGATGATCTCCGTGAAGGACGCCTTCCGCGCCCAGGTGGAGACCGGTCAGGCGAAGGTCGTCGAACTCCCGGTCACCGTCCGGCAGCCCACGGTCTCCAAGGCCGAACTGGACCGGGCGATGAAGGAGTTCGCCGAGCCCGCCATGTCCGGCCGGATCACCATCCGGGCCGGCGGCAAGGAGATCGACTTCGGTCCGGCCCGCTCGCTGCCGCAGATCCTCTCCATGAAGGCCGTCGACGGGCACCTGGTGGAGGTCTACGACAAGAAGGCGATCACCCGCCTCCTCGAAGGCACCTTCGAGGGCGTCATGGTCACCAAGGGCGACGGCACGAAGCACGAGGTCTCCGCCGACGACGTCGCGTTCGTCATGCGCGACGCCCTGCGCGGCAAGACCAAGGCCGAACGCACCGCGACGATCGACCTCACCGGCCAGGGCTGACCCCCGCCGCCACCGACGCCCCGCCAGGCACCCCCTGGCGGGGCGCCGCCGTACCGGCCCACCCACCCACTCACGCCCGCCCCGCTGGACCAGCCGCCCCGCCGCCCCCGCCGTGTCGGCGACCCGCGCACCAGGTCGCCGCTCACAATGGGCGCATGCCCTTGACCGCCGACATCCTCGTCGCCCTGATCGCGCTCCTGCACCTCTACATCCTCGTGATGGAGATGTTCCTGTGGGAGAAGGAGACCGGGCGGCGGTTCTCCGGGTTCGACGCCCGGCTGGCCCGGGAGACCGCCGCCATGGCCGCCAACCAGGGGCTCTACAACGGGTTCCTCGCCGCCGGCCTCGTCTGGGGGCTGATCGCGGACGACCCCACCGGCTTCCGGGTGCGGGTCTTCTTCCTGTCGTGCGTCGTCATCGCCGGACTGTACGGCGCCGCCACCGCCAACCGCCGCATCCTCTACGCCCAGGCCCTGCCCGGCGCCCTCGCGCTCTCCGCCGTCCTCGTCGCCGGCTGAGCGGCGTACCCGACGGGCCCTGGACCGGCCCGGCGTGGCCCCGTAGCCTCGCGCCATGATCACTCAGGAGCTCTCCGACGCCGAGGTCGCCGCGGCGGCGGCCCGGGCCGCCGCCGCGGTCGTGCGCGGCCTCCAGGGACGGGAACTCGCCCGGATCGACAAGGGCGGAGGCGACTTCGCCACCACCGCCGACCTCGCGGCCGAGCGGGCCGTCCTCGACGTCCTGCGCGCCGCCCGCCCGGACGACGCGGTCCTCGGCGAGGAGAGCGGCCGGCAGGGCCCGGCGGAGGCCGGCCGCCAGTGGCTGGTGGACCCCCTCTGCGGCACCCTCAACTACGCCGTCGGGAACAAGCTCGTCGCCGTCAACGTGGCCCTGCGCGGCGGGGCGGCCGCCGTCGCCGACCCCTTCGGCGGCGAGGCGGGGGAGGTGTTCCACACCGACGGCACGCGCGCGTGGGGCCCGGACGGCGGCCCGCTCGTCCCCACCCCGGCCACCCGGATCGTCGACGTCAACCTGGACCCGCCGTTCCCCGGCGCCCCCGGCTTCCGCGCCGTGGACCTCCTCGCCCACCCCGGCTTCGCCGCCGCGTTCCGCCCGCGCGTGGTCTCCACGTCGCTCGCGCTCGCCTGGGTCGCGGCCGGGAAGCGCGCCGCGTACGTCACGGACGGCGGCGACCTCACCGGCAGCGTCCACTTCGCCGCCGGCATCGCCCTGTGCCGGGCCGCCGGCTGCGTCGTCACCGGCGTCGACGGCGCCCCGCTGGAGCCCGGCACCGCGCGCGGCCTGGTGGCCGCCGCCGACGCCGCGACCCACGCCCTCCTGATGGACCTGATCCGGTCCGGCCCGAAGGGGACGCGCTAGTTCAGCCGGGCCCGGGCCGCCTGGGCCTGGTGGCGGATCGCGGCGGCGGAGGCGGGGTCGACCGCGTCCATGATCTGCGCGTACGCCTCCATCTCCGCCGCCCCCGTGAGGAAGTCGCCGCGCCGGACGAGGAGTTCCGCGCGCTCGTAGCGGAGGCGGGCCGGGTGGGAGGGGAGCAGCAGCGACAGCTCCACCGCCCACAGGGCCACGTCGGAGCGCTCGGGGCGGTGCGCGGCCCAGGCGCGGATGTTGCCGAGGATCCGCAGCACGATCGCGCCCGGTTCGGCGGGCCGCAGCATCGAGCGGTCCAGGGCCTCGCCGGTCGCGCTCGCCACCAGCAGCTCGGCGTCCTCCGCCGTCATCGGCCGGCCGCCCGCGAAGGGGTCGGCGAGGTCGAGGTCGGCCGGGTCGCCGAAGCCGACGACGAAGTGGCCGGGCAGCCCGAGCCCGTACACCGGCGCGCCGGCCCGCCGGGCGACCTCCATCCACACCACGGACAGCAGGATCGGCAGCCCGCGCCGCCGCCGCAGCACCTGGTGCAGCAGCGAGGACTCCAGGCGCTGGTAGTCGGCGGGCACGCCCACGAAGCCCTCGCGGCCCCCGAGGAGCGCGGCCAGCTCGGCCTTCCACGCGCCGGTGAAGCGGGTGCCGTACGGGACGAGCCCGGCCAGCCGGTCGAGTTCGACGTCGGCCTCGACCAGGTCGTGCTCGGTGACGGTGGGGTCCGCCACGGCGCAGATCAGCAGGCAGAGCCGGGCGAGATCGGGCCGCTCGGCCCGGGCCTCCGCCGCGAACTCCCGCCGCCGGCCGGCCGGCCGCTCCAGGGGGTCCTCCGCGCTCACGCCGCGCTCACGCCTCCGCCTGCCGGTAGTGGTGGTAGTGGTGGTGCACCGCGAAGCCCATCCCCTCGTACATCGCCCTCGCCGCCTCGTTGTCGCTCTCGACCTGGAGCCAGGCCGCCGACGCGCCCTCGTCGAGGGCCCGCCGGGCGAGCGCGGTCATGACCGCGGTGGCCAGTCCCCGGCGGCGCGCCTCGGGGGCGACCTCCACCGCGAGGAAGCCCGCCCAGCGCCCGTCGACGACGCAACGCCCGATGGCGTCCGGTACTTCCCCGGTGCCCGCGACGGACGCGAACCACACGCTGGGGCCCGACCCGAGGACGTGCCGCACCGCCGGCCCGACGCCGGAGAACCGCTGGTAGCGGCGGAGCCACGGCTCGTCGAAGGTCCGGGAGAGGCGGACCTCCACCGGGCCGGGCTCCCGGTCGGCGACCGGCGCGAGGGACGCGATCCGCAGCTCGGCGCTGATCTCGCGGGTCCAGCCGAGCCGTTCCAGCTCGGCGCAGAGCAGTTCCTGGGTGCCCTCGGCGCCGGTCGCGGTCTGCACGTACGCGGGCAGCTTCCGGTCCGCGTACCACTCCCGTACGGCCTCCAGGGCGGCCGGCAGCGGCATCCCCGGATCGCCCGCCGGGAGCACCGAGTTGGCGCGCCGGGTGAACCCGTCGGCGGCCCGCAGGGTCCACTCCCCGAGCGCCTCGCTCTCGACCGGCTGCCAGGCGCGCGCGGCGACCCGGGAGAGCTCGGCGAAGCCGGCGGCGGGGCCGCGCCGGCGGGCCGGTGCGGCGGGGACGACCTTGCCCGCGACGAGGCGGAGTTCCGGGATCCGGACGGTCTCGCCGCTCTTTCGTGTGATCGTGAGCACACCGGCGTCCCAGGATGTGAGCACGCCGACGGCGTCGGTGAACCGGTCACCCGCCGGGGCAGAGTCCGTCACGTACCGAACGGAGACACGTTTTCCCACGTCAGCGCTGGTGACGCGCACCTCAAGCAGTCCTCCGCCGGTGATTTCCACAGCTTCTCCGCCCCTCCTGTTCGGATCGCCCCCGAGAACGGAGATACTAGGTGCGGGCATCGACGACACCGCGCTCCCGCGCAGACCAGCCCTACCGAGGAGGAACGACAGCGTGACCTACGTCATCGCGCAGCCTTGTGTCGACGTCAAGGACAAGGCTTGCATCGAGGAGTGCCCCGTCGACTGCATCTACGAGGGCAAGCGATCTCTCTACATCCACCCGGACGAGTGCGTCGACTGTGGAGCCTGTGAGCCGGTCTGCCCGGTCGAGGCGATCTTCTACGAGGACGACACCCCGGAGGAGTGGAAGGACTACTACAAGGCGAACGTCGAGTTCTTCGACGAGCTCGGTTCGCCCGGTGGCGCCTCCAAGCTCGGCGAGATCGAGCGCGACCACCCCTTCATCGCCGCCCTGCCGCCGCAGAACGGCTGATCTTTCGTTGCACCCGCTCCCGGTCCCGTACGGCTCCACCGCCGTGCGGGACCGACGCGTATCGCCGCACGCACTGAGGAAGTGAGCCAACCCGTGAGCGCAGTCTCTTCGCGCCTGCCCGTCTTCCCCTGGGACAAGCTGGAGCCGTACAAGGCGACCGCCCTGGCCCACCCCGACGGGATCGTGGACCTGTCGGTCGGGACGCCGGTCGACCCGGTCCCCGCGCTGATCCAGGAGGCCCTGGTGGCCGCCGCGGACTCGCCGGGCTATCCCACGGTGTGGGGCACGCCGGCGCTGCGGGACGCGCTCACCGGCTGGTGCGGGCGGCGCCTCGGCGCGACGGGCCTCACCCACGGGAACGTGCTGCCGGTGGTCGGTTCCAAGGAGCTCGTGGCCTGGCTGCCGACCCAGCTCGGCCTCGGCGCCGGCGACCAGGTGGCGTACCCGCGGCTGGCCTACCCGACGTACGAGGTGGGGGCGCGGCTCTGCGGCGCGGAGCCGGTCGTGTACGACGACCCGGTCGCCGACCTCGACCCGGCCGCGGTGAAGCTGCTGTGGCTCAACTCCCCGTCCAACCCGACCGGGAAGGTCCTCCCCAAGGAGGAGCTGACCCGGATCGTCGCCTGGGCGCGCGAGCACGGCGTGCTCGTCTTCTCCGACGAGTGCTACCTCGAACTGGGCTGGGAGGCCGACCCGGTGTCGGTCCTGCACCCGGACGTCTGCGGCGGCTCGTACGAGGGGATCGTCGCCGTCCACTCGCTGTCCAAGCGCTCCAACCTGGCGGGCTACCGGGCGGCGTTCGTCGCCGGTGACGCGGCGGTCCTCGGCGAACTGCTCCAGATCCGCAAGCACGGCGGCATGATGACGGCGGCGCCGGTCCAGGCCGCCACCGTCGCCGCCCTCGGCGACGACGCGCACGTCGCCGAGCAGCGCGAGCGGTACGCGGCCCGGCGCGCCGCCCTGAAGGCCGCGCTGGAGGCGCACGGCTTCCGCATCGAGCACTCCGAGGCGAGCCTCTACCTGTGGGCGACCCGCGACGAGCCCTGCTGGGACACGGTGGCGTACCTGGCGGAGAAGGGCGTCCTGGTCGCCCCCGGCGACTTCTACGGCGAGGCGGGCGCCCGCTTCGTGCGGGTCGCGTTCACGGCGACGGACGAGCGGGTCGAGGCGGCGGTCAAGCGCCTCGGCTGACCGCGCGGCCGGTCACGGCACGAACCGCGCGGCCGGTCACGGCACGAAAAGAAGGGCCCGGGCGCGTGTGCGCCCGGGCCCTTCGCCCTACCGCGGGGACCAGCCGGCGGAGGGGTACGACGGCTCAGCCGATGGGCAGGCCGCCGAGCATCTGGCCGGCCGGGGCGCCACCGAGCGCCCCGCCGGCGGGGGTGTCGCCGGTGCTCTTCGCGGCGGCACCGGCGGTCTCGCCCAGCGCCGTGCCGGCGCTGCCCGCGGTGTCGCCCGCGATCTTCTGGGCCGCCGGGGTGGCGGTCTTGCCGGCCGCGCCCACGGCCTTGCCGGCGGCCGGGACGGCGGTGCCGACGGCCTCGCCGCCGGTCGCCCCGGCGACGCCGGTCGTGGTCCGCGCGGCACCGTCGACGGCCGAGCCCGCGTCGGCCGCGTCGAGCGCGGTCAGGCCGCCGATCGCGCCGGTCGGCGCGAGGCCCTGGTCCAGGGCGCTCGCCGAGCCGGCCGCACCGACCACGGGGGCTGCTCCGGCCGCGACGATCAGGGCGGCGCGGGCGATCCGGCGGGTCAGGGGGAGGGACATGGTGCTCCTTCGACGAGAGACGGTGAGGACGATTGCGTCTGCGGGCTGCACAACCGAGCCCGGGGCGGGGAAGGTTGCGGGCGCCGAAGGTAAAGGATCGGTAACGCGTCGTATTGTCGGGTGGGGAGGAAAGCGGACGAACGCCGCCGTACGGCAGGTGCTGCCGAACCGTCACTCCTCTTGTGCCCCAAGCCTCCCGGCCGCCCCGCGCGGCACCGCCCCGGCGTCACCTCCCCCACACGGCCGATCGCCGCTCCGGGCGACCGCCCGCACAACAGTCCGCCCCGGCCGGACCGGTCCGCGGAGCACCGCGGCGGGCCCGCCGGGGCGGGGGAGAGGCCGGTGCGTCAGCGGGCGAGGCGGACCCGGACCGAGGAGGCGGGGGCGGAGGACTCCTCCCAGCCGCCGCCCGAGTCGTCGGCGCGCCACACCTTGCCGCCGTACGCGACCTCCGTGACCCGCAGCGCGTCCGCCCGGGCCACCGCCCACTGCGCCAGCTCCCAGCCGCGCCGCTCCCCGCCGCCCCGGACGGGCAGCACGAGCACGGCCGGCTCCACCGCCGAGCGGCCCGCGCCGGCGCCGCCCGACACGGACGTCGGCGCGGCGGACTCGCCGAAGGCACGCACCAGCTCCGTACGGACCACGGCGGGGTCGCCGGACCGGCCGTCCTTCAGGTCGGCCGTGCAGGAGATCGCCGCCGGGGCCCGCCCGGTGAGCGCGGCGGACAGCAGCGACGCGTCCGGCTCGTGCTTCGCGTACGCCTGCGGGAAGCCGCTCTTCTGGACCTTCTGCGCCGCCACCGTCAGCGGCATCCGCGAATAGCCCGGGACCTTCTCCAGACCCTCGTAGAACTTCTCCGCCGAGTACACCGGGTCCATGATCTGCTCCGGCGTGCCCCAGCCCATCGACGGCCGCTGCTGGAAGAGCCCGAGCGAGTCCCGGTCGCCGTGGTCGATGTTCCGCAGCGCCGACTCCTGGAGCGCCGTCGCCAGCGCGATGGTCACCGCCCGTTCCGGCAGCCCCCGCGAGGTGCCGACCGCCGCGATCGTCGCCGCGTTCGACGCCTGCTCGGGAGAGAACTCGTAGCGGTTGTCCCCGCTGCCCACGGAGCACCGGGGCGCGCCCTTGCTCCCGGTCATCTGGTGGACGGCGATGTACGACGCGAGGCCGCACAGGACGGCGAGAGCGGCGGCCGAACGGGCGAGTCGGCCGCGGCGGGCGGGGCGGGGGGAGTCGGACACGGGGCCCACCGTACTGGAGGCCGGGTTAGGGTCGGCATATGGCTGACATCACCGCTCAGGAGACCCCGCTCGATCTCGCCCAGGACGGGCCGGCGCTCACCGCCGCCCTCGTCGACTTCCCCTCCGTCAGCGGGACCGAGAAGCCGCTCGCCGACGCGATCGAGCAGGCCCTGCGCGCCCTGCCGCACCTCACCGTCGACCGGTACGGGAACAACGTCGTCGCCCGGACGACCCTCGGCCGCCCCGAGCGGGTCGTCCTCGCCGGCCACATCGACACCGTCCCGATCGCCGACAACGTGCCGTCCCGGCTCGACGCGGACGGCGTCCTGTGGGGCTGCGGCACCTCCGACATGAAGTCCGGCGTCGCCGTCCAGCTGCGGATCGCCGCCACCGTGCCGGCGCCCAACCGCGACCTCACCTTCGTCTTCTACGACAACGAGGAGGTCGCCGCCGACCTCAACGGCCTCGGCAAGATCGCCGCCGCCCACCCGGACTGGCTGGAGGGCGACTTCGCCGTCCTGCTGGAGCCCTCCGACGGGCAGGTCGAGGGCGGCTGCCAGGGCACCCTCCGGGTGATCCTCAAGACCGCCGGCGAGCGCGCCCACTCCGCCCGCTCCTGGATGGGCTCCAACGCCATCCACACCGCCGCGCCGATCCTCGCCCGCCTCGCCGCGTACGAGCCGCGCAAGCCGGTCATCGACGGCCTGGAGTACCACGAGGGCCTGAACGCGGTCGCGATCGAGGGCGGGGTCGCCACCAACGTGATCCCGGACGCCTGCTCGGTCACGGTCAACTACCGGTACGCGCCCGACCGCTCCCCGGCGCAGGCGCTGGCGCACGTGCGGGAGGTCTTCGCGGACTGCGACATCGCCGAGTTCGTCGTGGACGACGAGAGCCCCGGCGCGCTGCCCGGCCTCTCCCACCCGGCCGCCGAGGCGTTCATGAAGGCCGTCGGCGGCACCGCGATGCCGAAGTTCGGCTGGACCGACGTGTCCCGCTTCAGCGCGCTCGGCGTGCCCGCGGTCAACTACGGCCCCGGCGACCCGATCTACGCGCACAAGCGGGACGAGCACGTGCACGTCGACCGGATCCGCCACTGCGAGGCCCGGCTCCGCGACTGGCTGACCGCCCGTCTCCCGTAATTTCGCGTTTCGTCACCTCAGGAGTCCTACGCTGACCCGACAGCAAGAAGAAAGATCGTGGATCGGCGGAGGGAGCAGGCCATGGGCATTCCCGAGGGAATGGCGAAGCCGGAGGAGCAGCGGCTGGGGCCGGTGCTGAGGCGCAGGGACCAGATCCAGCCCGGGACCACGGACCAGCGGCTGCTCGACACCGAGGGCGACTCGGAGTGGGTGCACACCGACCCCTGGCGGGTCATGCGGATCCAGTCCGAGTTCGTCGAGGGCTTCGGCGCGCTCGCCGAACTGCCGAGCGCCATCAGCGTCTTCGGCTCGGCCCGGACCAGGCCGGACTCGCCCGAGTACGAGGCGGGGGTGCGGCTCGGCCGGGCCCTCGTCGAGGCGGGCTTCGCCGTCATCACGGGCGGCGGCCCGGGCGCCATGGAGGCGGCCAACAAGGGCGCCCGGGAGGCGAAGGGCGTCTCGGTCGGGCTCGGCATCGAGCTCCCCTTCGAGCAGGGGCTCAACCAGCACGTCGACATCGGCGTGAACTTCCGGTACTTCTTCGTCCGCAAGACGATGTTCGTGAAGTACGCGCAGGGCTTCGTCGTCCTGCCCGGCGGCCTCGGCACCCTGGACGAGCTCTTCGAGGCGCTGACCCTGGTGCAGACCCGCAAGGTGACCCGCTTCCCGATCGTGCTGTTCGGCAGCGCGTACTGGAAGGGGCTCGTCGACTGGCTGAAGGACACGGTCGTCGCGGGCGGCAAGGCGTCCGAGCACGACCTGCTCCTCTTCCACGTCACGGACGACGTGGACGAGGCGGTGTCGCTGGTGACGAAGGAGGTCGGGCGCTAGCCGCCCACCGGGGGAGGGGAGCCCCCGCGGCTCCCCCTTCCCGCCCCCGTGATCCGGAAGGGACGGCCTACGCCAGTCCGCGCCGGGCGACCGCCGGCGGGCGGTGGCCGGCGATCGACGCCACCATGTCGAGGACCTGCCGGGTCTCGGCGACCTCGTGGACCCGGTACACCCGGGCGCCGAGCCACGCCGACACGGCGGTCGTCGCCAGCGTCCCGAGCAGCCGCTCCTTCACCGGCCGGTCCAGCGTCTCGCCGACGAAGTCCTTGTTGGACAGCGACACCAGCACCGGCCAGCCGGTCGCGGTCATCTCGCCGAGGCGGCGGGTGGCCTCCAGGCTGTGCCGGGTGTTCTTCCCGAAGTCGTGGCCCGGGTCGATCATGATCCCGTCCCGCCGCACGCCCAGCGCGACGGCCCGCTCGGCCAGCCCCACGGTGACCCGCAGGATGTCGGCCATCACGTCCTCGTACTCCACCCGGTGCGGGCGGGTCCGCGGTTCGGCGTCGCCCGCGTGGGTGCAGACGAGGCCCGCGCCGTACCGCGCGGCGACCTCCGCGAGCCGCGGGTCGACGCCGCCCCAGGCGTCGTTGAGCAGGTCCGCGCCGGCCTCGCAGACCGCCTCGCCGACGTCCGCCCGCCAGGTGTCCACGCTGATCACCACGTCGGGGTGGCGGCGCCGGACCTCGGCGACGAACCCGACCGTGCGGCGGGCCTCCTCCTCGGCCGTGACCTCCTCGCCGGGGCCCGCCTTGACGCCGCCGACGTCGATGATCGCGGCGCCCTCGGCCACCGCCTGCTCGACCCGGGCCAGCGCCGGCTCGTCGCGGAAGGTCGCGCCCCGGTCGTAGAAGGAGTCCGGGGTCCGGTTCACGATCGCCATGATCACCGGCTCGTGCGGCCCGAATTCACGCCGTCCCAAGCGCAGCATCCCTTATGTCCTCCCTCGCGACCGGTCGACGGCGTCCTGTGCAGTCGTCTGCGACCCTAACCGTCGGCGGCGCATGGCACGATCGGCACGGGACGTTTTCCACTCCGGGAGAGGCGCGCTGGTGTTCTGGTTTCTGCTCATCACGATGGTCGTGGTCGTCGCGGCCGTGACCCTCGCCGTGGTCGGCGGCGGCGACAGCGAGGTGCTGCCCGACGCGGCCCCCGAGCAGCTGGTGGACCCGCTGCCGCTGAGCCGCCCCGTGGACCGCGCGGACGTCGAGGCGCTGCGGCTGCCGGTCGCCGCGCGCGGCTACCGGATGGAGGACGTCGACGACGTCCTGGACCGGCTCGCCGCCGAGCTCGCCGAGCGCGACGCCCGGATCGCGGAGCTGGAGGCGGCCCTCGCGGGCGGACCGGCCGGGCGTGAGACGGCTCACGGCGAGGCGGCTCGAGGCGAGGAGCGGTGACCGGCGGGACGCTCCTCGGGCCCGACGGGCTGCCGCGCTGCCCCTGGGGCCTGTCGGCCGCGGACTACACCACGTACCACGACGAGGAGTGGGGCCGGCCGGTCCACGGCGACGACGCCCTCTTCGAACGGCTCTGCCTGGAGGCCTTCCAGTCCGGCCTGTCCTGGATCACCATCCTGCGCCGCCGGGAGGGCTTCCGGCGCGCCTTCGCGGACTTCCGCATCGAGGCCGTCGCCGGCTTCGGGGACGCCGACCGCGAGCGGCTGCTCGCCGACGAGGGCATCATCCGCAACCGCGCCAAGGTCGACGCGACCCTCGCCAACGCGAAGCTGCTCGCCGACTGGGGCCCCGGCGAGCTGGACGCCCTGATCTGGTCGTACGCCCCCGACCCGGCGCGCCGCCCCGCGCCCCGCACCCCGGCCGAGATCCCGGCCGTCACCGACGAGTCCACGGCCCTGGCCAAGGCGCTGAAGAAGCGGGGCGTCCGCTTCGTCGGCCCGACCACGGCGTACGCGCTGATGCAGGCGTGCGGCCTGGTCGACGACCACCTGACGGACTGCGTGGCCCGGGGCGGCCGGTAGCCGCCCCGGCACCCGTCACTTCCCGAGGTACCGCGGCTTCTCCTTGGCGAGGAAGGCGCGGACCGCGATGGTGTGGTCCTCGGAGGCGCCGGCCAGCGTCTGGAGCTCGTCCTCCTTCTCCAGGGCCTCGTCGAGCGAGTGGTCGGCGCCGTAGTCGACCGACTCCTTGAGGGCCGCGTACGCCACGGTCGGGCCCCCGGCGAGCTTCCGCGCCAGCTTGCGGGCCTCGTCGGCCAGTTCGGCGGCCGGCACCAGCCGGTTCGCGATGCCCAGCTCGTACGCCTCCTGGGCGCCGATCGAGCGGGGGAAGAGCAGCAGGTCCATGGCGCGGCTCCGGCCGATCAGCCGGGGCAGCGTCCAGGACACCCCGGAGTCGGCGGTGAGCGCCACGCCCGCGAACGAGGTGGCGAAGGTGGCGGTGTCCGCGACGATCCGGTAGTCGGCGGCGAGCGCGAAGCCGAAGCCGGCGCCGGCGGCGACGCCGTTCACCGCGGCGACCACGGGCTTCCGCATGCCGGCGAGCGCCCGGACGATCGGGTTGTAGTGCTCCCGGACCGTGCTCATCGTCTCGCGGCTGCCGGTCTCCTGGTCCTGGAGGAGCAGGCCGACGTGCTCCTTCAGGTCCTGGCCGACGCAGAACGCCCGGTCGCCCGCCGCCGTCAGCAGCACCGCCCGGACCGCCGGGTCGGACGCCGCCGCCTCGGCGGCGTCGCGCAGCGCCACCTTGGCGGCGACGTTCAGCGCGTTCATGGCCTCGGGCCGGTTGAGGGTGATGGTGGCGAGCCCGTCGCTCACCTCGTACAGGACCGTGTCGGCCATCGGGACCCCTTCGTCTCTGCGTCGGCTGGTCCGCCCAGCATGACGGAGATCACCCGGACCGCCCATGTGAGCTGCGTCAAAGAATCGGAGCCGGCCGGGCGACCCGCGGCGGCGAAGTATCGCAGGCCCGCCGCCGAAATGTGGGGTTTTGCGAGAGCGCGTTGCGGAAGCGATGCGGATCGATGTTGGTCATCGGGTCCTGCGATGCGGGATAATGACCTGGAAGCAATGTGTTCGAAGCCGGCGACGCGTGCTCCGCACCACGGAGCTGCCCGGCTGAAGATGAGCTGGTTTCAGGAAGGGGAACGAGCATGGCGGCCATGAAGCCGCGGACGGGTGACGGCCCGCTCGAGGTGACCAAGGAGGGGCGGGGCATCGTCATGCGCGTTCCGCTCGAAGGCGGCGGTCGGCTCGTGGTCGAGCTGACCCCGGACGAGGCCGAGGCTCTCGGTGACGCCCTGAAGAAGGTCGTCGGCTGACCCTCCCCGTTTTCCTGCCCGCTGCCCCGGTACGGCCCCGCCGTCCGGGGCAGCGGTGTACCGGGGCGCGGTCGCGCCGGACCCGCGGCGGTCAGCCGCGCCGGACCGCGCAGAGCAGCCCGTCGCCCACCGGCAGCAGGGTCGGCAGCAGCTGCGCGCTCTCCCGGACCGTCCGCAGCAGTTCGCGGACCCGCTGCACCTCGGCCGGCTGGGCCCCCGAGTCGACCGTGCGGCCCTCCGCGAAGACGCCCTCGAAGCAGACCAGACCCCCAGGTCGCAGCAGGCGCAACGATTCAGCGAGATAGTCCGGGTACTCGGCCCGGTCGCCGTCGCAGAAGACCAGGTCGTACCCGCCGTCCGCGAGCCGCGGCAGCACGTCCAGGGCCCGGCCCGGGATGAACCGCGCCCGGTTGCCGGCGAAACCCGCCGCCCGGAACGCCGTCTTCGCGAACTGCTGGTGCTCCGGCTGCACGTCCACCGTCGTCAGGGTGCCGTCCGGACGCATCCCCAGCAGCAGGTAGATCCCCGACACGCCGGTGCCCGTACCGATCTCGGCGACCGCCTTCGCGTCCGCCGACGCCGCCAGCAGACGCAGCGCCGCACCCGTGCCCTGCGACACCGCGGCGAGCCCCGCCTCCCGGGCCCGCTCCCGGGCCCAGCGCAGTGCGTCGTCCTCGGGGACGAAGGCGTCGGCGAGCGCCCAGTCGGTCTGCCGGTTGGCGGTAATGGCCCTCTCCTGTCCCCTTAGTTGGCGCAACGGTGACTGTATCCGCTGTCAGCGGGAACCCGCAGATGGGACCGGGCGTTCACCAGGGGAGGGACGCGCACGGGGACCCGCGGGCGACCCCGATTCAAATGCGCGTAAAGATTCTTATCCGGAGCTAACGGGCGAGGTGGCTATGGTAGGGGCTCCACTGGACACCACCAGAGCCGATAGGGGAGGTGCGGCTGCGCCTGTGGATCGGAGAGGGGCGTTCCGACGCCTCCTCAGGTCGGCGGGTGAGCCGAAATCCGTGACCGACACCGCTGACCAGAGCCACCGCACTGCCACCGCACCGACCACCGCGACCTTCGCCTCGGATGCGGAATCGCAGGCGTGGACTCCGCCCACCTGGGAGGAGATCGTCAGCACGCACAGCGGTCGCGTCTACCGCCTCGCCTACCGCCTCACCGGCAACCAGCACGACGCCGAGGACCTCACCCAGGAGGTCTTCGTCCGCGTCTTCCGCTCGCTGTCGACGTACACCCCCGGCACCTTCGAGGGCTGGCTGCACCGCATCACCACCAACCTGTTCCTCGACATGGTCCGCCGCAAGCAGCGCATCCGCTTCGACGCGCTCGCCGACGACGCCGCCGAGCGGCTCCCCAGCCGTGAGCCCTCCCCGCAGCAGGTGTTCAACGACACCCACTTCGACGCCGACGTCCAGCAGGCCCTCGACACCCTGGCGCCCGAGTTCCGCGCCGCCGTCGTCCTCTGCGACATCGAGGGGCTGTCGTACGAGGAGATCGCCGCGACCCTCGGCGTGAAGCTCGGCACCGTCCGCAGCCGGATCCACCGCGGCCGCTCCCACCTGCGCAAGGCGCTCAAGCACCGCTCGCCCGAGGCCCGCGCCGAGCGCGCCCTGGCCACCGTCGGATGGGAGGCCGGGACAGCGTGAGCGGCACCCGTCCTCCGTCCCCGAGCCCCGCGGAGCACCACCTCGGGGACCGGCTCGCCGCGCTCGTCGACGGCGAGCTCGGCCATGACGCCCGCGAGCGGGTCCTGGCCCACCTGGCGACCTGCGCCCGGTGCAAGGCCGAGGCCGACGCGCAGCGCGCCCTGAAGAACGTCTTCGCCTCCAGCGGCGCCCCGCAGCCCTCCGAAGGGTTCCTCGCCCGTCTCCAGGGCCTCCCCGGCGGTCCCGGCGGGCCCGGCGACCCGGGGCGCTCGCCGCTGGAACAGCTCCTCGAAGCGGGCGGCGTGAAGAGCGACGGCTTCGCCACCGTGCGGCCTGCCGACCCCGGCGCCTCCACCGGCTTCCGGGTCCACGCCGTCACCCCGTCCGGCCGGGGCCGGCGCTTCGCCGTCGCCGCCGCGGGAGCCGTCTCCTTCGCGGCCATCGCCCTCGGCGGCGCGCTGCCCGCCGAGAGCTCCCTCACCACCGCCGCCCGCGGCGGACAGGGCACCGGCAGCGCGGTCACCCCGCTGCGCGCCGGCGCGTCCGCGGGGCCCGGCGCGGCGGGCGTGGCCACCGGCCGTTCGGACCGCTCCGAGCGGTCCGCCGGCGGCGCGCAGTCGATCGGCGGCGCCCCCCTGGTCCCCGCCGGCACCGTGCCCACCGGGGCGGCCCCCGCCGACGTGGACCGCGCCGGCCCGGTCGCGGCGGTACGGCTCCGGGCGGCCCAGACGCCGTCGCTCCTCGCCCTCTCGCCGTTCATACGCCCGACGGCCCCCGCTCTCCGGCCGGTCGCCGGTCCGGTGCCGAGCCCGGCCCCCAGCCCGCCGGGTACTCCGCCGGGCTCCCACCGCTGACCCCCGACCTGGTTGAATCCTCGGTCAGAGCGCCCGACGCCCGGGGCGCCCACGGGTCAGCGGTAGCGGGGAGAGCATGAACGACGGGAAGCCGAACTGGTGGAGCCGGCCTTCGACGCCCCCGGAGGCGGCGCGGATACCCACGCCGCCTCCGGCGGAGGAGGACGACTTCCCCCTCCAGGCTCCGGACCCGGCCGAGTCCGCCGCGCCGGAGCCGGCCGCGGAGGCGCCCGCCGCCCCCAAGGTCGACATGACGAAGCAGCCCGCCCCGGCGGCCGCGGCGGACCCCGCGGTGCCCGCCGCCGCGCCCGCGCCCGCGACGCCCGCCGTGCCCGCGCCC
>NZ_JBHVMF010000015.1:0-205736 GCF_042797055.1 Streptomyces sp. NPDC057854
GCACGGAAAGCAGAACGGCACGACGAATCGCGGCCGTCAGGCTCGGAGGTTCTTGCGGAATGGCTGTCCGGGGCCGACCGGGGTCGGTGCTCACGTCGGACAACTCGGAGAACACTACGGTTCGGTCAATCCCGTGTCAACCCTCGCCCTGGGGCGTACGCTCTCCCTATGACTACGCGTGCGCACACCACCCAGTGGTGGGCCGCCTGACGGCGGCCCGTACTGACGCATGCACACGGCCGCCGATCCGGCGGCCGTTCGCGTATCCCCCTCCGGGAGCCGGGCCGTCGGGCCGGCTCGGGACGAGAAGGAGCGGAACGCGATGACGAGGATCTTCAGCGGGGTGAAGCCGACCGGGCACCTGACGCTGGGCAACTACCTCGGAGCCGTACGCCGGTGGGTCGAGGTGGACCAGCACCGGGGCGAGGCGCTGTTCAGCGTCGTAGATCTGCACGCGCTGACCGTGGAGCACGATCCGGCGCGGGTGCGCAGGCTCAGCCGGCAGGCGGCGACGCTGCTGCTGGCGTCGGGGCTCGATCCGGAGCTCTGCACGGTGTTCGTGCAGAGCCACGTGGACGAGCACGCCCGGCTGTCGTACCTCCTGGAGTGCACGGCCACCGACGGCGAACTGCGGCGCATGATCCAGTACAAGGAGAAGAGCGTGCGGGCCCGGGAGGCCGGGCAGGGCGTGCGGCTGTCGCTGCTCACCTATCCCGTGCTGATGGCCGCGGACATCCTGGCCTACGGGGCCGACGAGGTGCCGGTCGGCGAGGACCAGACGCAGCACGTGGAGCTGACGCGGGACCTGGCGGTGCGGTTCAACCAGCGGTACGGGCACACCTTCACCGTGCCGAGGGCGACCCGGCCGGCGGTGGCGGCGCGGGTGATGGACCTCCAGGACCCCGCTTCGAAGATGGGGAAGTCGCACGAGAACGGGGCGGGGATCGTCTATCTGCTCGACGACGCGGACACCGTGCGGCGGAAGATCATGCGGGCCGTGACGGACAGCGGGCGGGACGTCGTCTACGACCGGGACGTCAAGCCGGGTCTCGCAAATCTGCTCGATCTGATGGCGGCGGCGACGGACGGGAACCCGGAGGAGCTGGCCGATGTATACGAGTCGTACGGAGCTTTGAAGAAGGACACGGCGGACGCGGTCGTCGAGCTGCTGCGGCCGGTGCGGGAGCGGCATGCCGCGCTCGCGGCGGATCCGGGGTACGTGGACCGGGTGCTGCGGGACGGGGCCGAGCGGGCCCGGGCGATGGCCCGGCCGCTGGTGGACCGGGCCTACCGGGCCATCGGGCTGCTGCCCGCCGTGTGAAGGGGTGACGCGCGCTCGTCGCGTGGGCCGGGGCCTGCGCGACGAGCCGGTACGGGGAGGGGGACGCGGGATGAGGACGGGTCAGCCGTTGCCGGAGGCGAGTTCGCGGCTGCGGTCGCGGGCGGCTTCCAGGGCGGCGATGAGGGCGGCGCGGACGCCGTGGTTCTCCAGCTCGCGGATGGCGCTGATGGTGGTGCCGGCGGGGGAGGTGACGGCCTCGCGGAGCTTCACGGGGTGCTCGCCGCTGTCGCGGAGCATCACGGCGGCGCCGATGGCGGCCTGGACGATGAGGTCGTGGGCCTGGGCGCGGGGCAGACCCAGCAGGATCCCGGCGTCGGTCATGGCCTCGACGAGGAAGTAGAAGTACGCCGGGCCGGAGCCGGAGAGGGCGGTGGCCGCGTCCTGCTGGGACTCGGGGACGCGGAGGGTCTTGCCGACGCCGCCGAAGATCTCCTCGGTGTGGGCGAGGTGCGCGGGGGTGGCGTGGCTGCCGCCGGAGATCACGGACATGCCCTCGTCGACGAGGACGGGCGTGTTGGGCATGACACGGACGACGGGGGTGCCGGGGGTGAGGCGTTCCTCGATGAAGGAGGTGGGGATGCCGGCGGCGGCGCTGACGACGAGACGGTCGGCGGTGACGTGGGGGGCGAGCTCGTCGAGGAGGCGGCCCATGTCCTGGGGCTTGACGGCGAGGATGAGGGTGTCGGCGCGCTTGGCGGCCTCGGCGTTGGTGACGGTCTCGACGCCGTAGCGGTCGCGGAGCTCGTCGGCGCGCTCGCTGCGGCGGGTGGTGACGAGGAGGTGCGCGGGGCGCCAGCCGGCTCGGATCATGCCGCTGAGGAGGGCTTCACCGATCTTGCCGGTGCCGAGGACTGCGACGGTCTGGGTCATGGCTCTGTTCACCTCGCCGGAGGGGGTACGTGTCGTCATCCTCGCACCGGCGGGGCGGCCGGTGCGCGGGGTGTCCGAGGGGCGGTCAGGCGGTGCGGCGGCAGAGGGTGGCGGCGCCGAGGGCGAGGACGAGGACGGCGCAGCCGGCGACCACGAGCGCGTCGCGGACGAAGGCGGCGGTGACGTCGGGGTGGCGGAGGACCTCGTTCATGCCGTCGACGGCGTACGACATGGGGAGGACGTTCGAGAGCGCTTCGAGGGCGGGGGCCATCTTGTCGCGCGGGGTGAAGAGGCCGCAGAGGAGGAGCTGGGGGAAGATCACGGCCGGCATGAACTGGACGGCCTGGAACTCGGAGGCGGCGAAGGCGGAGACGAAGAGGCCGAGGGCGGTGCCGAGGAGGGCGTCGAGGAGGGCGACCAGGAGGAGGAGCCAGGGGGAGCCGGTGACGTCGAGGCCGAGGAGGCCGACGGCGAGGCCCGTCGCGAGGACGGACTGGAGGACGGCGACGAGGCCGAAGGCGAGGGCGTATCCGGCGATGAGGTCGGCTTTGCCGAGGGGCAGGGCGAGGAGGCGTTCGAGGGTGCCGGAGGTGCGTTCGCGCAGGGTGGCGATGGAGGTCACCAGGAACATGGTGATGAGGGGGAAGATGCCGAGGAGGGAGGCGCCGATGCCGTCGAAGGTCTCCGGGCTGCCGTCGAAGACGTAGCGGAGCAGGACGAGCATCAGGCAGGGCACCAGCAGCATCAGGGCGATCGAGCGGGGGTCGTGGCGGAGCTGGCGCAGGACGCGGGCCGCGGTGGCGAGGGTGCGGGCGGTCGTCACGGGCGGGTCTCCTCGGGGGCGGGGTGGGCCGCGGCGGCGTCGACCAGGTGGAGGAACGCCTCTTCGACGGTGGGGGTGCCGCTCTGCCGGCGGAGGGTGTCGGGGGTGCCTTCGGCGAGGATCTCGCCCTCGCGCATGAGCAGGAGGCGGTGGCAGCGCTCGGCCTCGTCCATGACGTGGGAGGAGACGAGGAGGGTGGTGCCGCGGTCGGCGGCGAGGCGGTGGAAGAGGTCCCACAGGTCGCGGCGGAGGACGGGGTCGAGGCCGACGGTGGGTTCGTCGAGGACGAGCAGGTCGGGGGTGCCGAGGAGGGCGACGGCGAGGGAGACGCGGCTGCGCTGGCCGCCGGAGAGGCGTCCGGCGAGGGCGTCGGCGTGGCCGGTGAGGTCGACGTCGGCGAGGGCGTGGTCGACGGCGGTGCGGCGGGCGGTGCGGTGGGCGCGGCCGGGGTGGAGGACGGCGGCGAAGTAGTCGAGGTTCTGCCGGACGGTGAGGTCGTCGTAGACGGAGGGGGCCTGGGTGACGTAGCCGATGCGGGGGCGGAGGGCGGGGTGGCCTGCGGGGTGGCCGAGGACGGTGAGGGTGCCGGTGACCTTGGCCTGGGTGCCGACGACGGCGCGCATGAGGGTGGTCTTGCCGCAGCCGGAGGGGCCGAGGAGGCCGGTGACGCGGCCGGCGGGGACGGTGAAGCGGAGGCCGCGCAGGACGGTGCGGTCGCCTCGGACGGCGGTGAGGTCGCGGGCGGTGATCGCGGGGGCGGGGTCGGGGGTGGGGTTCGGGTCGGGGGGTCGGGGGTCCTTCCCGCTGTAATTCATCATGTGATGAATAGTGGGGACGGAGAAGCCCCCGCGTCAAGGAGGGCGCGGGGGCTCGGGCGGGGTGGGTCAGGAGCGCTTGGGCTTCTTGCGGGCGGCGGGGTTGCCGGTGCGGGCGCCGCGGCGCTTGTCGTGGCGGGCGCGGGCCGTCTCGTACTCGGCGCGGCGGAGCTTCTCGCCGGGGGCCTCCATGAGGCAGCGGAGCGCGTACGCGAGGAGGCCGCCGATGAAGCCGATGGCCTTGAGGCTCTTCAGGGAGTCCTCGCGGGCCTGGTCGGCGGGGCGGCGGCCGAAGCCCTCCCAGGTCTTGGCGAAGGCGATGGCGGAGCAGATCGCGAACATCAGGATGACGAGCGTGTTCACGAGGCCGCCCACGTCCGCGACCTGGAGGCCCTGGTAGGCGAAGCGCAGGACGAAGGCGCCGGCCGCGGCGGCGGCGAGCGCGCCGGCCGCGAGGCCGGCGCGCCGCAGGCCGTAGTGGGCGGTGTGGTCGACCCACGTCGTCCCGAAGAAACGGATCTCCTCGGGCTGGGGTCCGCTCGGGCCGGTTCCGGGGGTCTGCTTGTCCTCGCTCACGAGGTCGATTATCCCCGGCGCGGCTCCGGAACGGCCGAGGCGAAGGTCCTCAGGCGCAGCGCGGCGCCACGTAGT
Source organism: Streptomyces sp. NPDC057854 (assembly GCF_042797055.1). NCBI lineage: Bacteria > Bacillati > Actinomycetota > Actinomycetes > Kitasatosporales > Streptomycetaceae > Streptomyces > Streptomyces sp. NPDC057854. The sequence continues at coordinate 4,502 of NZ_JBHVMF010000015.1, forward strand.
CGTCGCTGCCGGTCTTCACGTACGCGTCGGAGACGTACTGCCCCGGGGCGATGCTGTCCCAGATGCGGGTGGTGCCGTACGGGCCGGTGATCCACTCCCCGGTCTTCTGGCAGTGGATCGGGACGGTCACGCCCTCGGAGAGCACCCGGACCACCGGGTACTGGGTGCTCGGGCCGGACCGGACGTTGAGCCGGTATCCCGGTGCGACCGGGTAGTACTTCACCGTCATGATGGTTCTCCCCCTGGCTTCACTCTGTGCGACGCGCGCAGGCTAGCAAGCTCCTCCGACATCCCGGGGGCCATCGACTAGGCTCCTCGCGTCGCGCACGCGCGCGTGGACGGACGCGGAACCACACGGGGGTGGGAGATGCCGCCGTTGAGCAGGACCGACGCCGGCCGGGGCGCCGAGGAGCCCGAGTACGCCGGGGAGTACCGGCTGCAGGCGGTGCTCGGCGCGGGCGGGATGGGCGTCGTCCACCTGGCCTCGTCGCCCTCCGGGCTGCGGCTCGCCGTGAAGGTGGTGCACGCGCGCTACGCCGAGGACCCCGACTTCCGGGCCCGGTTCCGGCAGGAGGTGGCCGCCGCCCGCCGGGTCAGCGGCGCCTTCACCGCGCCCGTCGTGGACGCCGACCCGGACGCCGAGCGCCCCTGGATGGCGACCCTCTACGTGCCCGGCCCCACCCTCGCCGACCAGGTCCGCCAGCGCGGCCCGCTCTCCCCCGCCGAACTGCGGAGGCTGACCGCCGGGCTCGCCGAGGCGCTGCGCGACATCCACCGCGCGGGGGTGGTGCACCGGGACCTGAAGCCGAGCAACGTGCTCCTCACCGACTCCGGGCCCAAGGTCATCGACTTCGGGATCTCCCGGCCGGTCGACAGCGACCTGCACACGGAGACGGGGAAGCTGATCGGCTCGCCGCCGTTCATGGCGCCGGAGCAGTTCCAGCGGCCGCGCGAGGTCGGGCCGTCGGCCGACGTGTTCGCGCTCGGTTCGGTCCTGGTGCACGCGGCGACCGGCCACGGCCCGTTCGACTCCGACAGCCCGTACATCGTGGCGTACCAGGTGGTCCACGACGAGCCGGACCTCAGCGGGGTGCCCGCCGAGCTGGCGCCGCTGGTCGCGCGCTGCCTGGCGAAGGAGGCGGCCGACCGGCCCACGCCCGCCGAGATCATGGCGGCCCTGAAGCCGCCGTCGTACGAGGCCGAGGCGTTCATACCGGCACAGCGGCGGCGGCCGGTGCTGCCCGCCGACCCGTTCGCGCCGGACGGGCGGTCCGGCGACCGCGCCGGCGCCGGGACCGACGTCTCCGGCGGCGACACCACGACCCGGGCGGCCGGGGCCGCCCCGCCCGCGCGGCGCCGGCGCTCGCGGTTCGCCCCGCGGCTCACGGTCACCGCCGCCGTCGTGCTCGTCCTCGCCGGGGCCGGGGTGTACGCGGCGCTGCGCCCGCCGGCCCGGCCCGCGGCCACCGGGCCCGCGCACCCCGCCGAGGTGGCGACCTCCTTCGACGGCTGGCACACCCCGCTGCAGGAGTACGGCGGCTCCGCCGCGCCCGCCTGCGCGTACGAGGCCGGCGCGCTGTACTGCACGGCGCGGGGCGTGGCGCTCGCCCGCCTCGACCCGCGGACGGGCGAGGTCCTGTGGAAGCGGACCGGGCCGGTCGGCGAGGAGCCGCCGGGCGTGCCGGTGCCGCTGGCCGGCGGGGAGGCCCCGCTGGTCGGCGCGGCGGCGGAGCCGGGTCCGCTGCGGGCGTACGCCGCCGTGGACGGGACGCCGGGCTGGACCGCGCGCGCGGACGTGCCGGAGACGTTCCGGCCGGCCGGGCCGGTGGTGGTCCTGTCCGACGGGCGCGGCGCGCTGCGGGCGGTCGACGCGCGGACCGGGGCGGAGCGGTGGGCGCGCCGGCCGGCCGGTTTCGAGGCGCCGGTGCTCGGCGCGTACGACGCTCCGACGGGGCTGCTGACGCTGTCCGAGACGGCGGCGGACGGGCGGAGCAGCCGGATCGCGGCGCTGCTGCCGGCGACGGGCGAGGTCGTGTGGAGCCGGGTGGTGGCGGGGGACGCGGCGCCGGTGGGGCGGACCGGGGACGGGACGCTGGTGCTCGCCACCCGGTACCAGGGCGATCTGGTCGACGGTCTGGTGCTGCTCGCGCCGGGTGAGCCCGGTGACCCGGGCAGCGGGCCGGAGGCCGGCGGGGAGCGCCGGGTGGGGACGCAGGAGCGGATGCACCTGAGCGGGATCGCCGTGCGGGGTGCGGTGGTGTACCTGCTGTCGCTGGACGGGCGGCTGCTGGCGCTGGACACGGCGGTGGAGAAGGGCGGCCGGCTGTGGGAGCTGGAGACGGGGGCGTCGAACGTCTCCGTGCCGGTCCTCGGTCCGGACGAGCGGCTGTACCTGTCGGCGGCGGACGGGCGGCTGCTCGCCGTGGACACCGCGCGGGGCGCGGTCGTGGGGCAGACCCGGCCGCGGATGCGGAACGGGCGGCTCGGGTACGCGACGCGGGTGCCGGCGCCGCTGGTGGCGGGGGACCGGGTGTTCGGGACGGCGCCGGACGGGTCGGTCTTCGCGGTGGACGCGCGGGTGGCGGAGTCCTGGTAGCCGCGCCTCGGGTGCGCGGCGTACGCGCGGAGGGCGGCGGACACCTTGCGCTCGCGGTTCTTCGGCGCGTACACGCCGCCCAGGGCCTCGCGGCGGGCGGCGAGGGTGGCGTCGTCGACGAGCAGGTCGATCGAGCGGCTGGGGATGTCGATGCGGATGCGGTCGCCGTCCTCGACGAGGGCGATGGTGCCGCCGGAGGCCGCCTCCGGGGAGGCGTGGCCGATGGAGAGGCCGGAGGTGCCGCCGGAGAAGCGGCCGTCGGTCACCAGGGCGCAGGTCTTGCCGAGGCCGCGGCCCTTGAGGAACGACGTCGGGTAGAGCATCTCCTGCATGCCCGGGCCGCCCTTGGGGCCCTCGTACCGGATGACGACGACGTCGCCGTCCTTGACCTGCTTGTTGAGGATCTTCTCGACGGCCTCCTCCTGCGACTCGCAGACGACGGCCGGGCCCTCGAAGGTCCAGATCGACTCGTCGACGCCGGCGGTCTTCACGACGCAGCCGTCGACGGCGATGTTGCCGCGCAGGACGGCGAGGCCGCCGTCCTTGGAGTAGGCGTGGGCGACGTCGCGGATGCAGCCGCCGGCGGCGTCGAGGTCCAGGGACTCCCAGCGCTCGGACTGGGAGAACGCCTCGGCGGAGCGGACGCAGCCGGGGGCCGCGTGGAACAGCTCGACGGCCTCGGGGGTGGCCGAGCCGCCGCGGACGTCCCAGGCGTCCAGCCACTCCTTGACGGAGCGGGAGTGGACCGCGTGGACGTCCTCGTTGAGCAGGCCGCCGCGGTACAGCTCGCCGAGGATGGCGGGGATGCCGCCGGCCCGGTGCACGTCCTCCATGTAGTACGTGCCGCGGGGGGCGACGTTCGGGGCGACCTTGGCCAGGCAGGGGACGCGGCGCGAGACCTCGTCCATGTCGGACAGGCCGTAGTCCAGCCCGGCCTCCTGGGCGGCGGCGAGCAGGTGCAGGATCGTGTTGGTCGAGCCGCCCATGGCGATGTCCAGCGCCATGGCGTTCTCGAAGGCCGCGCGGGTGGCGACGGAGCGCGGCAGGACGGAGGCGTCGTCCTCGTCGTAGTACCGGTGGGTGATCTCGACGACCGTGCGGGCGGCGTTCTCGTAGAGGGCGCGGCGGCCGGTGTGGGTGGCGAGCATCGAGCCGTTGCCGGGGAGGGAGAGGCCGATGGCCTCGGTCAGGCAGTTCATCGAGTTGGCGGTGAACATGCCGGAACACGAGCCGCAGGTCGGGCAGGCGTTCTCCTCGATGCGGAGGATGTCCTCGTCCGAGATCTTGTCGTTCACGGCGTCGGAGATCGCGTCGACCAGGTCGAGGGTGCGGACGGTGCCGTCGACGAGGGTGGCGCGGCCGGACTCCATCGGGCCGCCGGAGACGAAGACCGTCGGGATGTTCAGGCGCAGGGCGGCCATGAGCATGCCGGGGGTGATCTTGTCGCAGTTGGAGACGCAGATCAGGGCGTCGGCGCAGTGGGCCTCGACCATGTACTCGACGCTGTCGGCGATGAGGTCGCGGGAGGGCAGGCTGTAGAGCATGCCGCCGTGGCCCATGGCGATGCCGTCGTCGACGGCGATCGTGTTGAACTCGCGGGCGATGCCGCCGGCGGCGGTGATGGCCTCGGAGACGATCCGGCCGACCGGCTGGAGGTGGGTGTGGCCGGGGACGAACTCGGTGAAGGAGTTCGCCACGGCGATGATGGGCTTCCGGCCGATGTCCGCGCCCGGTACACCGGAGGCGCGCATAAGGGCGCGGGCGCCCGCCATGTTGCGGCCGTGGGTGACTGTGCGGGACCTCAGCTCGGGCATCGTCGCTCGCTCCTCGTGATGGATGTGCTTGTGTCGAGCGTACGCCGCCGCTCCAAGATCTGGACAGGTCGTCCGGAATGCGGGACGGGATTTCAGGGTTCGGTCAGGGGCCGGTCAGGGTCGAAGCGTCGGGAACGGTCGGGCTTCGATCTGGATCGGTCCGGGACCGGTCGGGCTTCGACGGGACCGGTCGGACCGGTCAGGCTTCGGTCAGGTAGCGCTGGAGGGTCGGGGCCACCTCGGCCACGATCCGCTCCGGGTCGGCGGAGGCCAGCGGCTCGACCTTGATCACGTACCGCAGGATCGCGATCCCGATCATCTGCGAGGCAGCCAGCTCCGCCCGGAACTTCGGGTCCGGGACGGCCAGGTCGGCGGCGATCCGCTCCAGGAGCCGGCGCAGCACGAAGCTCCGCAGCACCTTGGCCGCCGCCTCGTGGGTCACCGCCGAGCGGATGATCGCGAGCAGCGGGGCGCGGGACACCGGGTTCTCCCAGACGCCGATGAAGAAGCGGGCCAGCCGCTCGCCGACCGCCTCGCGCGGGCCGTCGATGATGGCCGGGACGACGAGCGCCGGCTCGAAGGAGACCTCGATCGCCGCCGCGAAGACCTCGTCCTTGGTGCCGAAGTAGTGGTGCACGAGCGCCGGGTCGACCCCGGCGGCCTTGGCGATGCCGCGGACCGAGGTCTTGTCGTACCCGCGCTCCGCGAACTGGGCGCGGGCCGCCTCCAGGATGCGCTCGCGGGCGCCGGGGCCGCTGTCGTCGGCGGCGGCGCGCGCGGGCCGGCCGCGGCGCCGGGGGGACGGTTCGCTCACGCGCGCGTGCCCCGGGCCGCCGAGGCGAGGTGGAGCCGGGCGAAGGCGAGCGCCTCGGCGAGGTCGGCCTCCCGTTCGGCGGCGGACATCGCGCGGCGGGTGTTGACCTCGACGACGACGTGCCCGTCGAACCCGGTCACGGCCAGTCGCTCCAGCAGTTCGGCGCACGGCTGGGTGCCCCGGCCGGGCACCAGGTGCTCGTCCTTGGCGGAGCCGCGGCCGTCGGCGAGGTGGACGTGGCCGAGCCGGTCGCCCATGCGGTCGATCATCGCGAGGGTGTCGGTGCGGGAGGTCGCGGTGTGCGACAGGTCGAGCGTGAAGTGCCGGTAGTCGTCCTTGGTGACGTCCCACTCGGGGGCGTACGCGAGCATCTCGCGGTCCTTGTACCGCCACGGGTACATGTTCTCGACGGCGAAGCGGACGTCGGTCTCGTCGGCCATCCGCCAGATGCCGGTGACGAAGTCGCGGGCGTACTGGCGCTGCCAGCGGAACGGCGGGTGGACGACGACCGTCGACGCGCCCAGCTTCTCGGCCGCGGCGCGGGCGCGCTGGAGCTTGACCCACGGGTCGGTGGACCAGACGCGCTGGGTGATCAGCAGGCAGGGCGCGTGGACGGCGAGGACCGGCACCTGGTGGTAGTCGGAGAGCCGGCGCAGCGCCTCGACGTCCTGGCTGACCGGATCGGTCCACACCATGACCTCGACGCCGTCGTACCCGAGGCGCGCGGCGACCTCGAAGGCCGTCGCCGTCGACTCCGGATAGACCGAGGCCGTCGACAGGGCGACCTTCGCATCCGGGACGCGCACCGCTGGTTCTGCCACGACAGACAGGGTACGGGGCGCGCCTGGGCGCGGGAGGGTGGTTCCGGTCACCCTCCGCACGCCGCGGGGACGACTCCCGTACGGCACGCGCGCGGGTGCGGGGCGGCGGTTCAGGCGCTCGGCAGGGCCTCGGGCAGGTGGTCGAGGCGGCGCAGGATGACGCCCTCGCGCAGCGCCCACGGGCAGATCTCCAGCTGCTCCACGCCGAGCAGGTCCATCGCGCCCTCGGCGACCAGGGCGCCGGCGAGCAGCTGGGCGGCGCGGCCCTCGGAGACGCCGGGCAGGGCGGCGCGCTCGGCGCCGGTCATGCCGGCGAGCCGCGGCACCCACTCCTCCAGGGAGGCGCGGGTCAGCAGCCGCTCCACGTACAGGCCCTCGCTGGAGCCGGGGGCGCCGGCGATCCGGGCGAGCTGCTTGAAGGTCTTGGAGGTGGCGACGACGTGGTCGGGCTTGCCGAAGCGGCTGAACTCGCCGACGGTCCGGGCGATCTGGGCGCGCACGTGGCGGCGCAGCGCCTTGACGTCGTCGGTGCCGGGCGGGTCGCCGGGCAGCCAGCCGGCGGTGAGGCGGCCGGCGCCGAGCGGCAGGGAGACGGCGGCGTCCGGGTCCTCGTCGATGCCGAACGCGACCTCCAGGGAGCCGCCGCCGATGTCGAGGAGGAGCAGCTTGCCGGCGGACCAGCCGAACCAGCGGCGGGCGGCGAGGAAGGTCAGCCGGGCCTCCTCCTCGCCGGTGAGGACCTGGAGGTCGACGCCGGTCTCGTCCTTGACCCGGGCCAGCACCTCGTCGGCGTTGACGGCCTCGCGGACAGCGGAGGTCGCGAAGGGCAGGACCTCCTCGCAGCCCTTGTCCTCGGCGGCGTGGAGGGCGTCCCGGACGGTCCCGACGAGCCGCTCGACGCCGCCGGGCGCGATGGCGCCGCGCGGGTCGAGGAGTTCGGCGAGCCGCAGCTCCGCCTTGTGGGAGTGGGCGGGCAGCGGACGGGCGCCGGGGTGGGCGTCCACCACGAGCAGGTGCACCGTGTTCGAACCGACGTCGAGGACTCCGAGTCTCATGGCGGAAACGCTACTGCGCCCGCCCGCATACGCTTGGCGTTGTGCCAAAGACGAAAAAGGCGAAGCCGGGCAAAGACAGCGCCGCCGGTGACGGTGCCGTGCGGGACGAGGCGGCGGCCCACGACGTGCGGGACGTGAAGTACGCGCGGGACGTGAAGGGCGCGAAGCCGCCCGTCAAGGGCGTGACGAAGCAGCGCAAGGGCGCGGAACCGGACGAGCAGGGGCTCGACTTCCCGCGCGCGTGGGTGGAGTTCGCGGACCCGGCGGACGAGGAGCAGGTCTTCCGCTGCGACCTGACCTGGCTGACCTCGCGCTGGACCTGCGTCTTCGGCAGCGGCTGCCAGGGCATCCAGGCGGGCCGGGCGGCGGACGGCTGCTGCACGCTGGGCGCCCACTTCTCGGACGACGACGACGAGAAGCGGGTCGCGGAGCACGTGGCGAAGCTGACGCCGGAGCTGTGGCAGTTCCACGACGTCGGCAGCGAGACGGGGTGGACGCAGACCGACGAGGACGGCGACCGGCAGACCCGCCGCTGGAAGGGCTCGTGCATCTTCCAGAACCGGCCGGGCTTCGCGGGCGGCGCCGGCTGCGCGCTGCACATCCTGGCCCTGCGGGAGGGGCGGGAGCCGCTGGAGACGAAGCCGGACGTGTGCTGGCAGCTGCCGGTGCGGCGGACGTACGACTGGATCGACCGGCCCGACGACACGCGCGTGCTGCAGGTGTCCATCGGCGAGTACGACCGCCGGGGCTGGGGGCCGGGCGGTCACGACCTGCACTGGTGGTGCACGTCGGCGACGTCCGCGCACGGCGGCGGGGAGCCGGTCTACGTCTCGTACCGGCCGGAGCTGATCGAGATGATGGGCGAGGACGCGTACGACGTGCTGGTCGGGCTCTGCGAGGCGCGGCTCGCCTCGGCGCTGCCGATGGTGGCGCCGCACCCGGCCGACCCGGAGCGGTAGGCCGTCTCTTTCGGATCAGGCCGGATCAGGGAGCGGCGTCTGGTGCGTGCGATCGCAAGGCGGAGGAGGGAGTCCATGCGGAGCATCGGCGACCGACGACAACGCGGCGAGCGCGCGTGCCAGGCGTCGCGAGCCCGGCATGATCCGGAAGAGACGGCCTAGGCCCTCAGGAGGAGGGCTGGGGGGCCGGCTCGTCCGTCGTCGGCTCGGCCGTGGGGGGCGGGGTCGTCGGCTCCGTGGTGGGCGGTGTGGTGGAGGGTTCCGTCGTGGGCGGTTCGGTCGTCGGGGGCGGGGTCGTGGGCTCCGCCGTCGTCGGCGGCGGGGTGGTGGGCGGTTCGGACGTCGGCGGGGGCGTGGTCGGTTCCGTCGGTTCCGTCGGCTCGGCGGGGACGGTCGGCCGCGGGTCGACCGGTCCGCCGGTGGGCGGCTCGGTCGGCGGGGTGGTGGGCTCGGTGGTGACCGGCGGCGGCGGGATCACCCGGTCGTCGATCGGGGTGACGGGGCCCTGGCCGCTGATCCGCAGCACCGCGCCGGTGGGGTCGACGCCGATCCGGGCGCTCCAGGGGCCGCGCGGTTGGCGGGCGTGGTCCACGCGGACGGCGACGGTGACGGTGTCGCCGGGGCGGAGGGTGCCGGCGGCCTGGCTCACGTACAGCCAGGGCGCGTCCGTCCACAGCGACCAGTCGACCGGGGTGCCGCCCTCGCCGGTGAGCGTGATGAGGGTGACGTCGGCGAGGCAGCGCGCGGTGACGCCGATCCAGCCCGGCACCGGGTCGCCGGGCCGCGCGGGCGCGGCTGGGCCGGCGGACCGGGCGGGGACGACGACCTCGACGGAGACCCCCGGGACGTGGCTGCCCTGGGTGGCGCGGGGGTCGGGGGTTCTCCGGGCGTTGCCGGTGTTCTCGTACCGGTCGTAGGGGCGTCCCTCGGCACCGGCCTCGTCGCCGTGCTCGCCGGCGCTGACCCGGGAGCCGTCCCGGCCGGCCTCGGCGCCCGCGGGGACGCCGCGGTACGAGGTCCACAGGGCGAGCACGGGCGCGGCGACGACGGCGGCGACCACGGTGGTGGTGACCGCGCGGGCCCGCATCCGGTCCCGGCGGGCGACCAGGTCCTTGGGGTCGATCGGGAAGCCGGTCGGGGCGAACCGGGGGGCGCCGGCCCGCGCGCGGGGGACGTGCAGCATCGCCATGTAGGCGGCGGCCCGGGGCGCCTCGACGAGCGGCAGGCGGTCCTGGACGGCGCGCGGCCCGCCGCCGGGCCAGGGGGCGGTGGCGCCGAGCCGCTCGGCGGTGCGGCGGCAGACCGGGCAGTCGTCCACGTGCCGGACGAGTTCGGCGCGCAGCGCGGCCGACAGGATCAGCTGCCGGTCGCCGGTGAGGAGCCGGGAGACGGTGGGGCAGCCGCCGCCGGAGACGACGGCGAGCGCGGCGCGGGTGCGCTCGACCTCGCAGGCGGCGGTGGCGAGCAGTTCGCGGGCGGCGGCCGGGTCGAGGGCGAGGACGGCGGCGACCTGGCGCGGGCTGAGGCCGTGCCGGACCGCCAGTTCGAGCGCTTCGCGCTGCTCCGGGGTGGTGCCGGCGGCCTCCGGCCAGGCGAGCGCGGCGAGTTCGGCGCGGCGCCGCTCGGCGGTCTCGGCGGAGACCGGCGGCGGGGCGGGCGCGGTGACCGCCGGGCGGCCCGTGTGGGCGCCCTGGCGCCGGCGGCGCTGCTCGCCGAGGCTGCGCAGGCAGGCCCAGCGGGCCAGGGCGTACAGCCAGGCGGTGCGGCCCTCCTCGTCGGAGGGGCAGCGGCCGTGGTGCCGCTCGGCGACGGCGAGGACGTCGCCGAGGACGGCAGTGGCCGTGTCGTGGTCGCAGAGGACCGAGAGGCAGTACGTGAAGAGCCCGTCGAGGGCGGCCTCGTAGCGGGCGGGGGGGCGCTGGCCGAGGATGCGCGGTCCCTTCTGCGGGCCGCGCCGCGCCCGGTGGGCGCCCGGGGTGCGGGAGGAGTCCAGCCTGCTGCTCGTCACTGGGCGACCGTAGGCGCGCGAGGGGGCACTCTTCATACCGGATCCGCTCTTCTCAGCCTTACGGGTGAACCAGTCACTCGAAAGGGGACAGGAACGTCACCTTCCGCTGCCGTGGCCCCGGAGCCGAGGGTTTGTCCACAGGGCTCGGGGTTGTCCACAGGGGCGGGGGCGGGCGGCGGTCCGCTGTCGGTGGCGGCGGCTACGGTGTGCGTCATGGCTGCCCGTACGAAAACCACCAAGGACCGTCCGTCCTACCGCTGCACCGAATGCGGCTGGCAGACGGCCAAGTGGCTCGGCCGCTGCCCCGAATGCCAGGCGTGGGGGACGGTCGAGGAGTACGGCGCGCCCGCCGTCCGGACCACCGCGGCCGGCCGGGTCTCCACCGCCGCGCTCCCCATCGCCCAGGTCGACGGCCGGCAGGCGACCGCCCGCACCACCGGCGTCGACGAGCTCGACCGGGTCCTCGGCGGCGGCCTGGTGCCCGGCGCGGTCGTGCTGCTCGCGGGCGAGCCCGGTGTCGGGAAGTCCACGCTGCTGCTCGACGTGGCCGCGAAGGCGGCGAGCGACGCGCACCGCACGCTGTACGTGACGGGCGAGGAGTCCGCGAGCCAGGTCCGGCTCCGCGCGGACCGGATCAACGCGCTCAGCGACCACCTGTACCTGGCCGCGGAGACCGACCTGTCGGCGGTCCTCGGCCACCTCGACGAGGTCAAGCCGTCGCTGCTGGTCCTGGACTCGGTGCAGACCGTCGCCTCCCCGGAGATCGACGGGGCCCCCGGCGGCATGGCGCAGGTCCGCGAGGTCGCGGGGGCGCTGATCCGGGCGTCGAAGGAGCGCGGGATGTCCACGCTGCTCGTCGGCCACGTGACGAAGGACGGGGCGATCGCCGGCCCCCGGCTGCTGGAGCACCTGGTCGACGTCGTCCTGCACTTCGAGGGCGACCGGCACGCGCGCCTGCGCCTGGTCCGGGGCGTGAAGAACCGGTACGGGGCGACGGACGAGGTGGGCTGCTTCGAGCTGCACGACGAGGGCATCACGGGCCTCGCGGATCCGTCCGGGCTCTTCCTGACCCGGCGGGACGTGGCCGTGCCCGGCACCTGCCTCACGGTCACCCTGGAGGGCCGCCGGCCGCTGGTGGCCGAGGTGCAGGCGCTGACGGTGGACTCGCAGATCCCGTCGCCGCGCCGGACCACCTCCGGCCTGGAGACCTCCCGGGTATCGATGATGCTGGCGGTCCTGGAGCAGCGGGGCCGGATCAGCGCGCTGGGCAAGCGGGACATCTACAGCGCGACGGTGGGCGGCGTGAAGCTGTCCGAGCCGGCCGCCGACCTGGCGATCGCGCTCGCCCTGGCCTCCGCCGCGAGCGACGTGCCGCTGCCGAAGAACCTGGTCGCGATCGGCGAGGTCGGCCTCGCGGGCGAGGTCCGGCGGGTCACCGGCGTCCAGCGCCGCCTCGCGGAGGCCCACCGCCTGGGCTTCACCCACGCGCTGGTCCCCGGCGACCCGGGGAAGGTGCCGCCCGGCATGAAGGTGACGGAGGTCGCGGACATGGGCGACGCCCTGCGCGTCCTCCCGTCCGGCCGCCGCTCCTCCCGCAGGACGGAGGAGCCGGCGGGCTGACGCGGGCGCGCCGAAGGGGGCCGTCGGCAGCCGTCCGTCCACTCCGGTGGGGGTGCGGAGGGGTAGCCGCGCGGCCGGGCGGGTAGGGCGGATCGCGACCGGGGCGCCCCGGCGGGGGTGCTTCCGCAGCGCCCCGGACCGGCGTGCGGCCCAGGACGCCGGGGTGGTGTCGCTAGACTTTGCCCTGGTCTCGCCCATCCGTACGAGCCGGAGGAGTGCAGTGGCAGCCAAGGACGGGGCAGCAGCTCCTGGAAAGTCCGGCGCGGGCTCCGGCAACGAAGCACTGATGCGCGCGGCGCTGAGCGCGGTCGCGCCGGGCACCGCCCTGCGCGACGGCCTGGAGCGGATCCTCCGCGGGAACACCGGTGGCCTGATCGTCCTCGGCATGGACAAGACGGTCGACTCGATGTGCACCGGCGGCTTCGTCATCGACGTCGAGTTCGCGGCGACCCGCCTGCGCGAGCTGTGCAAGCTCGACGGCGCGCTCGTCCTCGACAAGGACATCACCAAGATCCACCGGGCCGGTGTGCAGCTGGTCCCGGACGCGTCCATCCCCACCGAGGAGACCGGCACCCGCCACCGCACCGCGGACCGGGTCTCCAAGCAGTGCAACTTCCCCGTCGTCTCCGTCTCCCAGTCGATGCGGCTGATCGCGCTGTACGTGAACGGCGAGCGGCGGGTCCTGGAGGAGTCCGCCGCGATCCTGTCCCGGGCCAACCAGGCGCTGGCGACCCTGGAGCGGTACAAGCTCCGCCTGGACGAGGTGGCCGGGACGCTCTCCGCGCTGGAGATCGAGGACCTGGTGACCGTCCGGGACGTCACCGCCGTCGCGCAGCGCCTGGAGATGGTCCGCCGGATCGCCACCGAGATCGCGGAGTACGTGGTCGAGCTCGGCACCGACGGCCGGCTCCTCTCGCTCCAGCTCGACGAGCTGATCGCGGGCGTGGAGCCGGAGCGCGAGCTGGTGATCCGGGACTACGTGCCGGAGCCGACGGCGAAGCGTTCCCGCACGGTCGCGGAGGCGCTGACCGAGCTGGACGCGCTGTCCCACACCGAGCTCCTGGAACTGCCCGTCGTCGCGCGGGCCCTCGGCTACAGCGGCTCCCCGGAGACGCTGGACTCGGCGGTCTCGCCGCGCGGCTACCGGCTGCTCGCCAAGGTGCCGCGGCTGCCCGGCGCGATCATCGAGCGTCTGGTGGAGCACTTCGGCGGCCTCCAGAAGCTGCTCGCGGCGAGCGTCGACGACCTCCAGACCGTCGACGGCGTCGGCGAGGCCCGCGCCCGCAGCGTCCGCGAGGGCCTGTCGCGGCTGGCGGAGTCGTCCATCCTGGAGCGGTACGTCTGACGGACCCCCCGGCCGGGTCGGCGCGACAGCGCGTCCGGTCGGTTCGCCCGGTCCTCGGCGAGCCGGTTCGTTCAGTCCTTGGCGAGCGAGAAGGGCGCCGCGACCGTCTTCGTGCCGGGCAGGGCCGCCTCGACCAGGTAGTTGCCCGGGCCGGCGGTGCCCGCGGGGGCGGTGGCGCACTGCGGGGCGCTGCGGTGCAGGTCCCACTCGACGGTGTGGGTGATCGTGGCGCGCGCGGGCAGCTTCAGCAGCACCGGGTCGCCGGGGCGCGGGCAGTCGTCGGAGGCCCACAGCCGGTCGTTCTGCGGGTCGCTGACCTTCAGCACGGCGGCGCGGGGGCCGAGATCGGCCTTGCAGTCGGCGTCCGAGGTGTTCTTGACGACGAGGTGGAAGCGGGGCTTCTCCCCCGGCTCGTACGTGAGCTTGGCGCTGCGCAGCGTCAACTCCAGGGATCCGGCAGGGCAGTCGGGGAGGGACGAACCGGCCGGGACGCGCCGTCCGGCGCCGGTGCCCGCGCCGCCGTCGCCGCCCGCGCCGTCCGTGTCGCCGTTCTTGCCGGGCGTACCGGAACCGGCCGAACCGGAACCGTCGCCGGAACCCGCACCCGCGTCCGTACCGGAACCGGAACCGGAACCCGAGCCGTCGCCCGCGGAGTCGCCGGAGCCGTCGCCCGTACCGGCGTCGCCCGTGCCGCCCGAGTCGCCCGACTCGTCGCGGCCGCCCGGCTGTTGGCTGATCGCCGGTCCCGTCCCGCCGGGGCCGGGCGTGATGGAGGGCGCGGGAGCAGCGCCGTTGGCGGCGTCGTTCGTCTTCTTCCCGTCGCCGTCACCGGAGGTGACGGCCCATACGGTGAGCAGGGCGAGCAGCACGATCAGGCACAGCGCCACCGCCCTCCGTCGCCAGTAGATGGTGGAGGGAAGCGGCCCGACCGGATTGCGCAAAGATCCCACGACCCGAACCTTACGAGAGATCCGGCCCAACTCCCGCCCCACCCGCCGCCCGAGACCCCAAGTTTTGCCGATGATCACATCCTCCGGAGACGGGAACTCTCCCCACCGCGGCCGGAAATCACCCCTGTCCTCCCCCATCCCCCACTTTCGTCAGGGGTCGGATCGTCCCTTGGCCCGGGGCGCGAGGCTCCGGATTCCGGTTAGCGTCATGCACCATGGACAACCTCCTCGACCTCTCCGACCGGCTCTACCTCGACATCCTCGACTTCGCGCACTCCACACCGCACTGGTTCCAGTGGCTCGCGGAAGTCTGGACGGAGCTCGGACTGCTGCTCTTCGGCGCGCTGTTCCTGGCCGGGTGGTGGCGCTCGCGGACCGGATCGAGCCAGGCGATGAGCCTCGCGCTCCTCGCCCCTCTCGCCACCGCCTTCGGGTACGTGGTGAGCGAGGGCCTGAAGTCGCTGATCGACGAGGAGCGCCCGTGCCGGGCCGTCGCCGGCGCCCCCGCCGCCCTCATCGAGTGCCCCGCCTACGGCGACTGGTCCTTCCCCAGCAACCACTCCGCCATCGCCGGCGCCGCCGCCGTCGCGCTCGCCCTCTCCTGGCGGGGCATGATCTGGCTCACCGCGCCCATGGCGGTCCTGATGGCCTTCTCCCGCGTCTTCGTCGGCGTCCACTACCCGCACGACGTGACGGCCGGCCTGCTCCTCGGCGCCCTCGTCGCCTTCCTCGTCATGCGCGCCGCCCGCCGGCCCGTGACGGCACTGGTGGAGACGGCCCGCTCCAGCCGGAGCGCGGCGGTCGTGTGGTGCGCGGGGAAGGGGCCCGCAACCCCGGCGTACGCCTCCGCGCGCCCCGAGCGCCGTTCGCGGGCGCGCCACGGCGCGTACTGAACGCGCGCCGGACGTGCCAGGATCGGGGGTGCCATGACTTCCATCGATGCCCCCGCCTCCCTGTCCGTCCCTGCCGGTGCGGCGCCGTCCCCCGTCGCACCGGCCGAACTGCACGGGCCGGTCCTCGCCTGGTTCGACCGGCACGCCCGTGACCTGCCCTGGCGCCGCCCCGAGGCCGGTGCCTGGGGCGTCATGGTCAGCGAGTTCATGCTCCAGCAGACCCCCGTCGTCCGGGTGCTCCCGGTGTACGAGCAGTGGCTGGCGCGCTGGCCCCGCCCGGCCGACCTGGCCGCCGAGCCGCCCGGCGAGGCCGTCCGCGCCTGGGGCCGGCTCGGCTATCCGCGCCGGGCGCTGCGGCTGCACGCGGCGGCCGTGGCGATAAGGGACCGGCACCGCGGCGACGTGCCGAGCGACCACGCGCAGCTCCTGGCCCTGCCCGGCATCGGCGAGTACACCGCCGCGGCCGTCGCCTCCTTCGCGTACGGGCAGCGGCACGCGGTCCTCGACACCAATGTGCGCCGCGTCCTCGCCCGCGCGGCGAGCGGCGTCCAGTACCCGCCGAACGCCACCACCGCCGCCGAGCGGCGCCTCGCCCGCGCGCTCCTCCCCGACGACGACGGCACCGCCGCCCGCTGGGCCGCCGCCTCGATGGAGCTGGGCGCCCTCGTCTGCACGGCGAAGAACGAGGACTGCGGGCGCTGCCCCCTCGCCGACCGCTGCGCGTGGCTGCTCTCCGGCAAGCCCGCCCACGACGGGCCGCCCCGCCGCGGCCAGACGTACGCGGGCACCGACCGCCAGGTCCGCGGCCGGCTCCTCGCCGTCCTCCGCGACGCCCCCGGCCCGGTCCCCCAGTCCGCCCTCGACGCCGTCTGGGACGAGCCGGTCCAGCGCGGCCGGGCCCTGGACGGTCTGGTCGCGGACGGTCTGGTGGAGCCGCTGGACGGCGGACGGTACCGGCTGCCGCTGACCTGACCCGGCACGGGCCCGGCCGCGGCCCGCTGTTACACAACCGATGGGTAGCCGTGCGTCCACCGACGGCTGCCCCGCACACCCCCGTGACAACCGCTCCGTAGCGTCGTCCTCGACACGGAGAACAAGCAGGTCACGGGGATGTGGAGGCGGCGGGTATGAGCCAGGGCGAGGTGCTCGACTTCGAGGAGTACGTCCGCACGCGGCAGGACGCGCTGCTGCGCAGTGCCCGCCGGCTCGTCCCTGACCCGGTCGACGCGCAGGACCTGCTGCAGACCGCCCTGGTCCGCACGTACGGCCGGTGGGACGGGATCGCGGACAAGTCGCTGGCCGACGCGTACCTGCGCCGGGTCATGATCAACACGCGGACGGAGTGGTGGCGGGCGCGCCGGCTGGAGGAGGTGCCCACCGAGCAGCTTCCGGACGCGAGCGTCGAGGACCCGACCGAGCAGCACGCCGACCGGGCCCTGCTGATGGACATCCTGCGGGTGCTGGCGCCGAAGCAGCGCAGCGTCGTGGTGCTGCGGCACTGGGAGCAGATGAGCACCGAGGAGACGGCCGCGGCACTCGGCATGTCGACCGGTACCGTGAAGTCGACGCTCCACCGCGCGCTCGCCCGGCTCCGCCAGGAGCTGGAGAGCCGGGACCTGAACGCCCTCGCCCTGGGGCGGCCCGTGGAGCGGACCGGAGGACAGCGGCCGGCTGCGGCGGCCGTACGAGGCGATGAGGGAGGGCGCGAGCGGTGCGCGGCCTAGACGACGGCGAAGTCGGCGACGGCAGAACCGGCGACCGCGCCGGCGGAGGCGTCGGGACGGGAGCCGGAGCCCGGGGCGGAGTGCCCCGGGGGGCCGGTACGAAGGCGGCGGGTGTCACGGCGATGGCCGGGCTCGCCGCCCTCGGGCTGTTCGTGGCCTCGTGCTCGACGGGCGGCACCGGGTCGCGCGACGAGGGCGCGGCGCGCGCCGAGGCGACGGCCGCCGCCGCCCCGACCCCGCCGGCCTCGTCGGACGCGGACGCGGCGAAGGCGGCCGAGCGGGTGGACCCGATCGCGCTGCTCAAGGGCGATCCGAAGCTCGGCGCGCGGGTGAAGGCCGACCTGAAGCCGTGCGTGGCCGACGCGTACCCGGTGGACTCGTCGTACGGCAATCTCACGGACGGCAGCGCGCCCGACGTCGTCGTCAACGTGATGACCTGCGGGGACGCGGTCGGGATCGGCACCTACGTCTACCGCAAGCGGTCCGGCGGGAGCACCGACTCCGGCACGGCCACCGCCGACGGCTACGAGAACGTCTTCATGGCCGAGGACGCGGCGGTCTACGGCACGATCGACCGCGGCGACCTCATCGTGACGAAGCAGGTGTACGCGGAGGACGACCCGGTCGCGTACCCGTCGGGCGAGGACGTGATCACGTACCGCTGGTCGGGGAACCGGTTCACCCAGCACGACTGGGTGCACAACGACTACAGCCGGGCCGTCGGCGAGGGCGACGGGACGGCCGAGCAGCCGGAACCGGTGCCGGAACCTTCCGCCTCCGGCTGATCCCGCCCCTCCCCCGCCCCCCACCCCCACCGAAGGACCCCCGCACGATGGCCGAGACCCATGTCCTGTTCGTCGAGGACGACGACGTCATCCGCGAGGCCACCCAGCTCGCCCTGGAGCGGGACGGCTTCCGCGTCACCGCGATGCCGGACGGGCTGTCCGGCCTCGACGCGTTCCGCGCCCACCGCCCGGACATCGCGCTGCTCGACGTGATGCTGCCCGGGATGGACGGCGTCAGCCTCTGCCGCCGCATCCGCGACGAGTCGACCGTCCCGGTGATCATGCTGTCGGCGCGCGCCGACTCCATCGACGTCGTCCTCGGTCTGGAGGCAGGCGCCGACGACTACGTGACGAAGCCCTTCGACGGGGCCGTGCTGATGGCCCGCATCCGGGCCGTGCTGCGCCGGTTCGGCCACGCGGCCGGGAACGGGGCGAGCGACGGGGCGGCGGAGCACGCCGGGGACGGCGGGCCGCTGGTCTTCGGCCACGGGGACCTGGTGGTCGACACCGAGGGCATGGAGGTGCGGCGGGGCGGCGAGCCGGTGGCGCTGACGCCGACCGAGATGCGGCTGCTGCTGGAGTTCTCGTCCGCGCCGAACACCGTGCTCTCCCGCGACAAGCTCCTGGAGCGGGTCTGGGACTACGGCTGGGACGGGGACACCCGCGTCGTCGACGTGCACGTGCAGCGGCTGCGGGCCAAGATCGGCCAGGACCGGATCGAGACGGTCCGCGGCTTCGGCTACAAGCTCCGGGGCTGATCGGTGAGAGCGCTCCCGCTCCGCACCGGCGTCCGCTGGAAGATCGCCCTGGCCATCGCGGCGGTCGGCGCGCTGATCGCGGTCACCCTCAGCGTCGTCGTGCACAACGCCGCCCGCATCTCGATGCTGGACAACGCGCGCGAGGTGCAGATGGAGCGGCTGCTCTTCGCCCAGCGCCTGTACGAGACCTCCAAGCCGAAGGAGCCGCGCTTCGGCGCCAAGCTCAACGACCCGGCGCTCCCGGACCAGCTCGACCAGCTGATGCGCGACCAGCGGCGGGGCACGTACGTGCAGGAGCACCGGCACGGCGGGCCGCCGGACGTGTGGGCGGCGGTGCCGCTCGCCAACGGCGACGTGCTGTCGCTGCACATCCCGTTCGCCGACCGCAGCGCCACGATCATGAAGGACCTGGACCGGGCGCTGGTCATCGGCTCGGTGTCGGTGGTGTTCGGCGGCTGCGCGCTCGGCATCCTCGTCGGCGGGCAGCTGTCCCGGCGGCTGCGGAAGGCCGCCGCGGCGGCCGGGCGGGTCGCCCAGGGCAACGGCGACGTGCGGGTCCGGGACGCCGTCGGCGGAGTCGTACGGGACGAGACCGACGACCTGGCGTGGGCGATCGACTCGCTCACCGACGCCCTCCACGAGCGGATCGAGGCCGAGCGGCGGGTCACCGCGGACATCGCGCACGAGCTGCGCACCCCGGTGACCGGGCTGCTCACGGCCGCCGAGCTGCTGCCCCCGGGCCGGCCGACCGAGCTGGTGCGGGACCGGGCGCAGGCGATGCGGACGCTGGTCGAGGACGTCCTGGAGGTGGCCCGGCTCGACGGGGCGTCGGAGCGGGCCGAGCTCCAGGAGATCGCGCTGGGCGAGTTCGTGGAGCGCCGGGTGCGGTCGGTGTTCCCGGACGCGGAGGTCCGGGTGGTGCACGAGTCCTGGGTGTCGACGGACCCGCGCCGCCTGGAGCGGATCCTCGGCAATCTGCTGGCCAACGCCGCCAAGCACGGCAAGGGCCCGGTGGAGGTCACCGTGGAGGGCCGGGTGGTACGCGTGCGGGACCACGGCCCCGGTTTCCCGGAGGCCCTGCTCCGCGACGGCCCGAGCCGCTTCCGTACGGGCACGAGCGACCGCGCGGGGCAGGGCCACGGTCTGGGCCTGACCATCGCGGCCGGCCAGGCGCGGGTCCTCGGCGCCCGGCTGACCTTCCGGAACGTGGCCTCCGAGGCGGCACCGGAGGGGGTCGGCGGGGCCGTGGCGGTGCTGTGGCTGCCGGACCACGCGCCGACGAACACGGGCAGCTTCCCGATCCTGCGGCTGCCGGAGTAGGCCCGGGGGGGACGCGCGCGTGGGGCCGGGCTTTACGGCCGTAAAACCCGGCCCCACGCGCGTGCGCTGCCGCTAGACGGTCTCGGCGACCTTCGGCGTGTCCTCGCCGGCCGGCTTCTCCGCGGGCGCCGGGCCGGCGCCGCGCAGTGCGACCTCCTTGACGAAGAAGGCGAGGACGAAGCCGATCACGGCGACCGCCGCACCGACGAGGAAGGCGGAGTGGGTGCCGACGGCGACCGCGTGCTGGTACGCCTCGCGCAGCGCCTCCGGCAGCTTCGCCAGGCTCGCCGCGTCGAGCTGGGCGGTCCGCTCGGTGACGGCGCCGCCGCCGCCCGCGGCCATCTCGTCCTGGACCCGGCCGGTGAAGAGCGCGCCCATGACGGCGACGCCGAACGAGGAGCCGAGGGTCCGGAAGAGGGTGGTGGAGCTGGAGGCCACGCCCATGTCCTTCATCTCGACGCTGTTCTGCGCGACGAGCATGGTGATCTGCATCAGGAAGCCCATGCCGGCGCCGAGCAGCGCCATGTAGAGCCCCGAGACCAGCCGGGTCGTGCCGGTGTCCATCGTGGAGAGCAGGAACAGGCCGGCGGTCATCAGGGCGCCGCCCGCCAGCGGGAAGGCCTTGTACCGGCCGGTGCTGGTGGTGACCCGGCCGACGACCAGCGAGACGACCATCATCGCCATCAGCATCGGCAGGAGCAGCAGGCCGGAGTTGGTGGCCGAGGCGCCCTGCACGGACTGCTGGAAGATCGGCAGGTAGAGGACCGCGCCGAACATGACGAAGCCGGTGATGAAGCCGATCAGCGACATGAGCGTGAAGTTGCGGCTGCGGAAGATGTGCAGCGGCACGATCGGGTCGCTCGCGCGGGTCTCCACGTACAGGAAGGCGGCGAGGGCGGCGGCGCCGGTGACCGCGAGGCCGACGATGGTGGCCGAGCCCCAGGCGTACTCCGTGCCGCCCCACGTGGTGACGAGGACGATCGCGGTGATGCCGACGGTCAGCAGCGCGGCGCCGGCGAAGTCGATCGGGGTGCCGGCCGCCCGCCGCTTCTTCGGCAGGTGGAGGACGGCGGTGACCATGGCGAGGGCGACGGCGCCCAGCGGCAGGTTGATGTAGAAGGACCAGCGCCAGCCCCAGTGGTCGGTGATGGTGCCGCCGACCAGCGGCCCGCCGATCATGGCGAGGGCCATCACGCCGGCCATCATGCCCTGGTACCTGCCCCGCTCCCGGGGCGGGATCAGATCGCCGATGATCGCCATCACGCCGACCATGAGACCGCCGGCGCCGAGGCCCTGGACGGCACGGAAGGCGATGAGCTGGCCCATGTCCTGGGCCATGCCGCTGAGCGCCGAGCCGATCAGGAAGATCACGATCGAGGTGAGGAAGACGCCCTTGCGGCCGTACATGTCGCCGAGCTTGCCCCAGAGGGGGGTGGAGGCGGCCGTGGCGAGAGTGTAGGCGGTGACGACCCAGGAGAGGTGCTCGAGCCCGCCCAGCTCGCCGACGATCGTCGGCATCGCGGTGCCGATGATCATGTTGTCCAGCATCGCGAGGAGCATCGCGATCATCAGGGCGAGGAGGACGACCCGCACGCTGCGCTGCGGTTTCTGCTCTCCCTGCCCCTGTTTCGCTGCTGCGGTGTCCGTCATGACCGTCCCTTACTTGCCGCCCGGCTAGTTACTACACTGGGGACGGTAGGCGCGTCACTTGCCGGTCGTCAAGTAAGTTTTGTGGAAAGTGGGAGTGAACAGCCATGGCCCGAGGCAACACCCGGCAGCGCATCCAGGACGTGGCCCTCGAACTCTTCGCCGAGCAGGGCTACGAGAAGACCTCGCTGCGGGAGATCGCGGAACGCCTCGACGTCACCAAGGCCGCGCTGTACTACCACTTCAAGACCAAGGAAGACATCATCATCGGGATCTTCCAGGATCTGACGCGCCCGATGGACGAACTGCTCGCCTGGGCCGCCGACCAGCCGCGCACCCTGGAGACCAAGCGGGAGATCCTGCGCCGCTACCAGGTCTGCCTGCTGGCCGCGGCCCCGCTGTTCCGCTTCATGCACGAGAACCAGGCGACCGTCCGCGAGCTCAGCATCGGCCTCACCTTCAAGGAGCGGCTGCTCGCGCTGTACGAGCTCATCGAGCAGCCCGAGGCGCCGATGAAGGACCGGGTCCGGGCCATGAGCTCCATCTTCACGCTGCACGCGGGCACGTTCTTCATGCAGGACGAGGGCGACCCCCAGGAGCGGCGGGAAGCCGTCCTGGAGGTCGCCCTCGATCTGATGGAGCAGGCCCACCGGGCCTGAGACGCGTCCGCGTCAGATGGTCACGCCGTGGGTCCGCAGGAACGCGGCCGGGTTGACGGCGGAGCCGTAGTTCGGGGTCGTGCGGATCTCGAAGTGCAGGTGCGGGCCGGAGGAGTTCCCGGTGTTGCCCGAGAGGGCGATCCGCTGGCCGGCGACGACCTTCTGGCCGAGGTGGACCTTGATCTTCGACAGGTGGGCGTACTGGGAGTACGTGCCGTTGGCGTGCCGGACCACGATCGCGTTGCCGTACGCGGGGCCGTCGCCGCCGCCGTTCGGGCCGGCCTTCACGACGGTGCCGGAGCCCGCGGCCTTGACCGGGGTGCCGACCGGGACGGCGAAGTCCTGGCCGGAGTGCTTGTGGGACCACATGGCGCCGCCCTGGTTGTAGCTGGCGGTGAGGGTGTAGCGGGTGACCGGCTTGACCCAGCCCTTGGCCTTCTTCGCGGCGGCCGGCTTGGCGGCGGCCTTCGCGGCGGCGGCCTTCACCTGAGCGGCCTTGGCCTTGGCGGCCTTGGCCTTGGCGGCCTTGGCCTTGGCGGCCTTCGCCTGGGCGGCGGCCTTGAGCTGAGCGGCCTTGGCCTGGGCGGCGGCCTGCGCCTCGACAGCGGCGGCCGCGGTACCGGCGACCGGGGCGGCCTTGCTCTCGGCGGCGAAGGCGGACCCGGCTCCGGCCACCAGCGACGCTCCCAGGCCGGCGGTGGCGAGGGCGACGGCGGTGGCACGGACGGCGGGGTTCATGACGCGCTTCGACATACGGGGGAAGACCTCCGGACAGAACGGGACCCGACGCGATCGGTGCGTTGCGCCGGGCTGGCCGTTCCTTGGTAACCCGCCACCCAGGTCATCCCAAAACACCCCATCTACGACATCAGGTCGTAGCGATCTCTCCTGGAATACGACCCTTGACACCGTAGGGCCCCGTCCGCGAAATCGGACATATCAACCCACACTTCCGGGTTTAACCGCATGTCGCCGGGGCCCCGAAAGGCCCGAAAGACGGCGCGGCGCCCGATTCAGCCCACTCGGGACCTAGGTCCCGATGGTTGACCCCTGAACGTCCGGATTCATCCCCCCGCCGGCCTACGACTCCGTCTAGTACCCCCGAAAACCCCTGTGCGCCTTGTCACCGCGCACCCCCTGCCATTGGGACCTGCGTCACGCAACCGGAGCACCCGGAACGCCGTCCGGAGCCCCGGCTGCGGCGGGCCGTGAGAGCCACCGGAGGCGCCCCGGGACCGGCTCGGGAACGCCCGGCCGGGGCCGGACCCGGGTCTCCGCCGGCGCCTGCGCGGGCCTGCCGGGGTCTGTGCCCCGGCAGTGCGAAAGGGGCGGCCCCGGAACCGTGTGGTTCCGGGGCCGCCCCTGCTGAGCCGCTACGCGCTCGGCGCGTGCGTCACGCGTCCTTGGAGAGGTTCGGGCCGCCCGTCTCGCCCGCCGCGACCGGCGGGGCGTCCGGGAGGGCCGCCTTCTCCTCGCCGCGGAAGGTGAACTTCCGCTCCTCGCCCTCGCCCTCCGTGTCCACGACCACGATGTGGCCGGGGCGGAGGTCGCCGAAGAGGATCTTCTCGGAGAGGGTGTCCTCGATCTCGCGCTGGATCGTCCGGCGGAGCGGGCGGGCGCCCAGGACCGGGTCGTAGCCCTTCTTCGCCAGGAGCTCCTTGGCGGACTGGGAGAGCTCGATGCCCATGTCCCGGTCCTTCAGGCGCTCGTCCACGCGGCCGATCATCAGGTCGACGATCTGGAGGATGTCCTCCTGCGTCAGCTGCGGGAAGACGATGACGTCGTCCACACGGTTGAGGAACTCGGGGCGGAAGTGCTGCTTCAGCTCCTCGCTGACCTTCGCCTTCATCCGCTCGTAGTTGGACTTCGTGTCGCCCTGGGCCGCGAAGCCCAGGTTGAAGCCCTTCGAGATGTCCCTGGTCCCGAGGTTGGTCGTCATGATGATGACCGTGTTCTTGAAGTCCACGACCCGGCCCTGGGAGTCGGTCAGGCGACCGTCCTCCAGGATCTGGAGCAGGGAATTGAAGATATCGGGGTGGGCCTTCTCGACCTCGTCGAAGAGGACGACGGAGAACGGCTTGCGGCGCACCTTCTCGGTGAGCTGGCCGCCCTCTTCGTAGCCGACGTATCCGGGCGGCGAACCGAAGAGGCGGGAAACCGTGTGCTTCTCGCTGAACTCCGACATGTCGAGGGAGATCATCGCGTCCTCGTCGCCGAAGAGGAATTCGGCGAGCGCCTTGGAAAGCTCGGTCTTACCGACACCGGACGGACCGGCGAAGATGAACGAGCCGCCGGGGCGCTTCGGGTCCTTCAGACCGGCCCGCGTACGCCGGATGGCGCGCGAGAGGCCGATGACGGCGTCCTTCTGGCCGATGACGCGCTTGTGGAGCTCGTCCTCCATGCGGAGCAGACGCGAGGACTCCTCCTCGGTCAGCTTGAAGACCGGGATGCCGGTGGCGGTCGCGAGGACCTCGGCGATCAGGTCGCCGTCGACCTCGGCGACGACGTCCATGTCGCCGGCCTTCCACTCCTTCTCCCGCTTGGCCTTGGCGGCGAGGAGCTGCTTCTCCTTGTCGCGCAGGGACGCGGCCTTCTCGAAGTCCTGCGAGTCGATCGCGGACTCCTTGTCGCGGCGGACGCCGGCGATCTTCTCGTCGAACTCGCGGAGGTCCGGCGGCGCGGTCATCCGGCGGATGCGCATCCGGGAGCCGGCCTCGTCGATCAGGTCGATCGCCTTGTCCGGGAGGAAGCGGTCGGAGATGTACCGGTCGGCCAGCGTCGCGGCCTGGACGAGGGCCTCGTCGGTGATGGAGACGCGGTGGTGCGCCTCGTACCGGTCGCGCAGACCCTTGAGGATCTCGATGGTGTGCGGCAGCGACGGCTCCGCGACCTGGATGGGCTGGAAGCGGCGCTCCAGCGCGGCGTCCTTCTCCAGGTACTTGCGGTACTCGTCGAGCGTGGTGGCGCCGATGGTCTGGAGCTCACCGCGGGCCAGCATCGGCTTGAGGATGCTGGCGGCGTCGATCGCGCCCTCGGCGGCGCCCGCACCCACGAGGGTGTGGAGCTCGTCGATGAACAGGATGATGTCGCCGCGGGTGCGGATCTCCTTGAGGACCTTCTTCAGGCGCTCCTCGAAGTCACCGCGGTAGCGGGAGCCGGCGACCAGCGCGCCGAGGTCCAGGGTGTAGAGGTGCTTGTCCTTGAGGGTCTCGGGCACCTCGCCCTTGACGATCGCCTGCGCCAGGCCCTCGACGACGGCGGTCTTGCCGACGCCGGGCTCGCCGATGAGGACCGGGTTGTTCTTGGTGCGGCGGGACAGCACCTGCATGACCCGCTCGATCTCCTTCTCGCGCCCGATGACCGGGTCGAGCTTGGACTCGCGGGCCGCCTGGGTGAGGTTGCGGCCGAACTGGTCGAGGACCAGGGACGTCGAGGGGGTGCCCTCGGCAGGACCGCCGGCGGTGGCGGCTTCCTTGCCCTGGTAGCCGGAGAGCAGCTGGATGACCTGCTGCCGCACCCGGTTGAGGTCGGCACCCAGCTTCACGAGGACCTGGGCGGCGACGCCCTCGCCCTCGCGGATCAGGCCGAGCAGGATGTGCTCGGTGCCGATGTAGTTGTGGCCGAGCTGGAGGGCCTCGCGGAGCGACAGCTCCAGGACCTTCTTGGCACGAGGGGTGAAGGGGATGTGCCCGGACGGGGCCTGCTGGCCCTGGCCGATGATCTCCTCCACCTGCTGGCGGACCGCCTCGAGCGAAATCCCGAGGCTCTCCAGGGCCTTAGCGGCGACACCCTCACCCTCGTGGATAAGGCCCAGAAGGATGTGCTCGGTGCCGATGTAGTTGTGGTTGAGCATCCGGGCTTCTTCCTGAGCCAGGACGACAACCCGCCGCGCGCGGTCGGTGAACCTCTCGAACATCGTTAATCGCTCCTCAGAGCGGTCAGTCAGTTAGGGGTCGATCCCCTCCCTGTCCTTCCGCAGCTTAGTCCCGCAAGCGGGGACCGCTCATTCCAACTGCCGACATCCGTCCGGATCACCCCCTTGTCCCTGGGGTGTCCCGCTGCCGAACAGCCGACAAATGCTCCAACTCGATGGTGCGAGACGATGTTCCCGCAGGCCAAGCAGTTACCCCCGCCTTGAGTACGCCGATGGCGAACGTGAGACGGCCCGGCCGGACGAGTCACCCCTCTCCACTAGGAATGTCTTACCCGTAGGGTCCGACAGTCCATGCGGCGCACCCGGGGTCCCTCCGCTACCAGCGAACACAGTTGCGCCGTCGAATGCACGCGTACGCCCCATTACCGGACACCTCGGGTCCCCGGACCGGAACGTTACGTCACCGGCGGTGCCGGGGGCCGTAACCAACCCGGCTCCCCGGGAGTTCCCCGGGCATGGCCCTCACCGTCCCGCCTCCCCGCTCGCCGCTCGACGGCGGACGGGCGCTCGCGCTCTGGTACGAGCGGGAGCTCGGCTGGGCCACGGTGCCGGGCCCGCCGGTGCAGCTGGTGACGGGGCTCCGCTTCGACGTGCTGGAGCTGCCCGCGGCGGCCGGCCGGGGGGTGCTGCGCCGGGTCGGCGCGGGCACCGGGCCGGTGGCGCTGAGGGGGCGCCGGATGCGGTTCCTGGTGGCCGCGGGGAGCGCGGAGGACCTGCCCGGCCTGCTGGAATGGCTGGAGTGGGGCGGGATCTCACTGGATCTCGTGGCGCTGGGCGCCGACGGCCGGATGACCGCTCCCCCGCCTCCGGGGCGGGGTGGCTCCGGCGCGCCGGCCGCCGCCGTGTGGCTGCGGGCCCCCGAGCCGGGGCGCGAGGTCGAGTCCTCGCTGCCGGCGCCGAGGTCCGGGCCGTGGGGCCGTGCGGAGGCCCCGTGTCTGACGCGCCTGGTCGCCGCGGCCGCGGTGGAGTGCCATCGGCTGCGGCTGCTGAGCGCCCGGGCCGGCGGGCCGGCGGTGGCTCAGCGGGGGACGCCTCAGCGGTTCGCGTCCTCGTAGGCCGCCTTGACGTGGGCGGGGACGCGGCCGCGGTCGTTGACCTCCATGCCGTTCTCCTTGGCCCAGGCGCGGATCTTCGCCGTGTCCTGGCTGCCGGAGGCGGCGACGCGGCTCTTGCCGCGGCCCGTGGTGGTGCGGCCGCCGGTGCGACGCCCGTTCGTGGTGTACGGCTCGAGCAGGCCACGGAGCTTTTCCGCGTTGGCGGTGGTGAGGTCGATCTCGTAGGTCTTGCCGTCCAGCGCGAACGTCACGGTCTCGTCCGCCTCGACGCCGTCGAGGTCGTCGACAAGAAGGACCTGAACCTTCTGTGCCACCGGATTTCCTTTCATCGAAAATGCAGTACGCGGAAAGGAAACCGCTTTTCCCGGAAAAATACAAACCCCTGGCAGAGGTTCAGAAGCCCGGCAACGCGGGAAACGTGCGCGATTCGGACATAGGGCTCCTCCCCGGGTTCCTCCGGCGTTCCTCCCGGGGTTCCCCCCGGGTTCCTCCCCGGGTTCCCTCCGGCTTCCGCCGGGCTTCCCGGTCAGAGGTGCAGAAGCATGCGGCTGTTGCCCAAGGTGTTCGGCTTCACCCGTTCGAGACCGAGGAACTCGGCGACGCCCTCGTCATAGGAACGGAGGAGCTCGGCGTAGACATCTTGGTCGACCGGGGTCTCGCCGATCTCGACGAAGCCGTGCTTCGCGAAGAAGTCGACTTCGAAGGTCAGACAGAAAACCCTGCGGACACCGAGCCAGCGTGCGGTCTGCAACAACTTGGTGAGCAGCTGATGGCCGATGCCGGCGCCCTTCAGCCGGGGATCGACGGCGAGCGTGCGGACTTCCGCGAGGTCTTCCCACATGACGTGCAGGGCGCCGACTCCGACGACCTCGGCGTCCTCGTCGCGTTCCGCGACCCAGAACTCCTGGATGGCCTCGTAAAACGTCACCGTGGCCTTGTCGAGGAGGATGCCGCGGCGCGCGTACGGATCGACCAGGCGCCGCACGGCGGCGACATCGGAGGTGCGGGCGCGGCGTACGGTGACGGCATTCGACATGGGGGGACGGTACCGCTAGGGGGCCGTGGGTTCTCCGCCGCCCTCCTCGGGCGCGGGAAGCGGGTTGTCGCGCTGGACGATGCGGATGGCGTCGTTCAGGGACTCGCGCTGTTCCTGCGACATCATCCCGAAGAACGCGACCAGGGCGGCGGCGGGGTTGTCGCTCTGCGCCCAGGCTTCGTTCATCAGTGCGGCCGAGTAGGCGGCGCGGGTGGAGACCGCCGTATATCGATAGGCGCGGCCTTCGACTTCCCTGCGCACCCAGCCCTTCTGATGGAGATTGTCCATGACGGTCATGACGGTGGTGTAGGCGATGGAGCGTTCCTGCTGGAGGTCTTCCAGGACTTCCCGGACGGTGACCGGGCGGTTCCATTGCCAGACGCGCGTCATGACGGCGTCTTCGAGTTCTCCCAGGGGACGGGGCACAGGTTCACCCTAGTGGGAGGAACCGGAAAGAGCGGTTATTGAGGGGCGAAATTCCGCCAGAATGCGACAAAAGGGGCGCCGACCGCCGGGCGGTCGTGCGCCCCCTCGGGGTCCGCCGCTGCTACGCGTCGGTGGCGTCCGCCTGGCGGGCGGCCTCGGCGCGGGCGAGGGCGGCGTCGACGGCCGCGTCCTCCTTGGCCTTGTTCGGGCCGCCCTGGCTCTTGACGATCACGACGATCAGCGCGATGAAGAACGCGGCCATCACGACGGGGGGCAGAAGCGCGGAGACGTAGTCCATGCGACCAGCCTAGCTAGCCCGCGACCCGTTCCTCGGGCGGGGGCGGCGGCACCGGGCGCCGGCGCGGCGGGAAGACCTCGGACGGCTTGGGCACCGGGCGCTCGGCCGGCGTCGGGGTCGGCGGCTTGGGCCGGGGCTCCTCGGCGGCGCGCCCGCCGGGCAGGGCGAGCAGCCGGGCCCGGGAGGCGGCGGCCGGGGTGGCGGTGGCCTGCGAGACGCGGGCGAGCCGGGCCCGTACGGAGCGCTCGGCGAGGACCTGGCAGCGGGTGAGCATCCGGGCGGCGGCCGGGTTGCCGCGCAGGGCGCGCAGGGCGGCGAGGTCGTCGGCGCCGGGGTCGTACCCGGCGGCCAGGGCGTCGTCCAGGAGTTCCAGGTAGCCGGCGAGCGAGCCGGGCAGGGCCTCGCGGTAGCGGGCGAGGTCGTCGAGGAGGAAGGCGCGCAGCCGGCCGGCCTCGCGCACGGCCTCGTCCACGGAAGCGGCCAGGCGGAGGGCGTCGCGGACGTCCTCGTCCGTGAGGGGGGCGGGGTGCAGGGCGTTGGCGAGGGCACGGCGGAGCACACGCAGCTCGTCCGCGCTGAACGCCATGCCGCCGCGGGATCCGTATGGCGTGGGCATGGGCCGACGATACGCGCTAATCGGACAAATTTCGCTTAGCGATCATCCGGCGCGTCGGCTCCGGACCCCCGCCACCTGCGGATTCCCGCCCCACGCGCGCGTGGGCCGTCGCGGTCCGCGACGGCCCCGGCGGTCACATGCGGGCGGCGTTGCGCTCGTAGACCAGGCGCAGGCCGATCAGGGTCAGCCACGGCTCGTGCTCGTCGATCTCCCGGGAGTCCGGCAGGATCACCGGCGCGAGACCGCCGGTGGCGATCACCGTGACGTCCGACGGGTCGCCGTCCGGCCCCACCAGCTCGCGCCGCATCCGCGCGACCATCCCGTCGACCTGGCCCACGTAGCCGAAGACGATGCCGGACTGCATCGCCTCCACCGTGTTCTTCCCGATCACGCTGCGCGGCCGGACCAGCTCGACCCTGCGCAGCATCGCGCCCTTCACGCCCAGCGCCTCGACCGAGATCTCGATGCCCGGGGCGATCGCACCGCCCGCGTACTCCCCGCGCGCGGTGACCGCCTCGTACGTCGTCGCCGTCCCGAAGTCCACCACGATCGCCGGCCCGCCGTAGAGCGCCGCCGCCGCGACCGCGTTGACGACCCGGTCCGAGCCGACCTCCTTCGGGTTGTCCGTGAGGATCGGCACGCCCGTCTTCACGCCCGGCCCCACCAGGACCGCCGGCACGTCCCCGTAGTAGCGGCGGGTCACCTCGCGCAGCTCGTGCAGCACCGAGGGGACCGTCGCGCAGATCGCGATCCCCTCGATGCCGTCGCTCAGCTCGGCGCCGAGCAGCGGGTGCGTGCCCATCAGGCCCTGGAGCAGGACCGCCATCTCGTCGGCGGTCCGGGTGGGATCGGTGGAGATCCGCCAGTGCTCGACGATCTCCTCGCCGTCGAAGAGCCCGAGGACCGTGTGCGTGTTGCCGACGTTGATGGTGAGCAGCATCAGCCGCGCACCTCGCGCAGGTCCAGGCCGATGTCGAGGATCGGCGAGGAGTGCGTGAGGCCGCCGACCGCCAGGTAGTCCACGCCGGTCGCCGCGTACGCCGCCGCGTTCTCCAGGGTGAGGCGGCCGGACGACTCCAGGACCGCGCGGCCGGCCACCAGGGCGACGGCCTCCTCGGTCTCGTCCGGGGTGAAGTTGTCCAGCAGGATCAGGTCGGCGCCCGCGTCCAGCACCTCGCGGACCTGGTGCATCGTGTCGACCTCGACCTCGATCGGCACCTCCGGGAACGCCTCCCGGACGGCCTGGAACGCCTCGGCGACCCCGCCGGCCGCCACCACGTGGTTGTCCTTCACCAGCGCCGCGTCCGACAGCGACATCCGGTGGTTGACGCCGCCGCCGCAGCGGACCGCGTACTTCTCCAGCGCGCGCAGGCCCGGCGTCGTCTTGCGGGTGTCGCGGACCTTCGCCTTGGTGCCCTCCAGGGCGTCCGCCCACGCGCGCGTGGCGGTGGCGATGCCGGAGAGACGGCACAGGATGTTCAGCGCGCTGCGCTCGCCGGTGAGCAGGTCGCGGGTGCGGGCGGTGACGCTGAGCAGCAGGTCGCCGGGCTCGACGCGCTCGCCGTCCTCGCGGTGCCGCTCGACCTCGAACTCCTCGGTGCAGACGATCGACAGGACCGCCTCCGCCACCCGCAGACCGGCGACCACACCGGCCTCGCGGGCCACGAAGTCGGCCGTCGCCACCGCGTCCTCGGGGACGGTCGCCACGGTCGTCACGTCCACGCCGCCGTCCAGGTCCTCGGCGATCGCCAGGTGCGCGACGTCCTCGACCTGCACCGGGTCCAGGCCGGCGTCCGCGAGCAGCTGGGCGAGCGCCGGGTCGAGCCCGCACTCGTACTCCTCGGCGTCGCCGCAGCCGCAGCCGTCGCCGCAGCCGCCGCCGGACTCCCCGGAGGCGCTGATCTGGATGAGAGGGACGTCCACGGGCTCGGGACGGGCTTCCTCGGGCGTGCTCACGGCTGCGGCTCCCTGGGTGCTTCGGGGGTTACGGGCGGAAAGTCAGCGGTCTCGGTGGTGCGCACCACCGGCCGGCGGTCGGGCGTGAGGCGGACGACCAGGTGGCGGCGCCACCGCTCGTCGTCCCGGTCCGGGCGGTCCTCGCGCCAGTGGCAGCCGCGGGTCTCCTCGCGCGCCAGGGCGGACGCGGCCAGGACTCGGGCCACGCACAGCAGGTTGGTGGTCTCCCACGCGTCGACGCCCGGCTCGGCGGCCTTGCGCTCCTCCTCGGCGTCCTGCCGGAGCGCCTCGAGGGCGTCGGCGGCGGCCGTCAGGGACGCCGCCGAGCGCAGCACGCCCGCGTTCCTGGTCATGATCCGCTGGATGTCCCGGCGGACCTCGGGCGCGAGCAGCGCCAGCACCGTGGCCGGCGGCTCCGCGTGGGGGGCGCCGGTGCGGTGCGGGCCGTGCTCGGCGATGTCCGCGGCGATCCGCTCGGCGAAGACCAGGCCCTCCAGGAGCGAGTTCGAGGCCAGCCGGTTGGCGCCGTGCACGCCCGTGCAGGCGACCTCGCCGCACGCGTACAGGCCGGGGACGGTGGTGCGCCCGCGCAGGTCGGTGCGGACGCCGCCGGAGGCGTAGTGCGCGGCCGGGGCGACCGGGATCGGGTCGGTGACCGGGTCGATGCCGTGCGCCCGGCAGGCCGCCAGGATCGTCGGGAAGCGGTGCTCCCACATGTCGGCGCCGAAGTGCCGGGCGTCCAGGTACATGTGCTCGGCGCCCTGCTGCGCCATGCGGCGGGTGATCGCCTTGGCGACGATGTCCCGGGGCGCCAGCTCGGCCAGCTCGTGCTGCCCGAGCATGAAGCGGACGCCGTCCGCGTCGACCAGGTGCGCGCCCTCGCCGCGGACCGCCTCGGAGACCAGCGGCTGCTGGCCCTCGGCTCCGGCGCCGAGGAACAGGACGGTCGGGTGGAACTGGACGAACTCCAGGTCGGAGACCTCGGCCCCGGCGCGCAGCGCGAGGGCGACGCCGTCGCCGGTGGAGACCGACGGGTTGGTGGTGGCGGAGAAGACCTGGCCCATGCCGCCCGTGGCGAGGACCACGGCGGGCGCGTGGACGGCTCCGACGCCGTCGTGCTGGCCCTCGCCCATGACGTGCAGGGTGACACCGGCCGTGCGGCCCTCGTCGTCCTTGAGGAGGTCGAGGACGAGCGCGTGCTCGATGGTGCGGACCCCCCGCGCGCGGATGGCCTCGACCAGGGCGCGGGAGATCTCGGCGCCGGTCGCGTCGCCGCCCGCGTGGGCGATCCGGCGGCGGTGGTGGCCGCCCTCGCGGGTGAGGGCGATCTCGCCGTCGTCGGTGCGGTCGAAGTCGGCGCCGGTGGCCATCAGGCGGCGGACGGCGTCCGGGCCCTCGGTGACCAGGAGCCGGACGGCCGGCTCGTCGCACAGCCCGGCACCGGCGACGAGGGTGTCGTCGAGGTGCTGGCCGGGGGTGTCGCCCTCGCCGAGCGCGGCGGCGATGCCGCCCTGGGCCCAGCGGGTGGAGCCGTCGTCCAGGTTGGCCTTGGTGACCACGACCGTACGGAGTCCGGCGGCGGTGCAGCGCAGGGCGGCCGTCAGCCCGGCGACGCCGGAGCCGACGACGACCACGTCGGCGTCGATGGCCCAGCCCGGCTCGGGGGCGTGCAGCCGTATTCCGGTCACGAGGCGGCTCCCTGGGTGGGTCCGAAGGTCAGCGGGATGTTGTCGATCAGCCGGGTGGAGCCCACGCGCGCGGCGACCGCGAGGATCGCCTCGCCCCGGTGGCCGTCCTCGACCTCGGTGAAGCCGGCGGGGTCGATCAGGGCCAGGTAGTCGAGGACCAGCGGCGGCTCCGCCTGCGCGGCCTCGTCGAGGACCGCGCGCGCCGCCGCCCGTACGGCCTCGGCCCCGCAGCCCTCGGTGGCCTGCGCGACCGCGTGGGTGTCGGCGGCGGCCCGGGCCTCGCCGAGCCGGGACAGCGCCTCGGCGCGGGTCTCGGCCCGCACCTGGGCGCCGGGCAGGGCGACGGCGCGCGCGTGCAGCGCCTCCTGCGCGGCCAGCCGCTCGCGGGCGGCGAACAGCGCCCGGGAGAGGGCGAGGGCGGTACGCCGCTCGGGGGCCGACAGGTAGCGGTTGCGGCTCGACAGGGCGAGGCCGTCGGTCTCGCGGACCGTCGGGACGCCGACGACCTCCACCGGGAAGTTCAGGTCCGTCACCATGCGGCGGATGACGGCGAGCTGCTGGGCGTCCTTCTCACCGAAGAACGCCAGGTCCGGCCGGGTGAGGTGGAGCAGTTTGGCGACGACGGTGAGGACGCCGTCGAAGTGGCCGGGGCGGGAGGCGCCCTCCAGGCGGTCGCCCATGGGTCCGGCGGTGATCCGGACCTGCGGCTCCCCGCCGGGGTACACCTCGTCGGCGGAGGGCGCGAAGACGGCGCTCGCGCCGGCGGCGGAGGCCAGCTCCAGGTCGGCGTCGAGGGTGCGCGGATAGCGGTCCAGGTCCTCGCCGGCGCCGAACTGGAGCGGGTTGACGAAGACGGTGACGACGACGAAGCCGTCCTTGCCGACCCGCTCGCGGGCGGCCCGGATCAGAGTGGCGTGGCCCTCGTGGAGGGCGCCCATGGTCATGACGACGGCGTTGCGCCCCGGGTCGGCGCCGTGGTGGGACCGCACGTACTCCAGGTCGTCCACGGTGGGCACCAGCTCCGCCGGCGCGGGGCTCTTCCGGTCGAACAGGCTCATCGGTCGTCTCCTCGGGGCCCGTCGGCGGGGCCGGTGGTCTCGGCGCCGGCGTCGGCGGCGAGGACGCCCAGCAGGTCCTGGGCCAGCTCCGGCTTGAGCAGGCCGTGCGCGAGCGCCCGGTCGGCGGTGGTGCGGGCCATCGCCAGGTAGCCGGCGACGGTGCCGGGCGCGTGCTTGCGGAGCTCGGCCACGTGGGCGGCGACCGTGCCGGCGTCGCCGCGCGCGACGGGGCCGGTGAGGGCCGCGTCGCCGGACCGCAGCGCGTTGTCGAGCGCGGCGCCCAGGAGCGGGCCGAGCATCCGGTCGGGCGCGGCGACGCCGGCCGTGCGCAGCAGCTCCATCGACTGGGCGACCAGGGTGACCAGGTGGTTCGCGCCGAGGGCGAGGGCCGCGTGGTACAGCGGCCGGGCGTCCTCGGCGACCCACTCGGGCTCCCCGCCCATCTCGATGACCAGCGCCTCCGCGGCCAGCCGCAGCTCCTCGGGGGCGGTCACGCCGAAGGAGCAGCCGGCGAGCCGCTGCACGTCGACGGCGGTGCCGGTGAAGGTCATGGCGGGGTGCAGGGCCAGCGGGAGGGCGCCCGCGCGGCGGGCCGGGTCCAGGACCCGGGCGCCGTACCGGCCCGAGGTGTGGACGATCAGCTGCCCGGGCCGGACCGCGCCGGTGCCGGCGAGCCCCTCGACGAGCCCCGGGAGGGCGTCGTCGGGGACGGTGAGCAGGACGAGGTCGGCGAGGGCGAGCACCCGCGCGGGCTCCACCACCGGCACGTCCGGCAGCAGGTCGGCGGCGCGGCGCCGGGAGGCGTCGGAGACCGCGGAGACGGCGACGGGGCGGTGCCCGGCGAGCTGGAGGGAGGCGGCGAGGGCGGGGCCGACGCGGCCGGCGCCGACGACTCCGACGGTGAGCCGGGCGGGCCGGTCCTCGGCCCTGGGCTCTGGCGCTGCTGGTGCGTTCACGGTGGTTACGGGCCTTCCGTTCCAGTCCTCGGCGGGTACCGGACGATTTCTGGCCATGCTACGCCAGCGTTTCGTCCCTCCCCCCGGCTGCCCGGCACCCTGGGCGGGGGCGCGGCGGCGGTGTGATGATCCCTCCATGGATCTCTCCACGGATACGGAACAGCTGCCACCCCAGACGCCCGGAGAGGTGACCGGCGAGGCTCCCGGCGAGGCCGCGGCGCGGCGGTACCGGGCGCAGGTCTGGGGCGGGGCCGCGCGCACGCTGTGGCGCCCGTCCGTGGACGGCACGGTCGGCGGGCGGCTGCGCGAGCTCGCCGCCTGGACGGAGGCGGCGGACCTCGCGGACGCGCTCCCCGACGTGTACGGCGACGGCCTGGTGGAGGTCCTGGAGGGGCGGGTCGCCGAGGAGCTGGGGATGGAGGCGGCCGTCTTCTTCCCGACCGGCACCATGGCCCAGCAGGTGGCGCTGCGCTGCTGGGCCGGGCGGACCGGCAGCCCGGTCGTCGCGCTCCATCCGCTCGCCCACCCGGAGGTGCACGAGGGCGGCGCCCTGGCGGCCGTCTCGGGGCTGCGGACGGTCCACCCGGCGGACGCGCCCCGGCTGCCGACGGCGGACGAGGTGCGGGACCACCCGGAGCCCTTCGGGACGCTGATGCTGGAGCTGCCGCTGCGGGACGCGGGCTTCGTGCTGCCGTCCTGGGAGGAGCTGGCCGCGACCGTCGGGGCGGCCCGGGAGCGGGACGCGGTCGTCCACTTCGACGGCGCCCGGCTGTGGGAGTGCCCGCCGCACCTCGGGCGGCCGCTCGCGGAGATCGCCGGGCTCGCGGACAGCGTGTACGTGTCGTTCTACAAGTCCCTCGGCGGGCTGTCCGGGGCGGCGCTCGCGGGACCCGAGGAGCTGGTGGCGGAGGCGCGCGTCTGGCTCCACCGGTACGGCGGCCAGGTCTTCCAGCAGTACCCGGCGGCGCTCGCGGCGCTGCGGGGCCTGGACACCGAGCTGCCCCGGCTGCCGTCGTACGTGGCGCACGCGCGCGTGGTGGCCGGCGCGCTGCGCGAGGCGCTGGCGGAGGAGGGCGGTCCGGGCTGGTTCCGGGTCCATCCGGAGCCGCCGCACACCCACCAGTTCCAGGTGTGGCTGCCGTACCCGCCGGACGTCCTGACGGCGGCGTCGCTCGCGCTGACCGAGCGGACCGGGACCTGCCTGTTCCGCCGCTGGTCGCCGCCGGGCGCGGGCGGCCCGCCGGGGGTCGCGGTCACCGAGGTGACGGTGGCCGGCCCGGGGCTGGAGTGGACGGCGGACGACGTCAGGCGGGCGGTACGGGACTTCCTGGCGCTGGTCCGGGCCTGAGGGCGCCGCTGGCCGGCCCCGGGTCCCGGCCTCGTCTGCCGCTCGCGGGGAGGCCCCGGGCCCCGGCCCGCCTCACGCGCGCGGCAAGGTCCGCGGGGAGCCCCGGAGCCGGGCCTCAGCCGGTTTCCCGGCGGAGGCCGAGGCGGGCCGCGGCCCGGGACAGGGCCGCGCGGAGGTGGCCGGTCGCGGGCCGGCCGGCCACCACGCGCGCGAAGCGCCGCCGGTCGCGGAGCTCGCGCAGCACGGCCAGGTCGTGGGTGCCGGGGGCGGGCGGGGCCGGTTCGCCGCGCCGGGCGGCCCGATAGCTGTCGAAGAGGTGCTGCTGCAGCGCGTCCATGCGCTCACCCTGGAGCCGTCCCGGCCCGCTCCGCCCGTCGTTTGACGGCGCTCGTCAATCGACGCGACGGGCGCCCCGGTCCGTCCCCCACCATGGGGGCGTGAGCGTGACCATCGACATCACCGGAGTGCCGGCCGAGCGGATCTCCTTCTGCCCCTCGCCGCTGGCCGAACTCGCCAGCGCCGTCCACGTCCTGGCGGAGCCGGGCCACCATCCCGGCCACCACGCGTGGGCGACCGCGACCACCGCCGCCCTCGAACCGGGCCTCGCGGACCGGCTCCTGGAGGCCGACTTCATGTGGCGGTCGACGCGCTCCGACTTCCTGCTGCCCGCGCGGCCCCGCGAGACCCTGGCCGAGGAGCTGGACGACCTCGACCGCATGGACGACGAGACCTTCGTCCGCGCCGCCCTGGAGATCTCGTGCAGCCCCCGGTCCGTCCGGGGCGACATACCGTCCCCGCTGGTCGACGAGCAGTCCCGGCGGCGGGCCCTGGACCTGGCCGCCGCGCGCGGCCCGCGGCAGGCCGCCTTCGCCGAGCGGATGATCACCGCGCCGACCGCCACGCGCGCGTGGATCCGCCGGCTCCTGGAGGACTGCGACGAGGCGTTCTTCGCCGACGCCTGGCGCCGGATCCGGGTGCAGCTCGCCGCCGACGCCCGCCACAAGACGGAGCTGATGCGCCACAAGGGGCTCGCCGAGGCGCTGGCGGACGCGTCCCGGGCGCTGACCCTGGAGGAGGACGGCGACGGCACCCGGATCGTGGTCGACAAGCTGATGGAGGCGCGGGCCGACGCCCGCACCGGGGCCCTGACCCTGGTGCCGAGCGCCTTCGGCCGGCCGCACCTGATCGCCGTGTACTCGCCCGGCTGGCAGCCGGTGATCATGTACCCGGCGGCGAGCCGCGAGGTCGGCGGCCTGGAGACGGTGGAGACCGTGCAGCTGCGGCTGGACGCGCTCGCCCACCCGGTGCGGATGCGGATGTGCCGCAGCCTGGCGCGCGGCCCGTACTCGACGAGCGAGCTCGCCGACGCGTACGGCATCACCGCCCCCGAGGTCTCCCGGCACCTCGCCGTCCTCCGCAGGGCGGGCCTGCTGACCACCCGGCGCCGCGGCCGGTACGTCCTGCACCAGCTGGACTTCTCGGTCGTCGTCCGCCTGGGCAGCGACTTCCTGGAGTCGGTGCTGCGCTGAGCCGCCGCCCGGCGCCGCTCAGCCCTTGCCGCCGCCCGCGCGGACCAGCCCCGTCTCGTACGCGAGGACCACGACCTGGACGCGGTCGCGCAGGCCCAGCTTGGTGAGGATGCGGCCCACGTGCGTCTTGACGGTGGCCTCCGAGAGGACCAGCCGGGCGGCGATCTCGCCGTTGGACAGGCCCTGGGCGACGAGCAGCATGACCTCCCGCTCGCGCTCGGTCAGCTTCTCCACCTCGGGGTGCTCGGGCTCGCGGCCGGAGGACGGCAGCATCGGGGAGAAGCGGTCGAGCAGCCGGCGCGTGGTCGACGGGGCGACGACGGCGTCGCCGCTGTGCACCGAGCGGATCGCGGCCAGCAGCTCGGCCGGCGGCACGTCCTTCAGCATGAAGCCGCTCGCGCCCGCCTTCAGGCCGGAGAAGGCGTACTCGTCGAGGTCGAAGGTGGTCAGGATGAGCACCTTCGGGGCGTCCGGGGCGGCGCAGATCCGGCGGGTGGCCTCCACGCCGTCGAGGCGCGGCATCCGGACGTCCATGAGCACCACGTCCACCGCGGTGGCCCGCAGCACCTCCAGGGCCTCCGCCCCGTCGCCCGCCTCCGCCACGACCTCCATGTCCGGCTGGGCGGCCAGCACCATGCGGAAACCGGTGCGCAGCAGCACCTGGTCGTCGACGAGCATCACGCGGATGGACATGCGGTTCCTTCGGTGAGGGAGGGGACGGGCTCGGGCTCTCAGTGTGCGGGCTTCAGCGGCAGCAGGGCACTGATCCGGAAGCCGCCGCCCGGCCGCGGGCCCGCGTCCAGGGTGCCGCCCACCATGCCGACCCGCTCCCGCATGCCGATGAGGCCGTGCCCGGCGCCGTCCGCGCCGCCGTCCTCGTACAGCTCCTGGGGCGCGCCGCGGCCGTCGTCCTCGACGAGCAGGCCGAGGCCGTCGTCGAAGTAGACGAGCCGGACGCTGGCGCCGGCGTCGGGGCCGCCGTGCTTGCGGGTGTTGGTGAGGGCTTCCTGGACGATCCGGTAGGCGGTCAGGCCGACGCCGGTGGGCAGCTCGCGGGGGGTGCCCTCGACGGTGAGGTCGACGGCCAGGCCGGCACCCCTGACCTGCTCGACCAGCTCCTCGATCTGCTCCACGTCGGGCTGCGGCACGTACTCCCCCGCCTCCTGGTGTTCGCCGGTGCGCAGGATGCCGAGGAGCCGGCGCATCTCGGCGAGCGCCTGCCGGCCGGTGGTGGAGATGGTCTCCAGGGCCTGTTTGGCGGTCTCCGGGGAGGAGTCCATGACGTAGGCGGCGCCGTCGGCCTGCACGACCATCACGGAGACGTTGTGCGCGACGACGTCGTGGAGCTCGCGGGCGATCCGGGCCCGCTCGGCGGCGACCGCGACCTTGGCCTGGGCCTCCCGCTCGCGCTCCAGCCGGGCGGCCTTCTCCTCCAGCTGCGCGAAGTAGGCGCGGCGGGTGCGGAGCGAGTCGCCGAGGACCCAGGCGAGGGCGAACGGCACGGCCATGATCACCGTGAAGAAGACCCGGGCGGGCACCGAGACGGTCTCCTCCAGCGGCCAGCGCAGCTGGGAGAGCGGGGCCGCGCACAGTCCGCCGACGAGGGCGAGCCGGGACGCCCAGCGGGGGCCGTCGTGGGCGGCCACGGTGAAGATGATGACGAGCATGGCGAAGTCCGCCATGAACGTCTCCAGGTCGAGGACCAGCTGGGCGACGCCGAGGGCGACGGCCAGCAGGAGCATCCGCTCGGGCGCCTTCCGGCGCAGGGCGACGACCAGCGAGAAGAGGACGGCGACCACCGCGTAGCCGGGGGCGTGGTCGTAGGCCGGGGCCGTCGACCCGATCCACAGCGCGGAGAGCCCGAGGAGGGCGACGGCCCAGAAGACGTCGACGCCCGTCGGGTGACTGCGGAGGAAGTCGTAGAGGCGCTGCACGTAACCCAGAGTAGGGAACGGGCGCGGGCGCGGGATCAACCGTGCGGTCGATCCTTGCGGCGGGACCCGTACGCCCCGGGGTGGAGACTGGGGCGCGTGACGGATGACGTGGCGGACGGGGCGGGCCTGCCGGAGGGCGGCGGGCGGGAGTGGCGGCGCTGGCGGGAGGCGGCGGAGCGGGCGCTGTACGGCCCCGGCGGGTTCTTCCTGCGCCCCGAGGGTCCCGCCGGTCACTTCCGCACCTCGGTGCACGCGTCGCCGCTGTTCGCGCGGGCGGTGGCCCGGCTGCTGGTGGCGACGGCGGAGGAGCTGGACACGGACGAGGTGGCCTTCGTGGACGTGGGCGCGGGCCGGGGCGAGCTGGTGACCGGGGTGCTGGCGGCGGTCCCGGCGGGGCTGCGGGTGCGGGCGTACGCGGTGGAGCGGGCCGCCCGGCCGGACGGTCTTGACCCGCGGGTGGAGTGGACCGGCCGGCCGCCGGAGGGCGTGCGCGGGCTGCTCTTCGCGAACGAGTGGCTGGACAACGTGCCGGTGGACGTCGCCGAGGCGGACGAGGACGGCACGGTCCGGTACGTGGAGGTGCGCGCCGACGGCACCGAGCGGCCGGGCGCGCCGGTGACGGGGCCGGACGCGGAGTGGCTGGACCGCTGGTGGCCGCCGGCCGCGCCGGGCGAGCGGGCGGAGATCGGCCGGCCCCGGGACGAGGCGTGGGCGGCGGCGGTCGGTTCGCTGGCGGCGGGCCGCGCGGTGGCGGTGGACTACGGGCACGTACGGGGCTCCCGGCCGCCCTTCGGGACGCTGACCGGCTTCCGGGCGGGCCGCGAGGTGGCGCCGGTGCCGGACGGGCGCGGCGACCTCACCGCCCACGTGGCCATGGACGCCTGCGCGGCGGCGGTCCACGCGCGCGTGCCGGCGGAACTGACGACCCAGCGGGAGGCGCTGCGCGGGCTCGGGGTCTCGGGCGGCCGGCCGCCGCTGGCGCTGGCGTCGGCGGACCCGGCGGCGTACGTGCGGGCGCTGTCCGCCGCGGGCGAGGCGGCGGAGCTGACCGCGCGCGGCGGGCTGGGCGACTTCCTGTGGCTGAGCCAGCGGGTCTGAGGAGCCGAGGCTTCGGGGGCGGGGGGGCGGGGGCTCGGGGGCGGGGGCTTCAGGGCAGGGGCTTCGGGGTTGTTTTCCACAGGCGGGCGGGTGGGCCGGGGTTGTCCACAGGCTGGGGGCTGGCCCGTCGGCGGGGCGTCCGGCGGGGGATACTGTCCGGCATGACGGAGACCACGGTCGGCATCGGCGGCGCGGCGGAGAGCACCGACATGGTGCTGAACATCGGCCCGCAGCACCCCTCCACGCACGGCGTGCTCCGGCTGCGGCTCGTGCTCGACGGCGAGGTGATCCGGCACGCGGAGCCGGTCGTGGGCTACATGCACCGGGGTGCCGAGAAGCTCTTCGAGGCGCGGGACTACCGGCAGATCGTCATGCTGGCCAACCGCCACGACTGGCTGTCGGCGTTCTCGAACGAGCTCGGCGTGGTGATGGGCGTCGAGCGGATGCTCGGCATGGAGGTGCCGGAGCGGGCCGTCTGGCTGCGGACGCTGCTGGCGGAGCTGAACCGGGTCCTCAACCACCTGATGTTCCTGGGGTCGTACCCGCTGGAGCTGGGCGGGATCACCCCCGTCTTCCACGCCTTCCGTGAGCGCGAGGAGCTGCAGACGGTGATGGAGGAGGTCTCCGGCGGCCGGATGCACTACATGTTCAACCGGGTCGGCGGCCTCAAGGAGGACCTGCCGGCCGGCTGGCCGGGCCGGGCCCGGCAGGCGGTCGCGGACGTGCGGTCGCGGATGGACGTGTACGACCGGCTGGTCCTCGGCAACGAGATCTTCCGCGCCCGCACGCGCGGCGTCGGCGTCCTGGCCCGGGAGACGGTGCACGCCTACGGGGTGTCCGGGCCGATCGCCCGCGCCTCCGGCGTCGACTTCGACCTGCGGCGCGACGAGCCGTACCTGGCGTACGGGGAGCTCCAGGACACTCTGCGGGTGGTGGTCCGCGAGGAGGGCGACTGCCTGGCCCGCTTCGAGTGCCTGCTGGAGCAGACGCACAACGCGCTGGAGCTGGCGGACGCCTGCCTCGACCGGCTGGCGGAGCTGCCGCGCGGGCCGGTCAACCAGCGGCTGCCGAAGGTGCTGAAGGCGCCGGAGGGGCACACGTACGCCTGGACCGAGAACCCGCTCGGGCTGAACGGCTACTACCTGGTGTCGAAGGGCGAGAAGACGCCGTACCGGCTGAAGCTGCGCTCGGCCTCGTACAACAACATCCAGGCGCTGGTGGAGCTGCTGCCGGGAACGCTGGTCGCGGACATGGTCGCGATCCTGGGGTCGTTCTTCTTCGTCGTCGGCGACATCGACAAGTGAGGGGCCGCCGCCCTCAGGGGCGGCTCATCACCACGTAGTCCCGTGGGTCGCCGTCGGGGCGGCGGCGGTCGACGACCGTCCAGCCCCAGCGCGCGTACCGGTCCGTCAGCTCCGGCACGTCGAGGGTCATGAGCAGGGAGGGCGTGATCTGGACGATCGCCATCAGGGCGTCGTGGAGGGACCGGCCGAGGCCGCGGCCCTGGTGGGCGGGGGCGACGACGAGTTCGGCGAACTCGAAGGCGGTGGCGCCGCCGGAGAGGACGGTGTCGGGCCAGCCGGCGGCGAACCCGAGGATCTCGTCGCCGGGGCCGAGGGCGACCGCCGCGTCGAACCCCGGGCGGCCGGCGGCGCCGAGCAGCCGGTCGACGGTGCGGACGGCGCCGCGCGGCGGCTCGTGCCAGGGCGGGCCGGCGAACGCCTGGGCGCACAGGGCGATCAGCTCGTCGCGGCGGGCGCGGGCCTCCTCCGGGAGGAGGAGGGTGAGGCGGTCGGTCACCGGTTGACGGCGCCGCGCAGTTCGACGAGGTCGAGCTGTTCGGTCTCGTCGTGCGCGGTCAGGTCGATGACCTGGCCGATCGGGCCGGTGGCGGACGGGCGGACCACGACGGGCTCGTCGTCGCCGGACTCCGCGTCCGCGGGCTCCTCGGCACCGCCGGCGGCGGCCGGGGCGGGCACGGGGGCGAGGGCGGGGCTCCCGGCAGGGCCGGCGGCCTGCGCGCGGGCCTCCTCCAGGACCTCCTCGCCCACCACGTCGGCGAGGTCGGTGTGCTGGACGGCCTCGATGGCCGCCGCGGTCTTCTGCGAGCCGGACTGCGAGCCGGACTGGGTGCCGGTCTGGGTGCCGAAGAAGTCGAAGCCGCCTTCGGTGCGCGGGACGGGCCGGCGGGCCGCGTACGGGACGATCGCGCTGGCCGGCGGGACCGCCGGGGCCTGCTCCTGGGCGGGGGACGCCGGGGGCAGCGCCTTCGCGGGGCCGGCGCCCGGGGCGAGGGCCGCGGCGCCGTCCCGGCCGGCCGGGCGGGCGTGCTGCTCGGCGCGCTGCTCCTGCGGGGCCGCGGCGAGGTCGCGGGCGCGGGCCGCCTCCGCGGTGCGCCGGGCCCGCTGGGCGGCGGCGTTGCGGGGGAGCTCGCGCAGGGCCTCGGCGGCGCGGCGGTACGCCTCCGGGGTGGGCGCCGAGCCGGCGGCGGGCAGCGCCTTGGGCGCGTCGGCCCGCGCGTCGGCGTGGGCCTCGGCCACGCGGCGGCCCTCCAGGGCGCTGGCGCGCTCGGTCTCGGCGGTGGCGTAGCGGCGCAGCAGGTCGGCGTGCTCGCCGCGCAG
The DNA here is from genome assembly GCF_042797055.1 of Streptomyces sp. NPDC057854. NCBI lineage: Bacteria > Bacillati > Actinomycetota > Actinomycetes > Kitasatosporales > Streptomycetaceae > Streptomyces > Streptomyces sp. NPDC057854. The sequence continues at coordinate 47,823 of NZ_JBHVMF010000015.1, forward strand.
CCCGGCCAGTTCGACGCGCTTGGCGCGGAGCTTGGCGTCGAGGCGGATGCGCAGGGCGCGGGACTCCTCCAGGTCCGCCTCCAGTTCGGCGAGGCGCTCCTCGGCCTTCCACTGGTCGGCGGTGCGGGCCCGGGTGAGTTCGGCGACCTGGCGGCCGGCGCTGCGGTCCCAGCCGCGCATGAGGACGGCGCCGGTGACCGCGGCCGCGGCCGCGGCGGTCGCGAGCAGCCGGACGACCACGAGCTCCCCGGGGATCCAGGCCGCGGCGGCGCAGACGGCCGCGGCGCCGGCGACCGCGGACGGCGGCAGCAGCTTGTGCAGAGGCGGGGAATGACGATGGCGTCCACGTGGCATGGCCTGAAATTTACCGTGCGTAGGCACGGTGTGGGGGGTCGGCCCGGCAATCTCTTGGCCACTTCTCGACAACGGAATCGGAGAGACCGCGTTCCGCTTCCGCTTCGGGCCGACTTCCCCGCTCCGGCGTCTACTTGCCGACCAGCCCCTTCTCCTTCAGATAGGCGGCGGCGACGTCCTCCGGCTTGGCGCGCTCGGCGTCGACCTTGCGGTTGAGTTCGGCGAGATCCGCTGTGGTCAGCACCTTCGTGATCTTGTCGAGGGCGGCGGTCACCTCGGGCGCCCCGGCCTCCTTCGCGTTCACCACCGGCAGCACGTTGTCCGCGTTCTGCAGGCGCTTGTCGTCCTCCAGGAAGACCAGGCCGAAGCTCTCCACGGTGGCGTCCGTGGTGGTGGTGAGGACCAGCTGGTCCACCCCGTCCTTGACGGCCTGCTTGGCCTGCGGGGTGCCGACGCCCTTGGGGTCGACGCCGGAGACGTCGATGCCGTAGGTCTTCTTCAGACCGGGGGCGCAGAAGGGCCGGACCGCGCATTCGTCACCCGCCGCGATCTTCACCTTCAGCTTCGCCGCGCCGAGATCGGAAAGCGTCTTCAGGCCGTTCTTCTCGGCGAATTCCTTCGACACCGCGAAGGCGTTCTGGTCGACCGCCCCGCCGGCTTCCAGCACCTTCAGTCCGCGCGGTTCCGCGAGCTTCCGCAGCGCCGCCACGGTGGCCTTCACGTCACCGGAGGCGACCGGCTTCTCCTCGGGCGCCTTCGGGCCGTTCACCTTCGCGTTGAGGAATTCCGCGAGCGTCGCCGCGTATTCCGGTACGACGTCGATCTCGCCCTTCTCCAGGGCCGGTTCGTACAGCTCCCGGTTCTTCACGGTGGTGACCGAGACCGCGTACCCCTCGTCGCGCAGCAGCTGCGCGTACAGCTCGGCGAGCACCTTCGACTCGGTGAACGCCGCCGCGCCGACGACCAGCGAGCCCTTGCCGCCGCCGGAGCCCCCGGACGCCTTCTCCTTGCCCTGCTCCAGGCTGTCGCCGCCGCACGCGGCGAGCGAGACGGCCAGCGCGGCGGCGCCCAGCAGCGCGCCGGTGGCGCGCGAGATCCTCTTCACGGGTTCAGTCCTTCGCTGTCGGTGTCCTGCAGTACGTCACGTCCGGGGCGGGCGGGCCGTCCGGGAGGGGCCCGGCGACCGGGCGGCCGGGGCACGAGGAGGCGGTCCAGGCCGACCAGCAGGCCCTCCACCACCAGGGCCAGCAGCGCCACCAGGACGGCGCCCGCGACCACCTGGGCGGTGTCGTAGAGCGCGAAGCCGGCCGTGATGATCCGGCCGAGGCCGCCCTGGCCGACCATCGCCGCGATCGTCGCCGTGGCGACCACCTGCACCGCGGCCGACCGGACGCCGGTCATCACCACCGGCGCGGCCAGCGGCAGCTCGACCCGCCGGAAGACCTGAACGCCCGTCATCCCCATGCCGCGGGCCGCGCGGACCGCCGCCCGGTCGACCTCGCGCACGCCCACGTACGCGTTGGTCAGCAGCGGCGGTATCGCGAACAGGACCAGGGCGGTCACCGTCGGCACATAGCCCGCGTTCCGCAGCGGGGAGACCATGAAGAGGGCGAGCACGGCAAAGACCGGGACCGCCCGCCCCACGTTCGACACGTTGACCGCCAGCGCCCCGCCGCGCCCCAGATGGCCGAGCCACAGCCCGAGCGGCAGCGCGACCGCGCCGGCTATCAGCAGCGCCAGCACACTCACGTACGCGTGCTCGGCGAGGCGCGCGGCGACGCCGTCCTCTCCGGTCCAGTGCGCGCCCGTGGTGAGCCAGGTCCACGCGTCCGCCACGATCCCCACCTCAGCCACCCCCCGCCGCGCCCCGGACCCGGGCCCAGGGGGTGAGCAGCCGCTGGACGCCCAGCAGCAGCAGGTCGGCGGCGACGGCGAGGAGCACGCACAGCACGGAGGCGGCGAGCACCTGCGCCTTGAAGAAGGTGGGCAGCGCGTCCTCGATGAGGTTGCCGAGGCCGCCGCGCCCGACGACCGAGCCGACAGTGGTGAGCGCGATGGTGGAGACGGTGGCCATCCGGACGCCGGCCATCAGGACGGGCAGCGCCAGCGGCAGCTCGACCTGCCACAGCAGCCGCCACGGGCCGAAGCCGAGGCCGCGGGCCGCCTCCCGGGTCTCCGCCGGGACGGCGTCGAGGCCGGCCAGCGTGTTCCGCACCAGGATCGTCAGCGCGTACAGCACCAGGCCGGTGACGACGAGCGCGGAGGACAGCCCGAAGACGGGCAGCAGCAGCGAGAACATGGCGAGCGACGGCACCGTGTAGAGCAGCGTCGTCAGCCCGAGAACCGGGGCGGCCAGGCGCGGCCGGGCCCGTACGAGCACGGCCAGCGGCACGGCGACGAGCAGCGCGATCGCCACCGAGGCGGCGGTGATGCCGACGTGCTGGACCAGGGCGTCGGTCAGCTCCCCGCGACGGGTGCGCAGGTACTCCCCGCAGATCCAGTCGTTGGCGACCAGGCAGTTCGGCGAGCTCATCCGGACCTCCCCCCAGGTCGCCGCCGCTAGAACGTGTGTATGGCGACCCTAGCCGCCGCCACCGACAATCGGGCCGATCCGCGGCCCGCGCCGCCGATCCGCCACCCCGTCGCAACACGGCCTTCACACCCGGCGGGTGACGAGGGGCCAGAATGGGCCCATGATCCGGTTCGAACAGGTGACCAAGCGCTATCCGGACGGCACCACCGCGGTCGACGGCCTCTCCTTCGAGGTCGCCGAAGGTGAGCTCGTCACGCTCGTCGGCCCCTCCGGCTGCGGCAAGACGACCACGATGATGATGGTGAACCGGCTGGTCGAACCGACCTCCGGCCGCGTCCTCGTCGACGGCCGGGACGTCGCGGACGTGGACCCGGTCGCCCTCCGCCGCAAGATCGGCTACGTCATCCAGCAGGTCGGGCTCTTCCCGCACCGCACGGTCCTCGACAACACCGCGACCGTCCCCGCCCTGCTCGGCTGGAAGAAGGCCGCCGCACGCGCGCGTGCCGCCGAACTCCTCGAACTCGTCGGCCTCGACCCCGCCGTCCACGGCCCCCGCTACCCCGCGCAGCTCTCCGGCGGACAGCGCCAGCGCGTCGGCGTGGCCCGCGCGCTCGCCGCCGACCCGCCGGTCCTCCTCATGGACGAACCCTTCGGCGCCGTCGACCCGGTCGTCCGCGAGCGGCTCCAGAACGAGTTCCTCGCCCTCCAGGCCACCGTCCGCAAGACCGTCCTCCTCGTCACCCACGACATCGAGGAGGCCGTCCGGATGGGCGACCGCATGGCCGTCTACGGACAGGGCCGCATCGAGCAGTTCGACACCCCCGCCACCGTGCTGGCCTCCCCCGCCACCCCGTACGTGGCCGACTTCGTCGGCGGCGACCGCGCCCTCAAACGGCTCGCCGTCACCCCGGTCACCGCGGACGACCTCGACCCGCTGCCCGACGCCGCCGCGGACGGCGCCCCGGACGCAAGCGCCGGCACGCGCGCGCGTACGGACGGCGCCCCCGGACCCGTACCCCCCGCCGTCCCGCTCGGAGCGCCCCTCAAGGAGGCCCTGGCGCTGCTCCTCCAGGACGACTCCGGCCGGCTGACCGTCACCGGCGCCGACGGGCGGCCGCTCGGCACCCTGACCCCCGCCGGGGTGCACCGGGCGCTGCGCCGCGCCTCCGCGTGACGGTCAGTCCGCCCGCAGCTTCCCGCTCATCCACACCAGGCCGGGCGGGATCTCCCGGTTCCAGGTCGTGAAGTTGTGCCCGCCGCTCTCCAGCGTGATCGAGGAGACCCGCGCCGGGCTCTTCACCTTCCGGATGAACTCCCGCGTCCCCTTCAGGTTCCCCTCGCCCGTCCGCGACGTCGTCACCAGGAACGACGAGGCCGGCTGCGGCCGGTGGTCCAGGCTCCACAGCAGGTCGGCGCGGCGCCGCAGCTCCTGGTCGCCGTGGAAGAGGTCGCCCGTCGTCACGTCCTCCGCCGCCTTGTAGTACGCGGAGAAGCCGGCGCCCGCGGCGAAGCGGTCCGGGTGGTTCAGCACGATCTTCAGCGCGCAGTAGCCGCCCGTCGAGTTCCCCATGAACCCCCAGTTCCGCGGCTTCGTCCCCACCCGGTACGCCCCCGACACCGCCCGCGGCAGGTCCTCGGCGAAGAACGTCTCCGTCCGCGGACCGCCCGGCACGTCCACGCACTCCGTGTCCCGGGGCGGCGCCACCGTCGGCCGCAGCATCACCAGGATCATCGGCTGCATCTTCCCCTCCTGCGCCTGGAGGTACGCCGTCCGCGGGTACTTGAGCCCCTTGATCAGGTTCTCCGCCGTCCCCGGATACCCCGTCAGCACCACCGACGCCGGGAACGACCGCTTCGCGTACCGCTCCTGGAAGTACTCCGGCGGCAGGTACACGAAGGCCGGCGAGGTGATCCCCGACCGGTCGCCCCGGATCACCACCTGCTGGATCTGCCCGCCCACCGACGGCCGCCCGCCGCCCGGCACGTCCAGGGCGCGCGTCCCCACCACCCGTACGTCCTTCGCGCCCGCGCCGTGGTCGACGACCACCCCCATCTCCTGCTCCTGGCCGAACAGGTCCGCCCAGGAGCCGTAGAAGAGGAAGGAACGATTCGCCGCCAGCCCCACCGCCGCGAACAGCGCGAGCTGCGTCGCCAGCAGCAGACCCACCCGGCCGCACACCGGCCGCCACCCCCGCCGCGCCAGCCGGGGCCACAGCACCACCGTGACCGAGAACAGCGCGACCGCCACCGCCACCGCCGTCGCGAGCGCCGCGCCACTGGTGAGACCCATGAGCCGTCCGAACCTTCCTGGTGTGACTCTTTCCCGGACGTCCCGACGACTTCCTGAGAATTTCCCGTACCCGAATGAACCCGCCCCCGCGCAGCCCCGTCCTAAGGGGAGCCCCGAACAGGGCCGGAGAAAACACCACAGAAGAACGGGAAGCGCGGGAAGCGATGTCTGTCACGGTAGATGGGGACAAAACATCATCGGTTCCGGTCCGGGTCCGCCGAATTCTGAGCGGTCCGGCCCCGGAGAAGGTCCCCACCCTCGTCGGTACGGCCTGCACCCTCATCGGACTCCTCGACATCGCCGCCGGGGTCTTCCCCCGGTTCCGCGCCAGCCGGGTCCACGCCCTCGCCGAGGTCCTCCCCGGCACCCTCGGCCCGCTCTCCGCCGCCGTCTCCCTCGGCGCCGGCGTCCTCCTGCTCCTCCTCGCCCACGGCCTCAAGCGGCACAAGCGCCGCGCCTGGCGCGCCGTCGTCCTGCTCCTCCCGCTCGGCGCCGCCGCCCAGTTCGTCTGGCGCCACTCGGTCCTCGGCTCCCTGCTCTCCCTCGCCCTGCTCGCCCTGCTGCTGCGCCACCGCGACCAGTTCGCCGCCCTCCCCGACCCCCGCAGCCGCTGGCGCGCACTCGCCAACTTCGTCGTCATGGGCGCCGGCTCGCTCGCCCTCGGCCTCGTCGTCGTCAGCGCCCACCCCCGCCGCGTCGTCGGCGACCCCAGCCTCACCGACCGCCTCGAACACGTCCTCCTCGGACTCGTCGGCGTCGAAGGCCCCGTCGCCTACACCCACGGCGTCGACTGGACCGTCGGCTACTCCCTCGGCGCCCTCGGCATGCTCACCGCCCTCACCACCCTCTACCTCGCCCTCCGCCCCGAACACCCCGCCGCCCGCCTCACCCCCGACGACGAGACCCGGCTCCGCGCCCTCCTCGACCGGCACGGCGGACGCGACTCCCTCGGCCACTTCGCCCTCCGCCACGACAAGGGCGTCGTCTTCTCCCCCAGCGGCAAGGCCGCCGTCTGCTACCGCGTCGTCTCCGGCGTCATGCTCGCCAGCGGCGACCCCATCGGCGACGTCGAAGCCTGGCCCGGCGCCATCGAACGCTTCATGGACGAGGCCCGCGCCCACTCCTGGACCCCCGCCGTCATGGGCTGCTCCGAGACCGGCGGACAGGTCTGGACCCGCGAGACCGGCCTCGACGCCCTCGAACTCGGCGACGAGGCCGTCATCGACGTCGACGCCTTCTCCCTCTCCGGCCGCGCCATGCGCAACGTCCGCCAGATGGTCAAGCGGATCGAGCGGAACGGCTACACCACCCGCGTCCGCCGCGTCCGCGACCTCGACGACGACGAACTCGACCTCGTCCGCCGCGCCGCCGCCGACTGGCGCGGCACCGACACCGAACGCGGCTTCTCCATGGCCCTCGGCCGCATCGGCGCCCCCGGCGACGGCGACGCCGTCATAGCGACCGCCCATCTCACCGACCCCGACGGCACCCCCGAAAGCCCCTACGGCGACCTCAAAGCCATGATCCACTTCGTGCCCTGGGGCCCCGACGGCATGTCCCTGGAGCTCATGCGCCGCGACCGCTCCGCCGACCCCGGCATGAACGAACTCCTCATCGTCGCCGCCCTCCAGGCCGCCCCCGCCCTCGGCATCCGGCGCGTCTCCCTCAACTTCGCCATGTTCCGCTCCACCCTCGCCCGCGGCGAACGCATCGGCGCCGGCCCCGTCCTCCGCCTCTGGCGCGGCCTGCTCCTCTTCCTCTCCCGCTGGTTCCAGATCGAGTCCCTCTACAAGTTCAACGCCAAGTTCCAGCCACGCTGGGAACCCCGCTTCGTCGTCTACCGCGCCGGCCGCGACCTCCCCCGCATCGGCCTCGCCGCCATGCAGGCCGAAGGCTTCCTCACCCTCGCCCTGCCCCGCCCCTTCGCCCGCCGCCGCCCCGCCAGGACGCCCCGCCCCTGCGCCCACGTCGTCCCCCCGCGCGGCAGCCGCGAGCAGGAGGTCAGCACGGCCTGAAACCGCCCCTCGCCCCGGCGGGCCCTACGCTGGTCGTATGAGTACGACGATCGACCGGGGCGCCCCCCTCGGCCTTCCCGAGTGGGACCGCTGCGCGGTCATGGGCGTGGTCAACGTGACCCCGGACTCCTTCTCCGACGGCGGCCGGTGGTTCGACACCACCGCCGCCGTCAAGCACGGCCTCGACCTCGTCGCCCAGGGCGCCGACCTCGTCGACGTCGGCGGCGAGTCCACCCGCCCCGGCGCCACCCGCGTCGACGAGGACGAAGAGCTCCGCCGGGTCGTCCCCGTCGTCCGCGGCCTCGCCGCCGAAGGCGTCACCGTCTCCGTCGACACCATGCGCGCCTCCGTCGCCGCCGCCGCCGTCGCCGCGGGCGCCACCCTCGTCAACGACGTCAGCGGCGGCCTCGCCGACCCCGCCATGGTCCCCGCCGTCGCCGCCGCCGAGGTCCCCTTCGTCGTCATGCACTGGCGCGGCTTCAGCGAGTCCATGAACAGCCTCGCCGTCTACGACGACGTCGTCACCGAGGTCGTCACCGAACTCCGCACCCGCATGGAGGCCGTCGTCGACGGCGGCATCGCCCCCGAGCGGATCGTCATCGACCCCGGCCTCGGCTTCGCCAAGCTCGCCCCCCACGACCTCGCCCTCGTCGCCCACCTCCCCGAGCTCCGCGCCCTCGGCCGCCCCCTCCTCGTCGCCGCCTCCCGCAAGCGCTTCCTCGGCCACGTCCTCACCCGCGAACCCGGCGCCGCCCCGCCGCCCGCCCGCGAACGCGACGCCGCCACCGCCGCCGTCTCCGCCCTCGCCGCCCACGAGGGCGCCTGGGCCGTCCGCGTCCACGAGGTCCGCGCCACCGCCGACGCCGTCCGCGTCGCCCGCGCCGTCGAAGGAGCCCGGTGACCCCGGCCCGCGAGGCCGACCGGGCGGCCGTGGAGGCCGCCAACACCGCCTTCTACGCCGCCATGGAGGAGGGCGACTTCGACCGGCTCGAAGACCTCTGGCTCGACGACGGCGCCACCGACATCTCCTGCGTCCACCCCGGCTGGCCCGTCCTCACCGGCCGCGGCGAGGTGCTCCGCTCGTACGCGCTGATCATGGCGCACACCGACTACATCCAGTTCTTCCTCACCGACGTCCGGGTCTCCCTCTCCGGCGACACCGCGCTCGTCACCTGCACCGAGAACATCCTCAGCGGCGGCCCCGCCGAGGACGGCGACGAACTCGGCCCCCTCGTCGGACAGCTCGTCGTCGCCACCAACGCCTTCCGCCGCACCCCCGAGGGCTGGCGGATCTGGTCCCACCACGCCTCCCCCGTCCTCGCCGGACCCGACGACGACACGCCCCCCGCGCCCGGCGCCGACGACCCCGGCCCCATCGCCTGACGGCCCCCGACAGCCGACGCTGTCGGTGCCCGCAGGTAGATTCGATGGTGGACACCCGGCCGTCCGCACCCGGCCGCGTGCCTCCGCACCTACGACAGCAGGAGTGATTCGCGTGGATCGTGTCGCGCTGCGCGGCCTCAAGGCCCGAGGTCACCACGGCGTCTTCCCCAAGGAGCGCGAGGAGGGGCAGACCTTCATCGTGGACCTGGTCCTCGGCCTCGACACCCGCCCGGCGGCCGCCGACGACGACCTCACCAAGACCGTCCACTACGGCGTCGTCGCCGAAGAGGTCGTCGACGTCGTCCAGGGTGAGCCCGTCGACCTGATCGAGACCCTCGCCGAGCGCATCGCCCAGCAGTGCCTCAGCCACGCCGGCGTCCAGGAGGTGGAGGTGGTCGTGCACAAGCCCGACGCCCCCATCACCGTCCCCTTCGACGACGTCACCGTCACGATCACCCGGAGCCGACGATGAAGCCGACCCAGAGCGACCCCACCGTCCAGCCCGTGCCGGCGTCGGTCGTCGCCGCCGTCGACGCCGCCGACAGCACCCTCTCCAACCCGCGCTGGGCCGTCGTCGCCCTCGGCGCCAACCTCGGCAACCGCCTGGAGAACCTCCAGGGAGCCCTCGACGCCCTCGCCGACACCCCCGGCCTCCGCGTCAAGGCCGTCTCCCCCGTCTACGAGACCGAGCCCTGGGGCGTCGAGCCCGGCAGCCAGCCGTCGTACCTCAACGCCGTCGCCCTCGTGAAGACCACCCTCCCGCCCTCCTCCCTCCTGGAGCGCGCCCAGGCGGTCGAGGAAGCGTTTCTGCGCGTCCGGGACGAGCGCTGGGGCGCCCGCACCCTGGACGTCGACATCATCGCGTACGCGGACACCGTCTCCGACGACCCCGTCCTCACCCTCCCGCACCCCCGCGCCCACCAGCGCGCCTTCGTCCTCGCCCCGTGGCACGACGTCGACCCCGAGGCCCAGCTCCCCGGCCACGGCCCGGTCGCGGCCCTCCTCGCCGCCGCCGACCGCACCGGCGTGACGCCCCGGACCGACCTGGAACTCCGTCTCCCCGAGTAGTCGTTACGCTACGTGGCAGACCACCCGCGACCACGTGAAGGACTCCCGGTGAAACAACTGCGGCTCAAGGTGCTCGCCGGACTCTTCGTCGCCGCCGGCATCCTCTCCTGGGGCGGCGCCCGCCTCTGGAACTCGGTCGGCACGCTCCCCAGCGTGCCGCTCGCCGCGCCCGTCGTCCTCGCCGTGATCGCGGTGGTCCTCACCGCCACCGCCCTCTCCCTCCGGGCCCGCCTCAAGGCCCAGCGGGAGCGCCGCCCCGGCGCCAAGGGCGTCGAGCCCCTGATGGCCGCCCGCGCGGTCGTCTTCGGCCAGGCCAGCGCCCTGGTCGCCGCCCTCGTCGCCGGCCTCTACGGCGGCGTGGGCGTCTTCCTCCTCGGCTCCCTCGACGTCCCCGCCCGCCGCGACCAGGCCCTCTACGCCGCCGCCGCGGTCGCCGCCGCCTTCGCCGTCATCGCCGCCGCCCTCTTCCTGGAACGCGTCTGCAAACTCCCCGAGGACGACGAAGGCCCGGGCGGCGCCCGGGCCTGAGGCCGTTCTCCCCGCGCGTCAGCGGGCCATGATGAGGCTCATCGCCTCGGCCCGGGTCGCGGGGTCGCGCAGCTGTCCCCGGACCGCCGAGGTGATGGTCTTCGCACCCGGCTTGCGGATCCCGCGCATCGACATGCACATGTGCTCGCACTCGAAGACCACGATGACGCCGCGCGGCTCCAGGATCTCCATCAGCGAATCCGCCACCTGGGTGGTGAGACGTTCCTGCACCTGCGGGCGGCGGGCGTAGACGTCGACGAGCCGGGCCAGCTTCGACAGCCCCGTGATCTTGCCGGTGGTGGAGGGGATGTACCCCACGTGGGCCACCCCGCGGAACGGGACGAGGTGGTGCTCACAGGTCGAGTACACCTCGATGTCCTTGACCAGCACCATCTCGTCGTGACCCAGGTCGAACGTGGTGGTCAGCACGTCCTCGGGCTGCTGCCACAGCCCGGCGAAGATCTCCTTGTACGCCCGCGCCACCCGCGCCGGCGTCTCGCGCAGGCCCTCGCGGTCCGGGTCCTCGCCGACCGCGATGAGGAGCTCGCGTACGGCGGCCTCGGCGCGCTTCTCGTCGAACTCGCCGATGGTTCCCTCGCCGTCCAGCGTCACCGGGTCGGTCATCTGTGCCTCGTTCCGTCTGGTCTGACTTGGCGCGAAAAAGGGCCGCGCCCTCACAGGCTAGATCCTGGGAGGGCGCGGCTTCCATTCCGGGGGGCCGGGGGTCAGGGCTCCGGGGTGTCCTCCGGGGCGACCTCGATGCCCTTGGTGGTGTCCACCGCGGCCGTGCCGTTCGCGCTGTTCGTCAGGGCCAGCTCCTTGGGGGAGAGGACCGGCGGGCGCGTGGACGGGGTGCGGCGGGACGAGCCGGTCCAGGCCGGGCGGGCCGGGCGCTTGACGATCGGCGCGAAGATCTCGGCGATCTCCTCCTTGCCCAGGGTCTCCTTCTCCAGGAGGGCCAGGACCAGGTTGTCGAGGACGTCGCGGTTCTCGACCAGGATCTCCCACGCCTCGTTGTGCGCGGTCTCGATGAGCTTCTTGACCTCTTCGTCGACGAGCGCGGCGACCTCTTCGGAGTAGTCGCGCTGGTGCGACATCTCGCGGCCCAGGAAGGGCTCGGTGTTGTCGCCGCCGAACTTGATGGCGCCGAGCCGCTCGGTCATGCCGTACTGGGTGACCATCGCGCGGGCGGTGGCCGTGGCCTTCTCGATGTCGTTCGCGGCGCCGGTGGTCGGGTCGTGGAAGACCAGTTCCTCCGCCGCCCGGCCGCCCAGCATGTAGGCGAGCTGGTCGAGCATCTCGTTGCGGGTGGTGGAGTACTTGTCCTCGTCCGGGAGGACCATCGTGTAGCCCAGGGCGCGGCCGCGGGACAGGATGGTGATCTTGTGGACGGGGTCGGCGTTCGGGGAGGCCGCCGCGACCAGGGCGTGGCCGCCCTCGTGGTACGCGGTGATCTTCTTCTCCTTGTCCGACATGATCCGGGTCCGCTTCTGCGGGCCCGCGACCACGCGGTCGATCGCCTCGTCCAGCATGTGGTTGTCGATCAGCTTCTTGTCCGAGCGGGCGGTGAGGAGCGCCGCCTCGTTGAGGACGTTGGAGAGATCGGCACCGGTGAAGCCGGGGGTGCGGCGGGCGACGGCGCCCAGGTCGACGTCGGGCGCGACCGGCTTGCCCTTCTGGTGGACCTTGAGGATCTCCAGTCGGCCCTGCATGTCGGGGCGGTCGACGGCGATCTGCCGGTCGAAGCGGCCCGGGCGCAGGAGGGCGGGGTCGAGGATGTCGGGCCGGTTGGTGGCGGCGATGAGGATGACGCCGCCCTTCACGTCGAAGCCGTCCATCTCGACCAGGAGCTGGTTGAGGGTCTGCTCGCGCTCGTCGTGTCCGCCGCCGAGGCCGGCGCCGCGGTGGCGGCCGACCGCGTCGATCTCGTCGACGAAGACGATGGCCGGGGCGTTGGCCTTGGCCTGCTCGAAGAGGTCGCGGACGCGGCTGGCGCCGACGCCGACGAACATCTCGACGAAGTCGGAGCCGGAGATCGAGTAGAAGGGCACGCCAGCCTCGCCGGCGACGGCGCGCGCGAGGAGCGTCTTGCCGGTGCCGGGCGGGCCGTAGAGGAGGACGCCCTTGGGGATCTTGGCGCCGACGGCCTGGAACTTGGCGGGCTCCTGGAGGAACTCCTTGATCTCGTGGAGTTCCTCGACGGCCTCGTCCGAGCCGGCGACGTCGGCGAAGGTGGTCTTCGGGGTGTCCTTGGTGATGAGCTTGGCCTTGGACTTGCCGAAGTTCATGACCCGGCTGCCGCCGCCCTGCATCTGGTTCATCAGGAAGAGGAAGACGACCACGATGAGGACGAAGGGGAGGAGCGAGAGCAGGATCGAGACGAAGGGCGACTGCTTCGTCGGGGAGACGGTGTAGCCCTTCTCGATCTGTCCGGCCTCGAACTTCTCCTGCAGCTTGTCGGCGATGTCGACGCCCTGGCTGCCGATGTAGCTGGCCTGGACCTTGCTGCTGCCGTCGATCTTCGTGTCGCCGGTGAGCTCGATCTTGACGAACTGCTCGTCACCGGTGGTGATCTTTGCCTGCTTGACCTGGTTCTTGTCGATCGCCTGGACGACCTTGCCGGTGTCCACCGTCTTGTAGCCCTCGGACGAGCCGACGACCTGCATCAGCACGACCACGGCGAGGACGGCCAGCACGATCCACATGACCGGCCCACGGAAGTATCGCTTCACGTCCATCCATACGGGGCGCGAGCGCCCCGTCCCTCCTGCCCGTAGGTAAATGCCTCTGTGAGAAATGCGGTGTGAAAAGCGGTGTGAGAAAAGCTGTTCTTCGGACGGTACCTCAGCATCGTCGCCCGCGACCGCCTTCCCGTGGTTCAACGGGGGGAAGGCGGTGCGGGTTCCCCGGGGAGGGGGGCGGTTCAGCCGCCGTAGACGTGCGGGGCGAGGGTGCCGACGAAGGGGAGGTTGCGGTACTTCTCCGCGTAGTCGAGGCCGTAGCCGACGACGAACTCGTTCGGGATGTCGAAGCCGATCCACTTGACGTCGATGGCGACCTTGGCGGCCTCGGGCTTGCGCAGCAGGGTGCAGACCTCCAGGGAGGCCGGCTCGCGCGAGCCGAGGTTCGACAGAAGCCAGGAGAGCGTCAGGCCGGAGTCGATGATGTCCTCGACGATCAGGACGTGCTTGCCCTTGATGTCGGTGTCGAGGTCCTTGAGGATGCGGACGACGCCCGAGGACTGGGTGCCGGCGCCGTAGGAGGAGACGGCCATCCAGTCCATGGTGACGGGGGTGGACAGGGCGCGTGCCAGGTCCGCCATCACCATCACGGCGCCCTTGAGGACGCCGACGATGAGCAGGTCCTTGCCCGCGTATTCCGCGTCGATCTTCGCGGCCAGCTCGGCCAGCTTCGCGTCGATCTCTTCCTTGGTGATGAGCACCGACTGGAGGTCGGTGCCCATGTCCTTCTCGTTCACCCGGGTCACTTTCGTTGCAGCGTGCGTCAGCCTTGCCGGATGACCAGTCTGCCACCCTGGCGGCGGGCTTCGACGCGGCCGGGCAGGTTGATGGCGCCCTGGCCGCGCCATCCGGTGATGAGCCGGTCGAGTTCTTCGATGTGGCGGGCGAAGAGGGAGCCGGCGGGGGCGCCCTCGGCGATGACGGCCCGGCGCAGGACGCGGCGGCGTACGGCGGGGGGCAGTCCGTGGAGCTTGTCGCAGGCGAGGGCGCCGGCTTCGTCGCGTACGGCGGTCTCGGCGTCGGCGGCCCAGGTGTCGAGGGCGTCGGCGTCGTCGCGGGAGAGCTGGGCCGTCCGGGCGAGGGCTTCGACGACGCCCTTGCCGAGTGCCTTCTCCAGGGCGGGGAGACCTTCGTGGCGGAGGCGGGAGCGGGTGTAGGCGGGGTCGCTGTTGTGGGGGTCGTCCCAGACGGCGAGTTCCTGGGCGATGCACGCCGTGCGGACGGTCTGGCGGTCGAGCTGGAGGAAGGGGCGGCGGTAGCGGCCGTGGGTGCCGGAGACGGCGGCCATGCCGGAGAGGGAGCGGATGCCGGAGCCGCGGGCGAGGCCGAGGAGGACGGTCTCGGCCTGGTCGTCGCGGGTGTGTCCGAGGAGGATCGCGGCGGCGCCGTGGCGTTCGGCGGCGGCGTCGAGGGCGGCGTACCGGGCGTCGCGGGCGGCGGCCTCGGGGCCGCCTTCGCGGCCGACGGTGACGGACACGGCTTCGGCGGGGGCGAGGCCGAGGGCGGTCATGCGGCCGGCGACCTCGTCGGCGCGGGCGGTGGAGCCGTCCTGGAGGCCGTGGTCGACGGTGACGCCTCCGGCGCGGAGGGGGAGTTTGCGCGCCTCGAAGGCGAGGGCGGAGGCGAGCGCCATGGAGTCGGCTCCGCCGGAGCAGGCGACGAGCACGAGGGGGTGCGTGTCGCGGGGGGCGGCGGGGTCGGTGGGGTGCTCGGTGAGGACGTCGTGGAGTACGCGGCGGACCGCCAGGCGTATCGCCGCGACCGCAGGATGGGGACCCATGGTTCGGTGCCCTTCGTGAATGGGGTGGGGTGCCTCGGTCGGAGTGTTAACGGTCGGAATGGGGTGTTCGGTCACTCAGAGTGCGTCGATGGTGACAGAAACGTGGCCCTTACCCGAGCATTGCACGCCTCACCCCACGGCCAGGGTCCCTCGGATGGGTGATTGGTGGGGTGTGCGCCGGTGTCGTGGTGCCGTGCGGCGCTTCCGCCCCGGGAGTCTGCCGTACGGTTCGGCCCCGCGCCGGGGCCGGCCGTGCGGTCCGGCCTCGTGTCAGGAGTCGGCCCGGCGGTGCACGCGGGCGATCCAGTCGGCGGGGGCGGCGATCTCGCTCTTGGTGGGGAGGGTGTTGGGGGAGGTCCAGACGCGGTTGAAGCCGTCCATGCCGACCTCGTCGACGACGGCGCGGACGAAGCGTTCGCCGTCGCGGTACTGGCGGAGCTTGGCGTCGAGGCCGAGGAGCTTGCGGAGGGCGAGGTCGAGGCGGGAGGCGCCGCGGGCGCGGCGCTGCTGGAACTTCTCGCGGATCTCGGCGACGGAGGGGACGACCTGGGGGCCGACGCCGTCCATGACGTAGTCGGCGTGGCCTTCGAGCAGGGACATGACGGCGGTGAGGCGGCCGAGGATCTCGCGCTGCTCGGGGGTCTGGACGAGTTCGACGAGGGAGGGTGCGGGGTCGCCCTCCTCGGCTTCGGGGCGTCCGCCGGCGAGGGTCTGGGCGGCTTCGCGGAGGCGTTCGAGGAAGGTGCCCGGGTCGACGTCGGTGGCGGCGAGGAATGTCTGGATCTCGCCCTGGAGGTGGTCGCGGAGCCAGGGGACGGCGGTGAACTGGGTGCGGTGGGTCTCCTCGTGGAGGCAGACCCAGAGCCGGAAGTCGTGCGGGGAGACGGCCAGCTCGCGTTCGACGTGGACGATGTTGGGGGCGACGAGGAGGAGCCGTCCGCCGCCTTCGGGGGCGCCGGGGAGGTCGCGGGTGACGGGGGCGAAGGTCTCGTACTGGCCGAGGATGCGGGAGGCCAGGAAGGAGAGCAGCATGCCGAGCTCGACGCCGGTGACCTTGCCGCCGACGGCGCCGAGGACGGCGCCGCCCGGGGTGTCGGCGCGGCGTTCGCGCATCTTGCCGAGGAGCGGGGTGAGGAGTTCGCGGAAGCCGGCGACGTTGGCCTTGATCCAGCCGGCGCGGTCGACGACGAGGACGGGCGTGTCGTGGGCGGTGCCGTCCTCGGGGAGCATCCGGGTGTAGGCGCGGACGTGTTCCTCGGCGGCCTTGGCGTGCCTGCGGAGTTCGGCGACGACGGCGCGGGCCTCGTCGCGGCCGACGTCGGGGCCGGGTCGGACCAGCCTGGTCGCGGTCGCCACCGCGAGGTTCCAGTCGACCATTCCGGACGTGCCTGCACCACCGATGCTCGTCATGTGTCAACCGTACGGGTTCGGGGCGGGTTCGGGCCCGGTCCGGCGGGTGGTGCCGGGCCGGTTCCGGCCGGTCGCGGGTGTCATTTCTGGCCGGTGAGGGCGGCGGAGAGGCGGTCGAGGGCGGGCTGGGCGAGGTCCGGGGAGGGGGTGCGGCCGGCGAGGAACGCGAAGGCGAGGAGGCGTCCGTCGGCGGTGACGACGGTGCCGGCGAGGGTGTTGACGCCGGTGAGGGTGCCGGTCTTGGCGCGGACGAGTCCGGCGCCGGCGGGGGCCTGGCCGAAGCGGCCGGCGAGGGTGCCGGTGAAGCCGCCGACGGGGAGGCCGGTGAGGAGGGGCCGCAGCTCGGGCCGGGCGGGGTCGGCCGCCCGGGTGAGGAGGCCGGTGAGAAGGGCGGCGGAGACGCGGTCGCGGCGGTCGAGGCCGCTGCCGTCGGCGAAGCGGGCGCCGGCGAGCGGGAGGCCGAGGGTGCCGAGCTGGTCGCGGACGGCCTTCTCGGCGCCGCGGAAGGAGGCGGGCTGCTCGCGGGCGAGGGCGGTCTGCCGGGCGAGGGCCTCGGCGAGGTCGTTGTCGCTCTGGGTGAGGGTGCGCTCGACGAGGTCGGCGAGCGGGGCGGAGTGGGTACGGGCGACGGGGGCGCCCTTCGGGGTGCGGCCGGGCGCGGGGGTGCCGGTGACCGCGACGCCGGCGTCGGCGAGATGGGCGGCGAAGGCGGTGGCGGTGTCCCGGGCGGGGTCGCCGGAGCGGGGGGCGGGGCCGCTGTCGCTGTCGTCGAGGCGGCCCGCCCGGGTCATGAGGGCGGTGACGGGGGCGAGGTTCTCGTTGGGGCCGATGGGGTGGCGGGCGGGGCCCTGGTAGAGGCTCGTGTCGTAGGCGAGGCGTACGGAGGTGCGGCCGCGCTGGGTGAGGGCGCGGGCGGTGTCGGCGGCGAGGGCCTTCAGCCGGGCGTCGTCGAGGGTGGGGTCGCCGCCGCCGGTGAGGGTGACCGCGGTGCCGTCGGGGGCGGCGGTGACGGTGGTGGCGATGCGGTGGTCGGCGCCGAGGGCGGAGAGGGCCGCGGCGGCGGTGGCGATCTTGACGGTGGAGGCCGGTGTCATGGGGGTGCCGGCGCCCTCCCCGTACAGCTGCTTCCCGGTGGCGGTGTCGACGACGGAGGCGGTGCGCGCGGTGCCGAGGCCGGGGTCGGCCAGGAGGGGGACGAGGGTCCGGGCGAGGTCGGCGGGGCGGCCGGCGGCGGCGGGTTCCGGCAGGGCGGTGAGGACGCCGGGGGCGCTGGGCGCGGGGGCGGGTTCGGCGGGCTTCGGGGCGGCGGGGGCGGCGGCCGGGCCGGGGTGACGCTCGCCACCCGTCGCGGGGGCGGCGGCGCGGGCCCGCTCGGCCGTACGCTGGCCTCCGTCCCAGGGGCCTGCCGCGGTCGCCGCCGCGGCGGCGAGAGCCAGACCGAGCACGGCGGAGCCCGCCGTGAGCTGCCACACCCTCGGCTCCGGCATAGCTGACCAGCCCCTTTCGCGATCACGTACGTGCGTGAGAGACACTTAATCACCGCGCGTCGTCGCGAGCATTCACTTGTGTTGATTCAGGAGGAGCCCCACCGTGGAGTTCGACGTTCTCATCGAGATCCCCAAGGGATCGCGGAACAAGTACGAGGTCGACCACGAGACCGGTCGCATCCGTCTGGACCGTCGCCTCTTCACGTCGACGGCCTACCCGACCGACTACGGCTACGTGGAGAACACCCTCGGCGAGGACGGCGACCCGCTGGACGCGCTGGTCATCCTCGACGAGCCCACCTTCCCGGGCTGCCTCATCAAGTGCCGCGCCATCGGCATGTTCCGCATGACGGACGAGGCCGGCGGCGACGACAAGCTGCTGTGCGTGCCGGCGACGGACCCGCGGATGGAGCACCTGCGCGACATCCACCACGTGCCGGAGTTCGACCGCCTGGAGATCCAGCACTTCTTCGAGGTCTACAAGGACCTGGAGCCGGGCAAGTCGGTCGAGGGCGCCGACTGGGTCGGCCGCGCCGAGGCCGAGGCCGAGATCGAGAAGTCGATCGCGCGCGCCAAGGAGCAGGGCGCTCACTGACGCCCGGGGTCCTTCACGGAAGGCGGTGCACCCTTCGGGGTGTACCGCCTTTCGCGCATCCACGTTTCGCACGCCCGTCTGACGCCCATACTGGAATCCACGATTCCCTGGTGTGAGGCGGAGAGCGAGTGGTGGCGGAGCCGGAGGGCCCCGAGGAGGCTCCGGAGGACCGGAAGCCCCTGTCGGACGAGGCGACCTCGGAGTTCGCGCTGCCGGAGGGGCTGGTGCCCGAGCCGCCTCCGGAGCCGGAGGGCTCGGCGTTCGTGGTGCCGGAGGGACTGGTGCCGGAGCCGCCGCCGGAGCCCGAGGGGTCGGCGTTCGCGGCGCCGTCGACGTACTCCGCGAAGGACTCGCCGCCCGCCTTCGCCCCGGCGTACGGGGTGCCGCTGGCGCGGCTGCCGCACAACGCGCCGTGGCAGGACCGGATGCGGACGATGCTGCGGCTGCCCGTCGGCGACCGGCCGGTGGTCCCGGAGACCGCGGACGCGAAGGACGAGACGGGGCCGTCGGTGCCGCGCGTGCTCGACCTGAGCCTGCGCATCGGGGAGCTGCTGCTGGCCGGCGGCGAGGGCGCGGAGGACGTCGAGGCGGCGATGTTCGCGATCTGCCGCTCGTACGGCCTGGACCGCTGCGAGCCGACGGTGACGTTCACGCTGCTGTCGATCACCCACCAGCCGTCGCTGGTGGACGACCCGGTGACGGCGAACCGCACGGTACGGCGCCGGGGCACCGACTACACCCGGCTGGCGGCCGTCTACCAGCTGCTCGCGGACATCAACGCGCCCGCGCACGAGGTGTCGCCGGAGGAGGCCTACCGGCGGCTGGCGGAGATCCGGCGCAACCGGCACCCGTACCCGGGGTGGGTGCTGACGGGAGCGGCGGGCGTGCTCGCGGGCGCGGCGTCGACGCTGCTCGGCGGCGGGCCGTACGTGTTCTTCGTGGCGGCGCTGGGCGCGGTGCTCGGCGACCGGCTGGCGTGGCTGTGCGCGGGGCGCGGGCTGCCGGAGTTCTACCAGTTCCTGGTGGCGGCGATGCCGCCGGCCGCGATGGGGGTGCTGCTGACGCTGCTCCACGCGGACCTGCGGCCGTCGGCGGTGATCACCGGTGGCCTGTTCGCGCTGATCCCGGGGCGGGCGCTGGTGGCGGCGGTGCAGGACGGTCTGACCGGCTTCTACATCACGGCGTCGGCGCGGCTCCTGGAGGTCGCCTACTTCTTCGTGGCGATCGTGGTGGGCGTGCTGTCGGTGCTGTACGTGGCCGTGCAGTTCGACGCGCAGCTCAATCCGGAGGGGACGCTGCGTCCGGTCGAGCGGCCGGTGACGCAGATCGTGTCGTCGATGGTGCTGTGCGCGACCTTCGCGATCCTGCTGCAGCAGTCGCGGGCGACGGTGCTGTTCGCGACGCTGAACGGCGGGGTGGCGTGGGTGGTGTACGCGTCGATCGCGATCACCGCCGGGGGTTCGGCGGTGATGGCGACGGCGGCGGCGTCGGGGCTGGTGGGCCTGTTCGGGCAGCTGATGGCCCGCTACCAGCACACGTCGTCGCTGCCGTACGTGACGGCGGCGATCGGGCCGCTGCTGCCGGGTTCGGCGACGTACTTCGGTGTGCTCGCGATCGCCCAGAACAACCTGGACCAGGGCTTCACGTCGCTGGCGAAGGCGGCGGCCCTCGCGCTGGCGATCGCGATCGGGGTGAACCTGGGCGGCGAGCTGGCGCGGCTCTTCATGCGCGCGCCGGGCGCGCGCTCGGCGCGCAGCGCGGCGAAGCGGACCCGCGGCTTCTGAGGGCTCTGGGGATGTGACGAGGCCCCGCCCCCGGCCGGGTGGCCGGGGGCGGGGCCTCGTCACGTCGCGGGTCCGACGCGGTCAGCGCTCGCCGTACGGGTACGGGGGCTGGTTCTGGCCGCCGTAGCCGTGCTGGTCGCCGTGGCCGGGCTGCTGCGGCTGCTGGGCCTGCTGCGGCTGCTGGGGATGGCCGGGCTGCTGGGTGTAGCCGGGGTGGTTGCCGTAGGCGGGCTGCTGGGGGTGCTGGGGCTGCTGCGGCTGGCCGTAGCCGGGCTGGGGGGCCGGGTAGCCGTAGCCGCCCTGCTGGCCGTAGCCGCCGCCCTGCTGCCCGTACGTCCCCTGGTCGCCGTAGCCGCCGGGCTGGGCCTGGTAGGCGCCCTGCTGCCCGTAGCCGGCCTGCTGCTGCCCCTGCCCGTAGCCGTACCCCTGCTGGTCGCCGTAGCCACCGGCCTGGGCGCCGTACCCGCCCTGGTTGCCGTAGCCGGTCTGGCCCGCGTAGCCGTCCTGGTGGCCGTAGCCGCCCTGGCCCGGATGGTTGCCGTAACCGCGCTGGTCGCCGTAGCCGCCCTGCTGCCCGGGCTGGTCACCGTGGGCGGGCGGCGCCTCGGGGCCGGCGGGGGGCGCGTCCTGCCGGGCGGCGGCGGCCTTCTTCGACTGGGAGCGGGCCTTCAGGTACTCGATCACGATCGGGACGACCGACAGCAGGACGATGCCGACGAGGATCGCCTCGATGTTCTTGTGGACGAAGTCCACCTTGCCGAGCGAGGCGCCGAGCAGGGTCACGCCGGCGCCCCACAGCACGCCGCCGATGATGTTGAAGGTGATGAAGGAGCGGTAGTTCATCCGGCTGACGCCGGCGATGATCGGCGTGAAGGTGCGGATGATCGGGACGAAGCGGGCCAGGATGAGGGACTTCGGACCGTGCTTCTCGAAGAACTCGTGGGCCTTCTCGACGTTCTCCTGCTTGAAGAACTTGGAGTCGGGGCGCCGGAAGAGCGACGGACCCACCTTCCGGCCGAACAGGTAGCCCACCTGGTCGCCGATGATCGCCGCGAGGACGATCAGCGTGCAGACCAGCCACAGCGGCGAGTCGAGCTTGCCGGTGGTGACGAGGAGGCCGGTGGTGAAGAGCAGCGAGTCACCGGGCAGGAAGAACCCGATGAGGAGGCCGGACTCGGCGAAGACGATGACGAGGACACCGATCAGGCCGAAGGTCTGGATCAGGTAGTCCGGATCCAGCCAGCTCGGTCCGAGGGCAAGCGTGTTCACGGGTTCCGGGCTCCTGGGTTCGGGGTGGGGGGCATGTCGAGGTGCGGGCGGGACATGCCTGCGGCGCGCCCCAAGCTATCAACGCGGAGCGGCGTCCCCCGGTTCCGCCCGGGTCGTACGGGATGCGGGCGGGCGTCCGCGCGGCGACCCTGGGTGACCAGGAGGTGAGTGCCGATGGGCATCGAGGAGTACGGAGGCGGTCAGGGACCGCACCCCGACGTGCTGGTGGTGACGACGAACGACGTCCCGGGGTACGAGGTGCGCCAGGTGATCGGAGAGGTCTTCGGGCTGACGGTCCGGTCCCGTCATCTGGGCAGCCAGATCGGCGCCGGTCTGAAGTCGATGATCGGCGGTGAGCTGAAGGGGCTGACGAAGACCCTGGTGGAGACCCGGAACCAGGCGATGGACCGCCTGGTGGAGCAGGCGAGGGCGCGCGGCGCGAACGCGGTGCTGATGTTCCGCTTCGACGTGACCGAGGCGGCGGACGTCGGCACCGAGGTCTGCGCGTACGGGACCGCGGTCGTCATCGCCCCGAGTCCCTGAGCCGCGAGCCGCCGCGCCGCCGGGCCACGGACCCTGACGCCCTGTGAGACGCGGGCCCACCCTCGGGGGTTTTCGAGGTGTTGTGCGGCATTTGCTCACTTATGGTGGGGCGGTGGCCACCGATCATGACGCGACCGCCCCCGCCGAAGCACCGGTACGGCTCCTGCTCCCGCAGGTGCTGCCCGCCCTCGTGGTGGGCGTCGGATCGGGCCTGCTGTTCCTCGGCATCAGCCTGGTCGCCGAGGAACTCCAGGCGGTGCTCTGGGAGACCGTGCCGGACGCCCTGGACATCGGCCGGTACTCCTCGCTGTGGATGATCACCGTCCTCACCGTCACCGGCGTCGCCGCCGGCCTCGTCGTCTGGAAGGCCCCCGGGCACGCCGGACCCGACCCGGCGTCCGAGGGGCTCGGCGGGCCGCCGCTGCCGCCGCTCGTGGTGCCCGGCCTCCTCGTCGCCTCGACCCTCGCCCTCGCCGGCGGCGTCAGCCTCGGCCCCGAGCAGCCGACGATCGCCGCCGCGATCTCCCTGGCCGCCTGGCTGGGCCTGCGGGCCGCGCCGAACGTGCCCGGCGCCTTCTGGGTCTCCCTCGCCATCGCCGGCACCTTCGGCGCCCTCTTCGGCACGCCCGTCGCCGCCGCCCTGGTCCTCTCCGAGGCGCTCACCGGGCAGCCCGGCCGCGGCTCGCTGTGGGACCGGCTGTTCGCGCCGCTGCTCGCCGCCGGCGCCGGCTCGATGACCACCCAGCTGCTGTCGGACCCCAGCTTCGCGATGGGCCTCCCGCCGCTGACCGACCCCGGCTGGGAGGACCTGCTCGCCTCCCTCGTCGTCGCCTCCCTCGGCGCCGCCTTCGGGCTCCTCGGCTGCTACGCCTTCCCCCACCTCCACCGCGCCTTCGGCCGGCTGCGGCACCCGATGCTGATGCTGCCCGCCGGCGGGCTGCTGCTCGGCCTGCTGGGCGCCCTCGGCGGCCACCTCACCCTCTTCAAGGGCCTCCACGAGACGAAGGAGCTCGTCGCCTCCCTCGGGGTGTACTCCTCCGGCGAGCTGGCCCGGCTGGCCGTCGTGAAGCTCGCCGCCCTGCTGGTCGCCGCCGCCTGCGGCTTCCGCGGCGGCCGGGTCTTCCCGGCGGTCTTCCTCGGCGCCGCCCTCGGCCTGGTCGCCCAGGCCCTCGTCCCCGAGATCCACCCGGCGGTCGCCGTCTCCTCCGCCGTCCTCGGCGTCCTCCTCGCCACCACCCGGCAGGGCTGGGTGAGCCTCTTCATCGCCGCCGTCATCGCCTCCTCCCCCGCGATGCTCTCGCTCCTCTGCCTGGCCACCCTGCCCGCCTGGCTGATCGTCACCGGCCGGCCCCAGCTCGAACTCGACCACCACGGCAAGCCCCTCCGCTGACCCGCCCCCCGCCGCAGAAGGAGCCCCGATGGCCCCCCTCCACCAGGGAACCGACGACCCCGACGCCGCCCCCTTCCGGCGGCTCGCCCTCAACCCCTTCTACGGCGAGGCCGACCCCGTCGGCGGGATGACCGAGGCCCCGCCCCGCCACCGGCTGCCCGACGGCCCGCTCCCGCCGTCCAGCGCCTACCAGCTCGTCCACGACGAGCTGATGCTCGACGGCAACTCCCGCCTCAACCTCGCCACCTTCGTCACCACCTGGATGGAACCGCAGGCCGGCGTCCTCATGGGCGAGTGCCGCGACAAGAACATGATCGACAAGGACGAGTACCCGCGCACCGCGGAACTCGAACGCCGCTGCGTCGCCATGCTCGCCGACCTCTGGCACGCCCCCGACCCGGCCGCCGCCGTCGGTTGCTCCACCACCGGCTCCAGCGAGGCGTGCATGCTCGCCGGCATGGCCCTCAAGCGCCGCTGGGCCCGGCGGAACGCCGACCGCTACCCGGCCACCGCCCGCCCCAACCTGGTGATGGGCGTCAACGTGCAGGTCTGCTGGGAGAAGTTCTGCACCTTCTGGGAGGTCGAGCCCCGCCTCGTCCCCATGGAGGGCGACCGCTACCACCTCGACGCCGCCTCCGCCGCCGCGCTGTGCGACGAGAACACCATCGGCGTCGTCGCCGTCCTCGGCTCCACCTTCGACGGCTCCTACGAGCCCGTCGCCGACATCTGCGCCGCCCTCGACGACCTCCAGGCCCGCACCGGCCTCGACGTCCCCGTCCACGTCGACGGCGCCTCCGGCGGCATGGTCGCCCCGTTCCTCGACGAGGACCTGGTGTGGGACTTCCGCCTCCCCCGCGTCTCCTCGATCAACACCTCCGGGCACAAGTACGGACTCGTCTACCCGGGCGTCGGCTGGGCGCTGTGGCGGAGCGCGGAGGAGCTTCCCGAGGAGCTGGTCTTCCGGGTCAACTACCTCGGCGGCGACATGCCGACCTTCGCCCTCAACTTCTCCCGCCCCGGCGCCCAGGTCGTCGCCCAGTACTACACGTTCCTCCGGCTCGGCCGGGACGGCTACCGGGCCGTCCAGCAGACCAGCCGGGACGTCGCCCGCGGCCTCGCCGAACGCATCGAGGCGCTGGGCGACTTCCGCCTCCTCACCCGCGGCGACCAGCTGCCCGTCTTCGCCTTCACCACCTCCCCCGACGTCACCTCCTACGACGTCTTCGACGTGTCCCGCCGGCTCCGCGAGCACGGCTGGCTCGTCCCCGCCTACACCTTCCCCGCCCACCGCGAGGACCTGTCCGTCCTGCGGATCGTCTGCCGCAACGGCTTCTCCGCCGACCTCGCCGGCCTCCTCGTCGAGGACCTGCACCGGCTGCTGCCCGACCTCCGCCGCCAGCCCCGCCCCCTCACCCACGACAAGGACGCCGCGACCTCCTTCCACCACTAGGAACCGCCCGCCGAGGCGTCGCCGCCGCACGCCAGCTGGAACGGCGACCAGCGGACGCCGTCGCGCGTCAGCTCGTACCGGCAGCGGGCGTCCTCCCGCAGCAGGCCGATCGCGGTGCGGCGGACGTACGCGCCGCCGTCGTCCAGCTCCCGGAACGTCCGGCCGCCGTCCACGCTGCCGTACGGGCCCGACTGGGCGGCCAGCTCGATCCGGCCCCCCGGCCCCGGCACGGGCAGCCCCTCCACCGAGCGCGGCTCCCGCACGGGGCCCGAGGTCCACACCCGCTGCCAGGTCCGGCCGCCGTCGCCCGAGCGGTGCAGCGCCCGCAGCGGGTTCTTCACCGGCTCGCCGCCCTCCAGCTCGCCGGCCTCCGCCGCGTACACGGCGTCCGGGCCCACCACCACCGACGTGTACCAGGACGGGCCGGCCGGGGAGCCGGGGCTCGGCAGCCGGCTCACCGACCAGCTGCGGCCCCGGTCCCGGGAGACCGCGACCACCGCCGGGCCCGTCCCCGGCTCGGTGCCCGACGCCCACCACGAGCCGTCCGGTTCCGCGACCGCCGCGGGACGCGGATGCGCCCCCAGCGCCGGCTGCGCCACCAGCACCCGCCGCCGCCCGTCCCGGGGCGAGAGCACCGCCAGCCGCTCCCGGGCGCACTCCTCCGGCGGAGCCCCCGGATCCGACACGCACACGGCGGTGAGCCCCGCCCCCGCGGGTATGTCGGCCGTCCGGCCGGCCGGGCGCGGATCGACGCCCCGCCAGCTCCGCCCCCCGTCGGAGGTGAACCAGCCCCGCACCGGCTCGTCCCCGCCGCCGTCCTCGATCAGCGCCCGGCCCGGGCCCAGCACCCACAGCCGCGCCGACACCCCCTCCGTACCGCGCAGTTCGGGCAGCGGCGAGGCGCGCGGCTCCCAGCGGCCGGCGCCCGCGTCGAGCACCGCGACCCGCTGGCGGCAGAAGCCGTTCGCCGGCCGGGCGGGGTCGGTCACGCACTCCGCGAGCAGCGCGAAGCCGCTGCCGTCGGCGGCGAAGTCGAGCCCCGCTACGGTGCCCGGCAGCGCGGCGCCGTCCGCGATCCTCGGCGGCGCGCCGAACACCCCGTCAGCGGCGGGCCGTTCACTCCTCAGGGCCGGCCCCGGCCCGCCCGTACAGGCGGCGAGCAGGCCGGTGAGCAGCAGGGCCACGAGCGCGCGGAGCGACGCCGGCGCCCGGGAAACGGGAACGCGCATCGGACTTCCCCCTGTCCGTCGGGCGGTTCGCGGTGAACCGTCTGCTTCTTGTACACCGCTCACCGCCTTCGGGTTCCCACCCCCGCGAGGCATTCCCGGACGGGCTCTCAGCCCTCGCGCTCCTGCGCGATCAGCTCGAAGGAGGTCCTGCCGTCCAGGGACTCGCGGATCACGTCCGCCTGCCCGGCGTGCCGTCCCATCTCCTGCACCAGGTGCAGCAGCATCCAGCGGACCGTCACCCGGCCCTCCGGCGGGAACCAGGGCGCAGGCGGCAGCGGGAAGGTGTCGTCGAGGCTCGGCACCGTCCGCACGAACTCCTCGGTCTCCCGGGCGACGCCGTCCCAGAAGGCCAGGACGCCGGGGATCGTCTCCCCGTCGACGAGCCGGAACGCGTCGCCCCAGGTCTCCTCGGTCCGCTGCCGTTCGTTCGGCTTGCCCTGGGCGAGCCGCAGCCAGTTCAGCTCGACCTCGGCCACGTGCTTGACCAGGCCGGACAGGCTCAGCTCGCTGACGCTGGGCCGGCCCGCCGCCTGCTCCTCGGTGAGGCCGAGGAGCGTGCGGCGGAGCGCGGCGCGCTGGGCCTCCACGAAGTTGAGGAACGCGCCGCGCTCGTCGCCGGGAGCCTCCGCAGGAACCAGAGCCACCATGATGTCCGCCTTCCGTACCGGTCCTGCCCGGGGTCTTCCCGGGCAGGACCTACGCTACGGAGCGAACAGGACAGATCCCGTCCTAGAAGGGGAAGCGGCTCCGGCCGTGCTGGATGGAGATCCACTTCTGGGTGGTGAAGGCGTCCACCATCGCGTCGCCGTTGAGCCGCCCGATGCCCGAGTGCTTCTCGCCGCCGAAGGGGACGATCGGCTCGTCGTGCACGGTGCCGTCGTTGATGTGGATCATGCCGGTGTGGATCCGCTTGGCCACCCGGACGCCGCGCTCGACGTCGGCGGTGTGGACGGCGCCGCTGAGCCCGTACGGGGTGTCGTTGGCGATGCGTACGGCCTCGTCCTCGCCGTCGAAGGCGACGATCAGCGCCACCGGGCCGAAGATCTCCTGGCCGAGGACGGGGGCGTCGGCGGGGATGCCGGTCAGCACGGACGGGGAGACGAGGTTGCCCTCGACGGTGCCGTGCAGCAGCGCGGTGGCGCCCGCGGCCACGGTCTGCTCGACGACGCCGGCGACGGACTCGGCCTGCTGGGAGTTGATGAGCGGGCCGATGTGGGTGCCGGGGTCGGCCGGGTCGCCGACCCGCAGGGTCTTCACCTTCGCCACGAACTTCTCGGTGAACTCCGCCTCCAGGCGGCGGTCGACCAGGATGCGGTTGGCGGCCATGCAGACCTGGCCCTGGTGGACGAAGCGGCTGAAGACGGCCGCGTCGACCGCGTAGTCGACGTCGGCGTCGTCGAGGACGATCAGGGCGCTGTTGCCGCCGAGTTCGAGGACGGCGTGCTTGAAGTTCTGGGCGCAGACGGTGGCCACGTGGCGGCCGACCTTGTCGGAGCCGGTGAAGGAGATGACCTTCGGGACCGGGTGGGTGAGCAGCGCGTCGCCGATCTCGGCGATGTCGGTGACGACGACGTTGAGCAGCCCGGCGGGGAGGCCCGCGTCCTCCATGATCTTCGCGACCAGGGTGCCGCCGCAGACCGGCGTGTTCTGGTGCGGCTTGAGGACGACCGCGTTGCCGAGCGCGAGGGCGGGGGCGACCGACTTCAGCGAGAGGAGGAAGGGGAAGTTGAACGGGGAGATGACGCCGACGACGCCGACCGGCAGGCGGTAGACGCGGTTCTCCTTGCCGTCGACCGGGGACGGCAGGATGCGGCCCTCGGGGCGCAGCGCCAGCTGGACCGCCTCGCGCAGGAACTCCTTGGCGAGGTGGAGCTCGAAGGCGGCCTTGAGGCGGGTGCCGCCGAGCTCGGCGACGATCGTCTCGGCTATCTCGTCCTCGCGGTCCTCGACGATCCGCAGGGCGCGCTCGAAGACCTGCCGGCGGGCGTACGGGTTGGTCTCGGCCCAGGCGGTCTGGGCGCGCTCGGCGGCCCGGTAGGCCCGGTCGACCTCGTCGGCGGTGGCGACCGTGATCGAGGCGAGCTTCTCGCCGGTGTACGGGTTGAAGTCGATGATGTCCCAGGAGCCGCTGCCCGGCTTCCATTCGCCGTCGATGAACTGGTGGGCCAGGTCGGTGAAGTGCGACATGGACGTGAGGACCCCTCTGCCGGCTGCCGGTCGGCCGGGAGCGCGCGGGCGCCCGGTCGCCGGGGCTACTGATGCGCCGTCATCGTACTGATGTGTCAGGAGAGTTGGAGGAGTCCGCGGAGAAGATCACGGCTTTCGGCCGGATCCGGACTGTCCTTCGCCAGCTTCTCCATCACGGCGGCGTACTGGCCGACCTCCTCGCGCTTGTCGAGGTAGAGGGCGCCGGTGAGCTGTTCCAGGTAGACGATGTCGGAGAGGTCGGACTCCGGGAAGCTGAGCATGGTGAAGGCGCCGCTCTCGCCCGCGTGCCCGCCGAAGCTGAAGGGCATCACCTGGAGGGTGACCCCGGGGTGCTCGGAGACCTCGATGAGGTGCTTCAGCTGCCCGCGCATAACGGCCCGGTCGCCGTACGGGCGGCGCAGCGCGGCCTCGTCGAGGACGACGTGGACGTGCGGGGCGTGCTCGGAGACGAGGACCTTCTGGCGCTCGACGCGGAGGGCGACGCGGCGGTCGATCTCGGCTTGCGTGGCGCCGGGCATGCCCCGGGAGACGACCGCGTGGGCGTACTGCTCGGTCTGCAGCAGGCCGTGCACGAACTGCACTTCGTAGACGCGGATGAGGGAGGCGGCGGCCTCCAGGCCGATGTACGTCTGGAACCAGCCCGGCAGGACGTCGCCGAAGCTGTGCCACCAGCCGGCGAGGTTGGCCTCGCGGGCGAGACCCAGGAGCGCGCCGCGCTCGGTCTCCTCGGTGACTCCGTAGAGAGTGAGCAGATCCTCTATGTCCCGGGCCTTGAAGCTCACCCTTCCCAACTCCATACGGCTGATCTTGGATTCGGAGGCGCGGATCGAGTAGCCGGCGGCCTCGCGGGTGATGCCCCTCGATTCGCGCAGGCGCCTCAGCTGGGAGCCCAGAAGGATGCGCCGGACGACGCTCCCGCCCGCTCCGTTCATTTCGCCTGCGGTCACGGCTCCAGCCTTCCCTTCACGGTGACGAGCCCCCGTCGAGCCCCGGATTCTGCCACCAAACGCTTCAGCGCGTACACATCTGGTTACGGAAGGGGAGGCGGAGGGGTGAGATCCGGACGGGGGCGGCGGAGGGCCGGGGGCGGCGGCGTCAAGAAGATTTCCACAGATTCGCCACAGGGTCGGACAGGTCCGGCACCCGGGGGGCGCGTGCACGTGCATCTGCCCTTGCATCCCGTGGTCGCATTCGGAACCATGGAGCCCGCGCAGCCGCGTACTCGTTCGCGTTGTCGTGTTGGCGTGTTGTCGCAATGTTTCGCGCTGTTCGCACCGTTGTCGCACCACCACCGCGATACCCGGGAGTGCCTCGCATGGGGACGAATGGATCGACCGTGCTCGAGCCTTTACGGCAGGGTCTCCCGCCGATCGATCCCGGCGCCGTCTCCACCTCCGCCTCCTGCGCCCTGCCCGCCCGGTACGAAGCGGTGCGCGGTGCCCGGACGTTCACGCGCCAGACGCTCAGCAGCTGGGACCTGGCCGACCGTTTCGACGACGTGGCCCTGGTCGTCTCCGAGCTGGTCACCAACGCGCTGCGGCACGCCGTGCCGGACGCCGGCCCCGACGACCTGCCGGGCCCGCCGGTGCGGCTGCACCTGATGCGCTGGGCGTCCCGTCTGGTGTGCGCGGTGCGCGATCCCAGCCGGGAGAGCCCGGAGGCGCGCGGCGGCGAGGAGGACTTCTCGGCCGAGTCGGGCCGGGGGCTGTTCCTGGTGGAGTCGTTCAGCGACAGCTGGGGCTGGCACCCGCTCGCGGGCCGGCTCCAGGGCAAGGTGGTGTGGGCGCTGTTCCGGGTGGGCCCGGAGGAGTAGGCGCGCCCCGCAGGACAGCGACAGCGACAGCATGAGGAAAGGCCCCGGCGGTGACCGCCGGGGCCTTTCCTCGTGTCCGCGGTCCGGGCGGCCCGGTGGTCCGCCGGGCCGGTGCCACGTCAGACCAGGTGGTCGAACTCCCCGTCCTTGACACCCAGCAGAAGCGCCTCGATCTCGGCCGGCGTGTAGACGAGCGCGGGCCCGTCCGGGTGGCGGGAGTTGCGCACGGCAACGTTTCCCCCCGGCAGTTTGGCGAACTCCACGCAGGAACCCTGGGAGTTGCTGTGCCGGCTCTTCTGCCAGACGACGCCCCGCAGCTCCGTGGCCGCCATGCCGTTGTACGCGTGGTGCGCGTGGTGCACTGGTAGCTCCCCGAGTTGCTTGGTACAGGTGTCAACTTCCCCGGATCATAGCTGCGTTCACGTGCGCCTGCATGAGCAGATGCACGTGCACGAGGCGTGGCGTAGCCACTACGCGACACACCGTGCGAGCTGCCGCGATCTTCCCACCCGAGTGGACGGCCCGGCGGCGCCGGGGGTTCCCGCCGGTCAGGCGTCGGCGAGGGCGGCCGACAGGTCGTCCAGCGCGGCCAGGAGCAGCCGGGCGGCCTTCCGCAGCAGCGGGTCGGCGACCTCGGTGTCCCAGGCGGCGACGGTCTCGCGGAGGTCGTCCCAGGCCGGGACCGTCCGCTCGCGGACCGCCTTCGCGCCCCGCTCGGTCGCCTCGCGCAGCACCTCCGCGAGGCCCGCCGCCGCCGGCACCGGCGGGGCGTCCCGGTCCGGGAGGTGCGCCTCCAGGAGCATCGCGGCCCGCCCGAACTCGGCGATCGCGTGCCCCGCGTCCTCCGCCGCCGCGTGCGACAGGCCCCGGTGCCGCACCGGTTCGTGGACGGCCCGCCCCAGCGCCTCGTGCCAGGCGACGCGGGCGGCGCGGGCGTCCAGCAGCGCCTCCCGCACCTCGGGGCCGCCGGGCCCGGCGGGGTCCTCGTACCGGGCGGCGACGGCCGCCGCGTACCGCCCCGACGCGGCCAGCCAGTCGGCGAGCCGGCCGCGCAGCCGGGGCGTCTCCCAGGCGGGGTAGAGGGCGTAGCCGAGCATCGCGAGGAGGCCGCCGAGGAGGGTGAGCGCGACCCGGTCCCGCACGGTCTGGGTCACACCCGAGCCCTCCATGCCGAGGAGGAAGACGACGTACGCGGCGACGCAGACCTGGCTGACGGCGTACCCGGTCCGCATCAGCAGGTACATGCCGAAGGCGCAGAGGACGGCGAGACCGGCGGAGAGGTACGTCCCCGGGTGCGCGGTCCGCACCACGGCGGTGGCGAGCGCGACGCCGACGAGCGTGCCGCCGAAGCGGGCCACGGAGCGCGCGTACGTCTGCGAGAAGTCCGGGCGCATCACCATCACGGACGCCATCGGCGCCCAGTACCCGTGCCCCAGCGGCAGCACCTGGCCGAGCAGGTACCCGGCGGCGGTGACGGCCGAGACCCGGAGCGCGTGCCGCAGGATCGGCGACCCCGGCCGCACCTCGGCCCGCATCGCGGCGAGGACGAGCGGGGCGAGGCGGAGGAGGGTGGGCCGGGTGAGGGCGGGTGGGGTGGCGCGGGGGGCCGCCGCCCGCGTTCCCGCGTCCGCCGCCGGGCGCGTCTTCGTGTCGGTGTCCGGGCGCTGCGTGCCGGTGTCCGGGCGCGTCTTCCTGTTCGTCTCCGTGCGGGGTTCGGCGGGTCTCGACGACGTCGTCGAGGAGGGCGATCAGGCGGAGGGCGGCGCGGTGGGAGCGGTCGTCGAGGATCGTGCCGGTGTCCGGGGTGCGGAGGGCGGCGACGGCGGACGGCGGCAGGCGGACCGGTTCGCCGTGCCGGATGGCGCGCGCGGCGGCGTCCAGCACCTCCCCGGCCGCCGCGAGCAGTTCGCGGACCCGGTCGCGCCGAGGTCCCTCGGCGGGGGCGCCGACGGCCGGGTCGGCGAGCGAGGCCAGCACCGGCCGGATCCGCTCGGCGAGCCGCCGGGGCCCGTGCAGTTCGGCGGGCCGGCGCCGGGCCTGGCGGGGCGTGACGGTGGCGGCGCTGCGGGCGGTCATGAGCGGGACCGGGTCGAAGGGCGCGACCGGGTCGTGGCGCAGCCGGCGGGCGTAGTCCGCCTCGGCGGCGAGCGCGTCGGCGAGGGCGTCGCGCTGGGCGCCCCAGGGACGGACCGGGAGCAGCACGATCAGCGCGGCCTGGACGACCCCGCCCGCGAAGATCATGGCGGCGTGGCCGGCGGCGGTCGCGACGGAGGTCGGCAGGGTGACGGTGACCAGCATGATCGCCACGTTGGAGGAGGCGATGATCCCGGCCGTGGGGCCGGCCGCCCAGACGAGC
The DNA here is from genome assembly GCF_042797055.1 of Streptomyces sp. NPDC057854. NCBI lineage: Bacteria > Bacillati > Actinomycetota > Actinomycetes > Kitasatosporales > Streptomycetaceae > Streptomyces > Streptomyces sp. NPDC057854. The sequence goes on from NZ_JBHVMF010000015.1 coordinate 80,049, forward strand.
CCGGAGAGGAACGTCCACAGCAGCAGGAGGGCGAGGAAGAGGGCCGGATGGGAGCCGGTCAGATAGCCGAGGAAGGTCGAGACGGCGAGGCTGCCGCCGGAGGCGAGCGCGAGGGTCGGCCGGGGCCGCCAGGACCGCTGGAAGGTGGCGATGGCCGCCTGGAACGCGCCGAACGCGGACGACGCGGCGACGCCCGGCCCGAAGACGGCCAGCGAGAAGCCGACGACGAGCGCGAGCCCGAGGGCGCCCCGGGCGGCGACGGCCGGGGCGAGCCGCCGCCGCTCGACGGTGAGGCCGGAGCGGGCGGTCTCCCTCAGCGCCCGGAGCCAGCTCATGGTCCGAGCGTAGCGACGACTCCGCCACAATCCGACATTTCACCCGGCGGTCGGGTGCCCGGGCGCTCCTGCGCTCTCCGGCCCTGTGCTCTCCGGCCCCGTGGTCTCCCGCCCCACGACGTCGCCCCGCCGCGTCAGTCCCGGGTGCGGTGCTGTCCTCGGTCCAGGCGGGTCCGCTCCGGGGTGAGGGTGGCGGACTCGGCGGCGGTGGCGCCGTGGTTCCAGCCGGCCTCGTCCCACATCGCGCGGACCCGGGTGGTCCGCGTCTCGGGGAACAGCTCGTCCGTGCGGGCGGTGACCGCGACCTCGCGGGAGGCGAGGACCGGCAGCAGCGTCGGGGCCTCGGCGGCGACCCGCCGGGAGGTCGCCTCCAGCCGGGCGCCGAGCCGGTTCGCGTACGCGAGGAGGAAGGACTGCCGGAACGACTTGGTGCGCTTGCGCCCGCCCTTCCGCTGCTCGGCCTCCGCGCGGGTCATCGCCGCCGTGCCCTGCACGAGGAGCGAGGTGTAGAGCAGTTCGACCGGGTCGAGGTCGGCCTCGAAGCCGACGACCGTCGAGAAGCCGTACGCCTCGTTCCACACCGCCCGGCAGTGGTTCGCGGTCGCCACCGCGTCCAGCAGGATCGCCTTCGCCTGCTCGTACGGGGGCTCCACCCCGATCCGGATCGCGCCGGGCGTCTGCGGCGACGGGGCGCCCGCCGCGAGCCCCGCCTCGTCGAGGCTGTGCCGGGCCATCAGCTCCTGCGCCTTCGCGGTCAGCGCCTCCGCCTCCTCCGGGTAGCCGGTGGCCTCGGCCTTGGCGAGCAGCGCGCGGATCCGGGTGAGCATCCGCGGCTCCCCGACGGCCGCCGGCGGCAGCGCCTCCCCCGGTACGGGCCCCACCGCGTCGAGCCGGGGCAGCCGGACGAGCAGCCGGTACAGCTCCAGGACAGCCGTCGCGTACGAGAAGCGGTCGGCGGGCACGGGCCCGGCGGCGTCCGCGTCCAGCGCGTCGAGCTGCTCTCGCCAGCGCCGCGGCAGGGTCGCGTACCGGGCCGTCTCGGCGCGCACCAGGCCGCCGAGCAGCCGCAGGTGCTCCTCGGCCAGCTCGCGGCGGACCGTGCGGGCGAGGTCGGCGGGCTGCCAGCCGCGCTCCCACAGGGTGCGGACGAACTCCTCGCCGCGCCGTGCCAGCCCGGCGTCGGCGCCCGGGTCGGCGGCGAGCAGGGACGCGGCCGTGTCGAGGGAGCGGTCGTCGCGGGCGTGCAGCGACTCCCGCAGCGCCCGTTCGACCGTGGACTCCCGTGCCTCGTCCCGCATGCCTGCCACCCCTGTCCTCTCCGCGCCGCCGCCGACGCGTCCGCTTCCGGTCGTGTTCCTCAGTTCCTCCGCCGATGGTCTCAGGCAGCCCCCGGGGGTAGGTCTGGCCCTACCCCCGGGACGCCCGGTGGACGGCGTGACCGGAGGGGTGCCGGAACGGTTCGCTGGAGCCATGACCAGCACCCTTCCTCCTTCCGCCCCCGCCGCCGCCGTACGGCTCCGGGGGCTCGTCCGGCGGCACGGGGACGTCCGGGCCCTCGACGGCGTCGACCTCGACGTCGCCGCCGGGACCTTCACCGCCGTCATGGGCCCGTCCGGCTCCGGGAAGTCCACCCTGCTGCGCTGCGCCGCCGGGCTCGACCGCCCGGACGAGGGGCGCGTCGAGGTCGCCGGCACGGCCCTGGACGGGCTGAGCGAGCGGCGGCTCACGCTGCTGCGGCGGGACCGGATCGGCTTCGTCTTCCAGTCCTTCAACCTGCTGCCGACGCTGACGGCCGCGCAGAACGTGGCCCTCCCGCTCCGGCTCGCCGGCCGCCGCCCGGCGCGCGGCGAGGTCCGGGCGGCGCTCGCCCGGGTCGGCCTCGCGGGCCGCGAACGGCACCGCCCCGCGGAGCTGTCCGGCGGCCAGTGCCAGCGGGTCGCCATCGCGCGGGCGCTGATCTCCCGGCCCGCCGTCCTCTTCGGCGACGAGCCGACCGGCGCGCTCGACTCCACGACCGGCGCGGAGGTGATGGACATGCTCCGGTCGCTGGTGGACGAGGAGGCCCGGACGCTCGTCATGGTGACGCACGACCCGCTCGCCGCGGCCCGCGCGGACCGCGTCGTCTTCCTCGTCGACGGCCGCCTCGCGGGCGAACTCGCCGCCCCGACGGCGGACGAGGTGGCGGCGACCCTGGCGACCCTGCGGCCGGCGGCCGCGGGCGCCGGGGCGGGCACGGGCGCGGGCGCGCGCGTGGGCGCCGGGACCGCTGGGGGGTCGGCATGCTGAGCGTCGTCGTGGGCGGGCTGCGGGCGCGGTGGGCGTCCTTCCTGGGCGGGTTCCTCGCGCTGGCGCTCGGCGTCGGGCTGCTCACGGCGACCGGGCTCGGCCTCGCCGCCGCGCTGGACCCGCCGGCGCGCGCCCCCGAGCGGTTCGCCTCCTCCCCCGTCGTCGTCCTCGGCCAGGACCGGCTCACCGTGGAGGTCCGGCGCGGCCCCGGAACCGCCCTCGTCTCCCGGCCGCTCGACCGTCCACAGCCTGTGGACACGACCCTGCTGCGCGACCTCCGCGCCCGGTGGACCCTCACCGAAAACCCCGTCGACCGGGCCCCCTCGGGCCGCACCGCCGGCGCCGCCGCCCCCGACGCCGTCGGCCTCGACGCCCCCGCCGACCAGGTCCGGGCCGTCGTCGGCGACCGGGCCCAGGTGCTCACCGGCGCCGACCGCCGCCGCGCCGACCCCGGCCACGAGCGCGACGGGCAGGCGCTCACCGGCCTCTACGCCCTCCTCGGCACCGCCGGCGGCGTCGCCGCCTTCGTCTCCGTCTTCGTCGTCGCCTCCGTCTTCGCCTTCTCCGTGGCGCTGCGCCGCCGCGAGTTCGGGCTGCTCCGCACCGCCGGCGCCACCCCCGGCCAGGTCCGCCGGCTGCTGCTCGCCGAGGCGACGGTGCTGGGCGTCACCGCGTCCGCGACGGGCTGCGCGCTCGGCGCCCTCGCCGCGCCCCCGATGGCGCGGGCCCTGGCCGAACGGGCCCTGGCGCCCGACTGGTTCGTGTCCGCCGTCACCGCCGGCGGCGCCGGATGGCCGTACCACCTGGCCTTCTGGACCGGCCTCTGCGTCGCCCTCGCCGGCGCGACGGCCGCCGCCCACCGCGCCGGACGGACCGGCCCGACCGACGCCCTGCGCGAGGCCGACGTCGACCGGGACGTCCTGCCGCCGGGCCGGGCGCTGCTCGGCGCCGGGCTGCTCCTCGCCGGACTGGGCCTGCTGGTGTGGACGTACGCGACCGAACCGGAGGCGCTGCTCAAGCGGAAGACGTACACGACCCTGCCGATGCTCCTGATCGGCGGCGCGGCGCTGCTCGCCCCGCTCCTCGTCCGGCCCGTGGCCCGGCCGCTGCCGGTGCCGCGCGGCGGGGCCGTCGGACTGCTCGTCCGGCAGAACGGGGCGGCGGCCGTCCGCCGCACCGCCGCCGTCGCCGCGCCCGTCCTGGTGACCGTGGCGCTCGCCGGGACGCTGTTCGGCGCGTCGGAGAGCGTGACGCTGGCCAAGGAAACCGAGGCGCGGGGCCGCGCGGCCGCGGCGGCGACCTCGCTCTTCGTCCGGGACGGGGCCGAGGCGGTCGTGAAGTACCAGGCCCGGGCGGTCACCGACGGCGCGGCCTTCGCGGCCGGCACCCGGCTGCCCGTCGTGGCGGGCGACCCGCGGGACCTCGACGACCGGTCGATCGTCGTCAACGAGGACTTCGAGAAGCGGACCGTCGGCGAGGAGGTGGAGGTGTGGCGGGCCGACGGGAGCGGTCCGGTACGGCTCCGGATCGCGGCCGTCCTCGCGCGCGGCACCGGCGACAACGGGCCGTACGTGACCCGCGCCCAGGCGCCGGGCGCCTCCCCCGTGGCGGAGGCGCCCGCGGCGCCCCCCAACCAGGCGGCCCGCACCGGCCTCCGGATGATCCTCGTCCTGGTCCTCCTCTACACGGTCATCGCGCTCGCGAGCACCCTGCTCATGGCGACGTCCGTGCGCGGCGGCGAACTGGCCTCGCTGCGGCTGGCCGGCGCCACCCGCGCCCAGGCCCTGCGCGCGGTGACCGGCGAGGCGGTGCTCGCGGTCGCCCTCGGCGCGGCGCTCGGGATCGCCGTCACGGCGCTGGTCCTCGGCGCGCTCGGCGCGGGGCTCGCCGCGCTGTCCGCGCCGGTCGCCCTCGCGGTGCCGTGGGCGCAGGCGGGCGCGGCGGCGGGGGTCTGCGCGGTGGTCGCCGTCGCCGCGTCGGTCCTTCCCGCGTGGCGGCTCACCCGCTGAGCCGCCACCCTGGAGAGGGCGGTGGCCGGGGTCGGAGCCGGGCCACCGCCTCCCCGCGTCCCGCTTCACGCCCGGCGAAGGCGCTCCGGGACAGGACCCGGGATCCCCTTCCGGCGAAGGCGCTACGGGACCAGGATCAGCTTGCCCCGGGTGTGGCCGGACTCGCTGAGGTCCTGCGCCCGGGCCGCGTCCTTCAGCGGCAGCGACTCCGCGAACCGCAGCCGCAGCGTCCCCGCGAGGACGCCCTCCGCCTGCGCGGTGAGCCAGGCCCGGACCCGCTCGGGGTCCTGCTCGGGGACGCTGTAGACGATGCCGTACTCCGCCGCGTCCACGGACGCGATCGTCGCGATCCGCCGCTTGTCCGCGACGCCCTCCCCGCCGAGCAGCGCGAGGGCGACCGGCAGCACCCCGTGCCCCGCCGCGTCGAAGACGGCGTCGACGCCCTGCGGCGCGGCGGCGCGGACCCGGTCGGCGAGCCCGTCGCCGTACGTCACCGGGATCGCGCCGAGTCCCCGCAGGTACGCGTGGTTGGGCTCGGACGCCGAGCCGACGACCGTGACGCCCGCGGCGACCGCGAGCTGGACCGCGAGGGTGCCGACGATGCCGGCCGCGCCGTGCAGGAACAGCGTCTCGCCCTCCTGTACGCCGATCTGCTCCAGGACCCGGGCCGCGGTCTCGCCGGCGACGGGCAGGCTCACCGCCGCCTCCCAGGACAGGCCGGCCGGCTTCGGCAGGACGTGTCCGGCGATCGCGTACTGGGCGTAGCCGCCGGTCTTCGACCAGCCGAACACCTCGTCGCCGACGGCGAGTCCGGTGACGCCCTCGCCGAGCGCGTCGACCGTGCCGGCGACCTCGATCCCCGGCACGGCGGGGAACGTCGTCGGGAAGAAGTCCTCCAGGAGCCCCCGGCGCACCTTCCAGTCCATCGGGTTGACGCCGATCGCCACCACCCGCAGCCGCACCTCGCCGGGGCCCGGCACCGGCACCGCGGCGTCCGTCGTGTGCCGCAGCACCTCGGATCCGCCGAACTCCTCGAAGACGACGGCCTCCATCGTCCTCCTCGCCGCCCCCGCCTCCCCGGCCGTCCCCGCAGTCCCCGCAGTCCCCGCAGTCCCCGGCGTTCCCGCAGTCCCCGTCGTCCCCGTGGTCATGTCGCTCTCCTCGTCGGCGCGTTCACTGATCGACAGGGTCAAGCGTGCGCCGGGCGGCGGCTGTTCCCGGCCCTCCCTCCGGCCAGTCCCGCCTGGCCGAAAGTCCAGCCTTGCCCGGCCACTTGACGCCTAGGCTGGCCGGTATGGACCCGCTCACGCTGACCACCGTGTACGAGATCCTCAGCCGGCCGCTCGACGGCGTCCTCGCGCAGCTGTCCGCCGCGCTCGCGCCGGTCGTGCCGCACACCGGCGCCGCCGAACTCGCCACCCAGTGCGCCCACTCGCCGTTCAAGACGACCGGCGAGACGGGCGGCCTGACCACCGCCGAGCTGGCGCCGCTGCTCGCGTCCGGCGTGCCCGGCTCACCCTGGCAGGGGACGGTCCGGCTGGCCGGCCGGCCGCGTACGGTCCTCGCCGTGACCAGCGGCGCCACCGCCCGCCACGCGCTGCTCGTGCTGCTGCGGGAGGACGGCGCCGCAACGGCCGGGCCGGCCGCGACCGCCCTGGCGCAGGCCCTGTGGGACGTGGTGACGAGCCACCTGGACCGGTTCGCGGTCGAGGCGATGCCCGGGGCGCTGGCCCGTTCCCGTACCGCCGCGGACACCCGGGCCCGGGTCACCGCCGAACTGGCCACCTCGCACGCCGCCGCCCTCTCCGGGATGCTGTCGGTGCTCCGCAGCGGCACCCTGGACGACACCGCCGCCCGGGCCGCCGCCACCGAACTCGCCGACGCCGCGCTCCGCGAGGTCCGGGCGGTCCAGCGGCAGGACCGGGCGATCGCCGAGGAACCGGCCGGCGACGCCTTCGCCCGGCTCGCGGACCAGCTGCGGCCGATGCTCCGGCACAGCCCGGTCCGGCTCGAACTCGGCCCGCCCGACGACACCCGCTCGCTCGCCGCCGACGTCGCGCACGGCGCCCGCGCCATCGTCCGCGCGCTGCTCCTGATCGTCCTGGAACAGGACGGCCTGAGCCGCGTCCACGTCGGCTGGCAGCTCACCAAGGACGAGCTGCGCGCGGCCGTCCGCGACGACGGGCCGGGGCTCTTCGGCGCCTGCGAGACGGGCGCGGGGACCGTACGGGACCGGCTGGACGTCCTCGGCGGGCGCCTGGAGATCGAGGCGGTGCCGCACTGGGGCACCACCATGACCGCCGTCCTGCCGCTCGCCGCGCCGGACGCCCCGGCGGGCCCCGCGCACCCGCTGGCGTCGCTGGGCGAGCGGGAGACCGAGGTGTTGCGGCACCTGGCGCTCGGCCACCGCAACCGGCAGATCGCCGGGGAGCTGCACATCAGCGAGTCCACGGTGAAGTTCCACGTGACGAACATCCTCGGCAAGCTCGGCGTCGCCTCCCGCGGCGAGGCCGCCGCCCTCTTCCACGCGGCGGCGTGAGCCTCCCGCGCGGGACGGGCGTCGTGACCGGCGGCTGTCAGTGGCGGGTGCCAGACTCGCTTGCATGAGCGAGAGGTGGGCGCTGGCGCCGGAGCCGGAGGGGGAGGGCGCGGTCCTCGTCCCCCTCGGGCCGGACGGCGCGCCCGCGGGGGAGGCGCGCCGCGAGCCGGAGCTGGTGGCGGCGGTCCGCGCCCGGCCGGAGGTGACGCGCTGGGTGTGGCGGTCGACGGCCGAGGTGTACCCGCGGCTGCTCGCCGCCGGCGTCCGCGTCGAGCGGTGCTACGACGTGGAGGCCGCCGAGCAGCTGCTCCTCGGCCACGAGGGCCGTCTCGGCGAGCCGCGTTCGGCCGCCGCCGCGTGGGCCCGGCTGCGGGACGCGCCGGTGCCGCCGGACCCGCCGCAGCGCACCGCCGAGCCCGGCTCCCAGGACTCCCTGTTCGAACCGGGCCCCGTCGCCCCCGTCCCCTTCGAGGGCCTGCTCGCCGTCTACGCGGAGCAGCAGCGCCGCCACGACCGGGCCGAGCACCCGGGCCGGATGCGCCTGCTCACCGCCGCCGAGTCGGCCGGGATGCTGGTCGCCGCGGAGATGCACCGGGCCGGGCTGCCGTGGCGGGCCGACGTGCACCGGGACGTGCTGCACGAACTGCTGGGCGAGCGGTACGCGGGCGGCGGCGAGCCGCGCCGGCTGGCGGAGCTCGCGGACGAGGTGTCGGCGGCGTTCGGCCGCCGGGTCCGGCCCGACCTGCCCGCCGACGTGGTGAAGGCGTTCGCGCAGGCCGGCATCCGGGTGCGGTCGACCCGCCGCTGGGAGCTGGAGGAGATCGACCACCCGGCGGTGCCGCCGCTCATCGCGTACAAGAAGCTGTACCGGATCTGGACCGCGCACGGCTGGTCCTGGCTGGCGGACTGGGTGCGGGACGGCCGGTTCCGGCCCGAGTACCTGCCGGGCGGCTCGGTCAGCGGGCGCTGGACCACCAACGGCGGCGGGGCGCTCCAGATCCCGAAGGTCATCCGCCGGGCGGTCGTCGCCGACGACGGCTGGCGGCTGGTGGTGGCGGACGCCGACCAGATGGAGCCGCGGGTGCTCGCCGCGATCTCCCGCGACCCGGGCCTGATGGAGGTCGCCGGCCACCCCGACGACCTCTACACCCGGCTGTCCGACCGGGCGTTCTCCGGCGACCGCGACCACGCCAAGATCGCCCTGCTGGGCGCGATCTACGGGCAGACCAGCGGCGACGGCCTGAAGAACCTGGCGGCGCTGCGCCGCCGCTTCCCGCGCGCGGTCGCCTATGTGGACGACGCGGCGAAGGCCGGCGAGGAGGGCCGGCTCGTGCGCACCTGGCTCGGCCGGACCAGCCCGCGGGCCGTCGGCGCGGGCGACGACGGCGAGGCGGGCCTCCCGCAGGAGGGCCCCGCGCAGGCAGCCGAGGAGTACGGGATCATCCCCGGCTACGCCTCCGGCAACGCCCGGGCGCGCGGCAGGTTCACCCGTAACTTCGTGGTCCAGGGCAGCGCCGCCGACTGGGCGCTGCTGATGCTGGCGGCGCTGCGCCGGAGGCTGTCGGCCGCCGGGATGCGGGCCGAGCTGGTCTTCTTCCAGCACGACGAGGTGATCGTGCACTGCCCGGCGGAGGAGGCGGAGGCGGTGACGGAGGCGATCAGGGCGGCCGGCGACGAGGCGGGCCGCATCGCGTTCGGCCCGACCCCGGTCCGCTTCCCGTTCACGACGGCGACGGTGGAGCGGTACGCCGACGCGAAATGACGGGGGCGGTACGCGGCTCCATGAGCCGCCGCGTACCGCCCCCACGTCGCTCCGCCTACTTCGCGGGCAGCTTCGCCCACTTCGGGTCGAGGGCGATCGCCTTCAGCTGCTCCATGGTGAGCGCGGGCTCGGCCCGGGTGGCCGCCTCGTGCTGGGCGCCGCTGTTGAAGGCGCTGACGACGACCCGGAAGCCGTCCTTCCGCATGGTGTCGGCGGTCCACCAGACGACGCCCTCGCCGCCCTTCTCTCCGGGCTGCTGGGTGAGCTTCACCTTGCGCCCGTCGGGAAGGGTGGTGACGTCGCCGGAGCCGAAGAGGTCGTGGGCGACGTCGTCCATGCCGTACTGGACGTTGACCTGGACGAGACTCGTGCCCTTGCCGTCGTCGACGACGACGAAGCCGAACTCGCCCTCGCCGCCCTCGTCCGCGACCGTGAGCCCCTTCGGCAGCAGCGACCGCAGCGTGGCGGGCACGGAGCCGCCGGTGATCTGCGGCGGGGGCGTGCGCACCTGGCCGGGCTTGCCCGCCGCCGTCGGCAGCTTCGGGAGCTGTGCGAGCAGGGGCCGCCAGGCGTCGGTGGTGACGAGCGCCTGAAGCTGGGCGGCGCTGAAGGGCGGGTTCTCGCGGCTGACCGCGGCGCCCTTCTGGGCGGGCGCGTTCCACTCGTTCACGTCGACGAGGAACCCTTCCTTCGTGAGCAGCGTGGCCCGCCAGTTCTTCGTCTCCTCGCGCTTGTCGGGGTACTCGTACCCCTGGAGGACCATCCACCGCGAGCCGTCGGGCAGCCGGCCGGTGTCGCAGTCGTCGTAGGGGACGTACACCTTCTCGGGGCAGGTCACCATCTCGGCGCCCGCCTCCGGGTTGGTTCCGGCGCGGGAGAGGAAGACGCCGAAGGCGGCCTCGCCGTCGCCGTCGTCGTAGGTGCCGCTGATGCCCTGGCCGGTGCCCTCGATGCCCTCGATCCGCCACTCGCCGGCGGGGGTGTGGGCCTTGACGACGTCCGCGATCCGGGCCAGCGGGATCTCGGCCTCGCCCGGCTTCAGCGACTCGGAGGCCGGCTCGCCGCCGGACTCCGGGGACGGCGCCGCGCCGGTCTTCGGGGCCGCGGCGACGGACGCCTTCCCGGAGTCCTGGTCGGGGGTGACGACGGAGCCGGCGTAGACGCCGCCGACGCCGACGGCGGCGAGCGCGAGGGCTCCGCCGGTGACGGCGAGGCGGCGGCGCAGCAGCCTGCGGCGGCCCCGGGCGAGCCCGCCGGCGACCAGCTCGGGCCGGCCGTCGAGCGCGAAGCTCTCGCCGGTGGCGCGCAGGGCCGGACCGAGTTCGTCGGCGAACCCCGCGTCGGGGTCGTGGTGTTCGTGCTGGGACATGACGAGATCACCGTCTCTGCTTCGGAGGTACGGGAAAGGGGTACGGGCGTCCGCGGACGACCCGGGAACGGGGGCGGGGCCGGGCCGGGGACCAGGCGCCCGTGGGGCCGCCTGGTGCCCCGCGCGAGGGGGCGCGCCGCCGCCCGGCGGGCGGGCGGGCTACCGCCCGGCGAACTCGGCGATGCTGCCGCCGAGCCGCTGCCGCAGCTTCCCGAGCGCGCGGGTGGAGCGGGTGCGGACGGCGGCGGAGCTGGTGTGCAGGGCGTCGGCGGTCTCCTCGACGCTGCGGTCCTCCCAGTAGCGGAGCACCACGACCGCCCGGTCCTTCGGGGGCAGTGCGGCGAGCGCGTCGAGGAGGGCGATCCGCAGCAGCGGGTCGGAGCCGTCGTCCGGGGTGTGGTCGGGCAGTTCGCCGAGCGGGCGCTCGGTCGCGGAGCGGCGCCGCTGGTGGCTGAGGAACGTGCGGACGAGGACGGTCTGGGCGTAGGCGGCGGGGTTGCCGATCCGGGACGTCCGGCCCCAGAGGGCGTACATCTTGCCCAGCGTCTCCTGCGTGAGGTCCTCGGCGAGGTGGACGTCCCCGCTGGTCAGCAGGCAGGCCGAGCGGAACAGCTGGCCGGTGCGCGCCGAGGCGAACTCCAGGAACTCGTCCGCGCGGGACGTTCTCATGCCCCTCCTCTCCCTGTCAGTCGTGGTGGGCCGACGGGCCGACGGCCGTCTCCGGACCGCCGGTCGCTCGGTCGTACACCCCATCGACGCGGCGGGGCCGCGGAAATGTTTCACCGAACTGTCCGGGACACGCATCCGATGAAGCGGAATCGGGTAATCCTCTTCTATGAACACTCTCAGCGCAGAGGTCCTGGCCGCTGGGGTCTGGCAGTCAGGTCTGGCACAGGTGCTCGGCGGCCTGATCCTCGTCGCCGTCCTGCTCACGGCGTTCTGGTTCGGATACCGCGTCCGCACCAAGGAGTCGCGTCCACCACAGCCCGAGGAACAACCACACCGCCCGGACACCGGCGCGCTCCCCGGCGAGATGTCGGAGTACCGCCGTCCGGCCGAGATGCCGCATACCGACGGCGCTCACCGGCTGATGCCGTACCAGCTGAAGGACGGCGGCACGTCCGGCACGGAGACCTCCCCCGAGCCACCGAGCGAGGAGAAGCGCAAGTGGGGCGGCATCTCCAGCGGCGGCTTCGGCAGCGGCGGCCCCGGACACGGCGACTGACCCGGCGGCCGGCGTGCGGATCACCGCGCACACCCGGACCAGGCTGCGGGCGATGGCCCGCGGCCTGCTCGGCTCCGCCCCCGAGGCGGACCGGGCGGTCCGGACCACCGAACGGCTCCTCGCCCCGTACGGCCCCGGCCCCCGCGCCCGCCGGGGCCCCGGACCCGTCCCCGACCCGGGCCCGCCGCCGGAGGCGGTCCTCGCCCGGGTCTGCCTCGGCCGGCTGCGGGCCCGCGAGGCCCGCCGCACCGACCCGTGGGACCCCTGGTCCGACGGGCCGCGGGACTCCCCGGGCCTGACACCCGCGGAGCGGCTGGTCCTCGTCCTCCACGACCTCTTCGACGTCCCGTACGAGGACCTCGCCCTCGCCCTGGAACGCGCCCCGGCGGCGGTCCGCCAGATCGGCGCCCGCGCGCGGGCCCGGGCCCGGGGCGCCGAGGAGATGCCCGCACCCGATCCCGTACGCCTCCGGGCCGCCGTCGACGCGGTCCTCGCCGCCGCCCGGGAGGGCGACACGGCGGCCCTGCGCGCCCTGCTCGACCCGGACGCGGTGCTGCGGGCCGACCCCGGGGCGGTACGCGGCGGAGTCCGGCCCGCGCACGGCGCCCCGGCGGTGGCCCGGGTCCTCGCGGCCCGCGCGGCGGTCGCCCGGCCGGTCCTGGTGGACGGCGCGCCGGGCCTGGTCGCCGCGCCGGACGCGGTCTACCGCTTCACGGCCCCGGCCGGCCCGATCACCTCGGTCGACGTCCTGGCCGACCCGCCCCACCTGTCCCGCCTGACGATCTCCTAGTCCGACTCGCCGCCGCCCCCGTCGGCGCGCCGCCCGGCCCGCTCGGCGACGTGCCCGGGGACGGCGGCGGCGAGGTCCGCCGGCAGCGCCGGGTCCGGCACGGGCGTCCCGAAGGTGGTGACCACCGGCAGCACGCCGGCCCACAGCCCCAGCTCCGCGTCCGGGGAGTCGCCGTCGTCCGGCGGCCCGCTCCGCGTCTTCACGGACGCCTCGGTGAGGTCGAGCGCGAGCAGCGAGGTCGCGGCCAGCTCCTTCCGGCTGGGCCGGCGCACGTAGTCCCACTGCCCCGGGCTGCTCTGCTCGGTCAGCGCCCGCAGCCCCCGCAGCTTCTCCTCCGGGTCGGTCACGAGCTCGGGCACGCCGTAGACCATGGCGCACCGGTAGTTCACCCCGTGCTCGAACACGGACCGCGCCAGCACCAGCCCGTCCACGTGCGTCACCGTCACGCACACCGTGGACCCCGGCGCCTGCACCAGGCTCCGGCTGGCCACCGACCCGTGCACGTACAGCCGGTCGCCGTCGACGCCGTACGCGGTGGGCACCACCATCGGCACCCCGTCCACGGTCACCCCGAGGTGGCACAGCCACCCGGCCGCCAGCACCGCGTCCAGGTCCTCCCGCCGGTACGACCCCTTCTCCCGCATCCGCCGCAACCGCGTCCGCTCGGTCACATCCAGCCCGCTCGCACCCACGCCGCCCCCTGTTCCCCGTTCCATCCGATCCCTGAACCACGAAACCCCAGGTCAGAAAGATCTGACCTGGGGTTTCCAGTGAGCCGCCTTCGGGATTCGAACCCGAGACCTACGCATTACGAGTGCGTTGCTCTGGCCAACTGAGCTAAGGCGGCGCGCTGCGCGTCACCATGGTGGGTGCAGCAGCGTCGCCAAGTCTACACAGTTTCCGGGGGTGCTCCGACCAGGGGCGGAGCGGGCCGGGGCGGGGGTCAGGAGCAGCGCTTGCCGGGGGCGGGCGGGGTGCCTTCCAGGAGGTAGGTGTTGACCGCGGTGTCGACGCAGTCGCTGCCCCGGCCGTAGGCGGTGTGGCCGTCGCCCTCGTAGGTGAGGAGGGTGCCGGAGGAGAGCTGGTCCGCGAGGGACTCGGCCCACTTGTAGGGGGTGGCCGGGTCGCGGGTGGTGCCGACGACGAGGATCGGGGCGGCGCCGTCGGCCGTGATGCGGTGCGGGCGGCCGGTGGCCGGGGAGGGCCAGTACGTGCAGTTCAGGGCGGCCCAGGCGAGGCCCGTGCCGAAGACCGGGGACGCCTTGTCGAAGGACGGGACGGCCCGCCGGGCGGCGGCCGGGTCCGGGTAGGCGGGCGGCAGGTCGAGGCAGTTCACGGCGGCGTTGGCGAACATGAGGTTCGCGTACGAGCCGTCCGGCTCCCGCTCGTAGTAGCTGTCGGCGAGCGCCAGCAGCCCCGAGCCCTCGCCGCCGATCGCCCGGGTCAGGGCCTCGCGCAGCTGCGGCCAGGCGCCCTCGTCGTACATCGCGGCGATGACGCCGGTGGTGGCCAGGGACTCGCCGAGCGCCCGCTCCTCCCCGGTGGGGACGGGTTCGGCGTCCGTGGCGCGGAAGAACGCGCGGAGCGCCTTCCCGGCGTCCGCGACCGAGCCGGTGCCGAGCGGGCAGTCGGGCCGGGTGACGCAGTCGGCGGCGAACGCCGTGAACGCGGTCTCGAAGCCGGCCGTCTGGTCCCGGTTGAGGTCGAGCGCCGACAGCGACGGGTCCATGGCCCCGTCGAGGACGAGCCGGCCGACCCGGCCGGGGAACAGCTCGGCGTAGGTGGCGCCGAGGAAGGTGCCGTACGAGGCGCCGACGTAGTGCAGCCGCTCGTCGCCGAGCACCGCGCGCAGGATGTCCATGTCGCGGGCGGTCTCCACCGTGGACACGTGCGGCAGGACCGTGCCGCTGCGCTTCTCGCAGCCCGCCGCGAACCGGCGGAACGAGGCCGCCAGCGCGTCGACCTCCGCCGCGTCGTCCGGCGTCTGGTCGACCTGGGTGTACGCGTCCATCTCGGGGCCCGTCAGACAGTCGACCGGCTCGCTGCGGCCGACCCCGCGCGGGTCGACGGCCACCATGTCGTAGCGGGCGCGCACCGGCTCGGGGTAGCCGATGCCCGCGTACCCCTGGAGGTAGTCGACGGCCGAGCCGCCGGGGCCGCCCGGGTTCACCAGCAGGGAGCCGATCCGCTCCCCCGGGCCGGTCGCCCGCACCCGGGACACGGCCAGCTTCACCGCCGGCCCGTCCGGGCGCGCGTAGTCGAGCGGGGCGCGGAGCGTCGCGCACTGGAACCCCTCGACGCCGCAGTCCCGCCAGGCGAGCTTCTGGGCGTAGTACGGGCGCAGCGCCTCGGGCGACGGCGACGGCGACGACGACGCGGCCGGGCGCCCGGACCCGGAGCCGGGGCCGGGAGCGGCGGCGTCGCTCCCTCCCGTGCAGCCGGAGAGGATCAGCCCGGCGGCGGCGAGCGCCGTGGCGGAGGTGCGGAGGAGACGCCTGGAGTCCATTCCCGGAGCGTATCCGGACGAGTACGGAACGTGTCCAATCGCGGGTGCGGAGCCGGCCGGCTCAGCGGAGCGCCATCGTCATCGCCTCCACCGCGAGCAGCGGCGCCACGTTCCGCTCCAGGGCCTCGCGGCACGCGAGGACGGCCTCCACGCGGCGGAGGGTCCGCTCGGGGGTGGTCTCGCGGGCGATCCGCTCGATCGCGTCCCGCACGTCCTCGTTGGCCAGCGCCGAGCGGGTGCCGAGCTGGAGCGTGAGGACGTCCCGGTAGAAACCGGTGAGGTCGGTGAGCGCGAGGTCCAGGCTGTCGAGCTGGGTGCGGCGGCCCCGGCGCTTCTGCTTGTCCTCCAGCTCCTTCATGATCCCGGCGGTGCCGCGCGGCATCCGGCCGCCCTGCGCGGCGCCGAGCGCCGCCTTCAGCTCCTCGGTCTCCTTGGCGTCGACCTCCTCGGCGACCTCCTTCGCGTCCTCGGCCGCCGCGTCCACCAGCTCCTGCGCGGCCTTGAGGCAGCCGCCGATGTCCGCCACCCGCAGCGGCAGCTTCAGGACGACGGCGCGGCGGGCGCGCGCCCGCTCGTCGGTGGCGAGCCGGCGGGCCCGGTCGATGTGGCCCTGGGTGGCCCGGGCCGCCGCGTGGGCGGCGTCCGGCTCGATGCCGTCCCGCCGGATCAGCACGTCGGCGACGGCCTCGACCGGCGGGGTGCGCAGGGTCAGGTGGCGGCAGCGGGAGCGGATCGTCGGCAGGACGTCCTCGACGGAGGGGGCGCACAGCAGCCAGACCGTGCGCGGGGCGGGCTCCTCGACGGCCTTCAGCACGGCGTTGGCGGACTTCTCGTTGAGCCGCTCGGCGTCGGTGACCAGGATGACCTGCCAGCGGCCGTTGGCCGGCGAGGTGAAGGACTTGCGGACCGTCTCCCGCATGTCGTCGGCGAGGATCTGGGTGCCCACGGCGGCGATCGTGGTCACGTCCGCGTGGGTGCCGACCAGCACCGTGTGGCAGCCGGTGCAGAAGCCGCAGCCCGGCGTCCCGCCGAGCGCCCGGTCGGGGCTCACGCACTGGAGGGCCGCCGCGAACGCCCGCGCGGCGTCGACCCGGCCCGCGCCGGGCGGGCCGGTGAAGAGCCAGGCGTGCGTCATCTTCGACGCCTCGGGGGCGGGCTCGCCCGCGGCCTGGGCGGTGACCAGCGCGTCGGCGTCCCGCGCGGCGGCGGCGAGCTGCTCCTCGACCCGCTCCTGTCCGACCAGGTCGTCCCATACGGCCATGTCTGCCCCTCCTGAAGGTACGCCCTCCATTGTGGGGCAGGGCTCCGACAACGCGGCGACCGCCGGCGCGAGGGGCGCCACCGGGCGGGCGGGCGGCGGGCGCGCCGGCGACGGTCCCTCGCGCGGCGCACCCGCCCCGCCGCCCGTCCCCGTCCTCAGCGCCGCCGGCGCCCGTCCCGCTCGTCGTCCCCGTCGTCGTACCCGCCGAACAGCTCGTCCGCGAGCGTCGGCAGGTCGTCGAGCGGGGTCTCCTCGGCCCAGTCGGAGCGGCGGCGCGGCCGGCCCTGCTCGTCGAGCTGGGGCAGCTCGCGGGTGACGTCGTTCGCGCCCGCGCCGGCCTCCGGCTCGTCCCGGAAGAAGTCCCGCGGCACCCGGTCCACCGGATCGGCCGGCCGCGCGTCCCGCACGGGCGGCAGCACGGCGGTCTCGTCCGCCGCCCGGTCGTCGCGGACCGGCGGCAGCACGGCCGTCTCGTCCGCCGCGCGGTCGTCGCGGATCTGCGGCAGGACCGCGGTCTCGTCGTCCGCCGGACGGGCGCCGGACGGCCGGCGCGGGTCCTCCGGGCGGACGACCGGGGTCGGGACGGTGACCTCGTTCGGCGAGACGGTGGGGGCGTCGCCGCCCGCCGCCGGAGCCGTACCGGAGCCCGTGACGGCACCCGCACCGGAGCCCTCGCCGGCGTCCGTGCCCGCGTCCTTGCCGAGCCGTACGACCGGCGTCTGGACCGTGACCTCGTTCGCCGACTCCTCGGCCGCCGTCCGCTCCCGGGCGGCCCGCTCGGCGGCGGCCTTCTCCTGCGCCGCACGCTCCTGGGCGGCCTTCGCGCGGGCCGCCTTCTCCCGCGCGGTCTGCTCCTGGGCGGCCTTCTCGGCGGCGGCACGGCGCTCCGCCGCCTTCGCGGCCTGTTCGGCGGCCAGCCGCTGCGCCGCGGCGGCCTCCTCCGCGGCCTGGGCGGCGGCGGCCGCGGCGGCGAGCTTGCGGGCCTCCTCGGCGCGGAGCAGCGCCTCCTCGGCCTTCCGCCGCTTCTCCTCGCGCAGCGCCTCGGCCTCCGCCCGGAGCCGGGCCTCCTCCTCGGCCTGCTTGCGGAGCCGTTCCTCCTCCTCGCGGCGGGCCTTCTCCTCGGCCGCGCGGCGGCGGGCCTCCTCCTCGGCGGCGATCCGGGCCTCCTCGGCCTTCCGCCGGGCCTCCTCCGCCTGCCGCTCGGCCTCCAGCCGGCGCGCCTCTTCCTCCTCTCGCCGCTTGCGCTCCTCCTCCTCGGCGCGCAGCTTCGCCAGCTGCTCCTGGCGCTCGCGCTCCAGGCGCTCCTCCTCGGCCTTGCGGGCGGCCTCCTCCTCGGCCTTGCGCCGGGCTTCCTCCTCGGCCTTCCGGCGGGCCTCCTCGGCGGCCTTCACCTCGGCCTCGGAGAGCGGCAGCATCCGGTCGAGCCGGTGGCGTACGACGGTGGTGACGGCCTCGGGCTCCTGGCCGGCGTCGACGACGAGGTAGCGGCTCGGGTCGGCGGCGGCGAGCGCGAGGAAACCGGCCCGCACGCGCGCGTGGAACTCCGGCGGCTCCGACTCCAGCCGGTCCGGCGCCTCGGTGAACCGCTCCCGGGCGGTCTCCGGGGAGACGTCCAGCAGGACGGTCAGGTGGGGTACGAGGCCGCCGGTCGCCCAGCGGGAGATGCGGGCGATCTCGGTCGGCGAGAGGTCGCGGCCCGCGCCCTGGTAGGCGACGGACGAGTCGATGTACCGGTCGGTGATGACGACGGCGCCGCGCTCCAGGGCGGGCCGGACCAGCGAGTCGACGTGCTCGGCGCGGTCGGCGGCGTACAGCAGCGCCTCGGCGCGGTTCGACAGGCCGGCCGAGGAGACGTCGAGCAGGATCGAGCGGAGCCGCTTGCCGATGGGGGTGGCGCCGGGCTCGCGGGTGACGACGACCTCGTGGCCCTTGGCGCGGATCCAGTCGGCGAGCGCCTGGACCTGGGTGGACTTGCCGGCGCCGTCGCCGCCCTCCAGGGCGATGAAGAAGCCGGTGGCGGACGGGGCCTGCGCCGGGTCGGCGCCGCGCAGCGCCTCGCGGAGGTCGCGGCGGAGCGGGACGCCCGCGCGGTCGTCGGTCTTCGCGAGGACAAGCGCGGCGACGGGCAGCAGCAGCGCGCCGACGAGCGCGAGGGTGAAGGCGGCGCCGCCGTGGTCGAAGACGAACTTCCCGGAGCCGGAGACGAAGCGGTGCGGGCCGATCGCGGCGGCGAGCAGCGGCGCGGCGAGCGCGCCGACGGCGATGCCCACGCGCGCGGTGGCCTGGAGGTGCGCGGTGGTGCGCTCGCGGCGCGGCTCCTCGGTCTCCTGGTCGATGAGGGTGTGCCCGGTGTGGGCGGCCACGCCCGCCGCGTATCCGGCGAGGGCGGCGAGGAGCAGCACGGTCGCGGTGTCGGGCACGAGGCCGACGGCGATCAGGGCGACGCCGGTGACGGTGATCGCGAGGGCGAGCATCCGGCGGCGGGAGAGCACCGGCAGCACGGAGCGGGCGGTGCGGATGCCGAGGGCGGTGGCGCCGCTGAGCGCGAGCACCAGCAGGGCGTAGGTGACGGGGCCGCCGCCGAGGTCGAAGGCGTGGAGGGCGGCGACCGAGGCGGCGGCGCCGATGGCGCCGGCGACGGTGGCGCAGGCCAGGACGAGCAGGGGGACGGCTCCGGTGCGGCCCTTGTCGGCGGCGGGGCGGCGCAGCCCCTCCAGCGGCGAGCGGGGGCGCGGGGTCCGGCCGCCGAGCAGGGTGATCGCGGCGAGGACGGCGGCGGAGGCGGCGAACAGGCCGGCGGCGGCGTAGGCGCCGAGGGCGGCCTGGTGGAGCGAGAACCAGTCGATGCCGGAGCCCAGCAGGTTGGAGACGAGGGTGGCGCCGAGCAGTACGGCGGCGGCGGCCGGGACGGCGAGGAAGGCCGTGCGCTGGGTGAGGGTGCGCAGGGCGCCGAGGTGGTCGGGGAGCGGCCGGACGGCGTCGCCCTCGACGGGCGCGGCGGGCAGCAGCGCGGGCGCGGCGCCGTCGCGGCAGACGGCCCACAGGCGCTCGGCGGCGCCGGTGAGGAGGACGGTGCCGAGGAGGAACCACAGGGCGCTGCCGGGGACCCAGTCGATCCACAGCGGGGCGACGACGAGCAGCGCGATCCGCAGCCCGTCGGCGCCGATCATGGTCCACCGCCGGTCGAGGGCGGCGCCGGGCGCGGTCAGCGCGGTGAGCGGGCCGAGCAGGACGGCGCCGAAGAGGACGGTGGCGAGCAGCCGGGTGCCGACGACGGCGGCCACGGCGAAGGCGGCGCCCCGGTAGCCGCCGCCGAGGGCGCCCTCGGTGAAGGCGGTCTGGAGGCCGAGGAGGACCAGGACGAGGAGGGCGAGGGCGTCGCCGACCCCGCCGACGGCCTGGGCGCTCCACAGCCTGCGCAGCGGCTGGTGGCGGACGAGGGCCCGTACGGCGCGCTCCCGGGAGTCCGCGACGAGGGCCGCGTCGGAGACGGGGGCGGCGCCGGGGGCGGGTGCGGCTTCGGAGTCGCCCAGAAGCTCTGGCTGCTCTGCTCGCGTCATCCGTCCACCCTATCCGGACGGCCTCCCCGACCGGGGCCGCGACCGAACAAACGTAGGAGGGGCGGGAGCCCTCGCTCCCGCCCCTCCCGTCGCCTTGTTCCCGCCGGACCTGCCGGACCCGCCGGACCTGCCGGACCCGCCGGACCTGCCGGACCCGCCGGACCTGCCGGACCCGCCGGACTACTCCGGCTTGGCCGCCGCGGTCTTCTTCGCCGCGGTGGTCTTCTTGGCGGCCGTCGTGGTCTTCTTCGCCGCCGTCTTCTTGGCCGTCGTCGTCTTCGCGGCCGTCTTCTTCGCCGCCGTCTTCTTGGCGGCGGTCTTCTTGGCCGGCGCCTTCTTGGCGGTCTTCTTCGCCGGTCCCTTGGCGCGCTTCTCGGCCAGCAGCTCGTAGCCGCGCTCGGGCGTGATCGTCTCGACGCTGTCGCCGGTGCGCAGGGTCGCGTTGGTCTCGCCGTCGGTGACGTACGGGCCGAAGCGGCCGTCCTTGACGACGACGGGACGCTCGCTGACCGGGTCGGTGCCGAGTTCCTTCAGCGGCGGCTTGGCGGCGGCCCGGCCGCGCTGCTTGGGCTGGGCGTAGATCGCCAGCGCCTCGTCAAGCGTGATGGTGAAGAGCTGGTCCTCGCTGGTCAGCGACCGCGAGTCGGTGCCCTTCTTCAGGTACGGGCCGTACCGGCCGTTCTGCGCGGTGATCTCGACGCCCTCGGCGTCGGTGCCGACGACCCGCGGCAGCGACATGAGCTGCAGGGCCTCCTCCAGGGTGACCGTGTCCAGGGACATGGTCTTGAAGAGGGAGGCGGTGCGCGGCTTGACCGCGTTCTTACCGGTCTTCGGGACGTCGTCGGGGAGGACCTCGGTGACGTACGGGCCGTACCGGCCGGCCTTGGCGACGATCTGGTGGCCGGTGACCGGGTCGGTGCCCAGCTCGAAGTCGCCGCTCGGCTTGGCGAGCAGTTCCTCGGCGTACTCGACGGTGAGCTCGTCGGGCGCGAGGTCGTCGGGCACGTCGGCGCGCTGGTGGCCTTCCTGGTCCTTCTCGCCGCGCTCGACGTACGGGCCGTAGCGGCCGACGCGGAGCACGATGTCGTTGCCGACGGGGAAGGAGGAGATCTCGCGGGCGTCGATGGCGCCGAGGTCGGTGACGAGTTCCTTGAGGCCGCCGAGGTGGTCGCCGTCGCCGTTGCCGGCGTCGGCGGCGCCGCCGGCCGCCCCCTCGCCCTCGCCGAAGTAGAAGCGCTTCAGCCACGGCACGGACTGGGCCTCGCCGCGGGCGATGCGGTCGAGGTCGTCCTCCATCTTCGCGGTGAAGTCGTAGTCGACGAGCCGGCCGAAGTGCTTCTCCAGCAGGTTGACGACGGCGAAGGAGAGGAAGGACGGCACGAGGGCCGTGCCCTTCTTGAAGACGTAGCCGCGGTCGAGGATGGTGCCGATGATCGAGGCGTACGTCGACGGGCGGCCGATCTCGCGCTCTTCCAGCTCCTTGACCAGGGTGGCCTCGGTGTAGCGGGCGGGCGGCTTGGTGGCGTGGCCGTCGGCGGTGATCTCCTCGGCGGCGAGCGCGTCGCCCTCGGCGACCTGCGGGAGGCGCCGCTCGCGGTCGTCGAGCTCCGCGTTCGGGTCGTCGGCGCCCTCGACGTAGGCCTTCATGAAGCCGTGGAAGGTGATCGTCTTGCCGGAGGCCGAGAACTCGGCGTCGCGGCCGTCGGCGGAGGTGCCGCCGATCTTGACGGTGACCGAGTTGCCGGTCGCGTCCTTCATCTGGGAGGCGACGGTCCGCTTCCAGATCAGCTCGTACAGCTTGAACTGGTCGCCGGTGAGACCGGTCTCGGCCGGGGTGCGGAAACGATCACCCGAAGGCCGGATCGCCTCGTGCGCCTCCTGCGCGTTCTTGACCTTGCCCGCGTAGACGCGCGGCTTCTCCGGCAGGTAGTCGGCGCCGTACAGCTGCGTCACCTGGGTGCGGGCGGCGGCGACGGCCGTGTCGGAGAGCACGGTGGAGTCCGTACGCATGTAGGTGATGAAGCCGTTCTCGTACAGCTTCTGCGCCACCTGCATGGTCGCCTTCGCGCCGAAGCCGAGCTTGCGGCTGGCCTCCTGCTGGAGGGTGGTGGTGCGGAAGGGCGCGTACGGGGAGCGGCGGTACGGCTTCGACTCGACCGAGCGGACGGTGAAGCGGGTGTCGGCGAGGGAGGCGGCGAGCGCGCGGGCCCGCTCCTCGTCGAGGTGGAGCACGGTCTCGCTCTTCAGCCGCCCGTCGGCGCCGAAGTCGCGGCCCTGCGCGACGCGCTTGCCGTCGACGGCGGCGAGGCGGGCGGTGAGCGACGAGGGGTCGCTGGGGTCGCCGGCCCGGCCGGTGGAGAAGGTGCCGGTGAGGTCCCAGTACTCGGCGGAGCGGAAGGCGATGCGCTCGCGCTCGCGCTCGACGACGAGCCGGGTGGCGACGGACTGCACGCGGCCGGCGGAGAGGCCGCGCATGACCTTCTTCCACAGGACCGGGGAGACCTCGTAGCCGTAGAGGCGGTCGAGGATGCGGCGGGTCTCCTGGGCGTCGACCATCCGCTTGTTCAGCTCGCGGGGGTTGGCGACGGCGGCCTGGATCGCGTCCTTGGTGATCTCGTGGAAGACCATCCGGTGGACGGGCACCTTGGGCTTGAGGACTTCCTGGAGGTGCCACGCGATGGCCTCGCCCTCGCGGTCCTCATCGGTGGCGAGGAAGAGCTCGTCGGACTCGGCGAGCAGGTCCTTGAGCTTCTTGACCTGCGCCTTCTTGTCCGCGTTGACGACATAGATCGGCTGGAAGTCGTGCTCGACGTCCACGCCGAGGCGGCGCACCTCGCCGGTGTACTTCTCCGGCACCTCGGCGGCGCCGCTGGGGAGGTCACGGATGTGCCCGACGCTCGCCTCGACGACATAGCCGGGGCCGAGGTAGCCCTTGATCGTCTTCGCCTTGGCAGGCGACTCGACGATGACGAGTCGGCGGCCGCCGTGTGCGGTCTCGCTGGTCGGGGACAACTTCGCTCTTCTCTCCGGTCGACGCGGTCTGCGCTGGCACGCACGTCAGCGGCACCCACGGTGACGCTGGCGTCGCTGCGGAGTGTGACGGTACAACCCGCCCCCGTGTCAAACAGGGAAAGCCCGCAACGGCCACTCGAACGGTAACCCGACTCCTGCCCTTCCTGCCGCCCGGACTGCCGGACCGGCGGGGCGGTTCCCTGTGGGGCGGGTCTCAGGGCGGCGCCCGGAGCGTGTCCCGGGACGCGCTCAGAGGCGGCCGAAGCACCAGAGGCCGAGGCCGAGGAAGAGGGCGCCGGAGAGGCCCGCGAGGGCGGCGGCGGCCCGGGGCGCGACGCCGAGCGCGACCGGCTCGCCCTGCCGGACCCGGACGGACGTCCACAGCAGCAGAGCGCCTCCGAACAGCGTGAACGCCGTCCCCGCGAAGATCGCCGGCCCGCTCTCCATGCCCGTACCCGCTTCCCGTCCCGGCGCCGTCCCGCGCGTGGTGTGTCTCCCGAGGGGAGGCTGGCACCCTCCGGCGTCAGCGACGCGAATTCCGGGTGAACGACGCGGGCCGGGCCGTCCGGTTTCACGAGGATGGCCGGTAGTGTCCGACTACTCCGGAGCGCCCGTCTGCTCCGGAAGCAGTGATTCCGGCGTGAGGAACCCCTCTTCGACGAGGAGGCGGATGGACTGCGGGGTCCGGTCCCGCAGCAGCACCGGGTCCTCGCCCATGAGCTGGGCGATCGCGTCGAGGATCCGGCCGGCGCTGAGGGTGCCGTCGCAGACGCCCGCGAACCCGGCGCCCACGTGGTCGACCCGGGTGGCCCGGCGCATGCCCCGGTTCTGCCGGAGGACGACGTGCTCGGGGTCCTCCGCGCCGGGCAGCCCGACCTGCTCCTGGACCACCTCGGGGGCGAGCGTGAAGCGGTCCGCGAGCAGGGCGGCGTCGTCGTGCGTCCGCAGGTACTCCTGGCGCTCGAAGTGGGCGCGGACGGCCGGGCCGAGCGGCTGCTCCACCGGGTGCGGCCACTCCTCGATCACGATCGACGGCTCGGCCTTCCCGGCGGCCACCGCCGGATCGCGCCGCAGAATGATCCAGCCGAAGCCGATCGACCGGGTGCCGCTCGCCTCGAAGGCGTCCATCCAGCGCTCGTACGCCGCCCGGTACGCCTCCGGGTCGCCCCGGTGGTCGCCGCTGTCGCGCAGCCACAGCTCGGTGTACTGGGTGACGTCCTGCACCTCGCGCTGGACGATCCAGGCGTCGCAGCCGCGCGGGACCCAGGAGCGGAGCCGGTCCTGCCACTCCTCGCCGTCCACGTGCTGCCAGTTGGCGAGGAACTGGGCGTACCCGCCGTCGTTCAGCCGCTCCCCGGCCTGCTGGACGAGGGTGCGGCACAGGTCGTCGCCGCTCATCCCGCCGTCCCGGTAGGTGAGGCCGGAGCCGGGGGAGATCACGAACGGCGGGTTGGAGACGATCAGGTCGTACGTGTCGCCCTCCACCGGCTCGTACAGCGAGCCCTCCAGCAGCTCGGCCTCCCGCGCCCCGGACAGGGCGAGCGTCAGCCGGGTGAAGCCCAGCGCCCGCGGGTTGAGGTCGGTGGCGGTGACCAGGGTGCTGTGCTGGGCGGCGTGCAGGGCCTGGATGCCGGAGCCGGTGCCGAGGTCGAGCGCGGCGGCGACCGGGGTGCGGACGGTGATGCCGGCGAGCGTGGTGGAGGCGCCGCCCACGCCGAGCACGACCCCCTTCTCCTTGGAACCGATGCCGCCGGCGCCGCCGACGGCGCAGCCCAGGTCGGAGACGATGAACCAGTCCTCGCCGTCCGGGCCGCCGTACGGCCGCACGTCGACGGTCGCGCGCACGGCGCCGTCCTCCTCGACCACCCAGCCGTCGGCCAGGGCCTCGGCCAGCGGCAGCGCGGCGGCGGCCCGCGCGGTCTCGACGGGCCGCTGCAGCAGGAAGAGCCGGACGAGGGCCTCCAGCGGGGAGTCGCCGCGGGTGGCCCGGAGGGCGGGCACGGTCTCGCTGCGCGCGAGCGCCGCGTAGGCGGGGGCGCCGAGCAGGTCGAGCAGCCCGTCGGCGGTGAAGTCCGCGGCGAGCAGGGCCTCCCGCAGTCGGTCGGCGTGCGCGGGCACCGGAAGGCTGGTGGTCAGACTGGTCGTACTCACGCCCCCCATTGTGACCCCCGCCGTGCTCCCGGTCCCGGCAGCACGACGGCCGGCACCGGGAAGACCGGGCCGGCCGTGGGGACGCCCGGTCGTCGGCGGCGCGGAGGACGGGGCCGGCCCTGGGCGTGGCCAGCGCCCGAGGACCGGGCCGACCGTCGGGGCGCCTGGTGGCCGGCGAAGGGCTTACGACTCCGGGGAGCCGGAGGACGTGGGCTTCGGCGCGGCCGAGGCGGCGGCCGACGCCGTGGCGCCCGCCTTCGGGGAGGCGGAGGCCGAGCCGGACGGCGTCCTCGGCACCGACGGCGTCGGCTTCTGGCAGCCCGGCTGCTTGGCCATGGCCTGGCCCAGTTCGCCGTTCTCCAGGCTGGCCAGCGCGTTCTGGTCCATCTTCTCGATCTTGGTGAGGCCGTCGGCGACGTCCTTCAGGCCCTCGGCGAACTTCTGCTGGTTCGTCGGGTCCAGCGCGTCGACCTGCTTCTTCAGCCCGTCGTAGGCGAGGGCGGTCGCGTTGAGTTCCTTGACGACGTCCTTCTGGACCTGCTCGCCGTTCGCGATCGGCGGGACGCCCGCGCTCTCCACGGCCTTGGCGAGCGCCCGGTCGGCGTCGGCGATGTCCTTGAACGCCTTGGAGTCCGCGGCCTGGATCTCCGCCGGACGGCTGTCCGCCGCCGTCGAGATGATGATCTGGTGGGCGTCGGCCCGCTTCTGGATCTGCGGCTTCGCCTGGTCGCAGAACGACTTGGCCCAGTCGTTGGCCTTGTCGCCCTCGTCCTCGCTGCAACCGGACAGCACGAGCACCAGTACCGCACCGCCGGACAGCGCGGCCGCAAGCTTCTTGTTCACCGGATCGGTCCCTTCCAAGACTCTCGGCCCCGGAACATACACGCCGCGCGGACGACTTCCACCTTTCGTACGACGGATTCCTCCCGTGTTGAATCCGTTTGAACCAAGCGGCGCCGGGCTTCCGGGCACCTGGCGCGCCCGCGGAATGAGACGGACGCCACGTCAGGCGACGGTCACCGCGCGCCGTTTGGAGGCACGGACGGCGACCGCCACCACGAGCAGCGCGAGGACGGCGATCCCGGCCCGCACCCACGCGTTCGCGTCCTCGCCGTAGCCGAACTTCACCACCGCCGGGGCGATCAGCAGCGCCACCAGGTTCATCACCTTCAGGAGCGGGTTGATCGCCGGCCCCGCGGTGTCCTTGAACGGGTCGCCCACCGTGTCGCCGATCACCGTCGCCTCGTGCGCGGGGCTGCCCTTGCCGCCGTGGTGCCCGTCCTCGACCAGCTTCTTCGCGTTGTCCCAGGCGCCGCCGGAGTTCGCGAGGAAGACGGCCATCAGCGCCCCGGTGCCGATCGCCCCGGCGAGGTACGCGCCGAGCGGTCCGACGCCGAGCGCGAAGCCGACGGCGATCGGCGCGGTGACCGCGAGCAGCCCGGGCGTGGCGAGCTCGCGCAGCGCGTCCTTGGTGCAGATGTCGACGACCCGTCCGTACTCGGGGAGTTCGCTGCCGTTCATGATCCCGGGGTGCTCGCGGAACTGCCGCCGCACCTCGTACACCACCGAACCTGCCGACCGGGACACCGCGTTGACGGCCAGTCCGGAGAAGAGGAAGACGACGGAGGCGCCGAGGATCAGCCCGACGAGGTTGTTGGGCTGGGAGATGTCCAGGGAGAGGGTCATCTCGCCGGCCTTCGCGCCGACCTCCGCGACCGAGGTGGCGATGGCGTCGCGGTAGGAGCCGAAGAGCGCGGCGGCGGCGAGGACGGCGGTCGCGATGGCGATGCCCTTGGTGATCGCCTTGGTGGTGTTGCCGACCGCGTCGAGCTCGGTGAGGACCTGCGCGCCGGCGCCCTGGACCTCGCCGGACATCTCCGCGATGCCCTGCGCGTTGTCGGCGACCGGCCCGAAGGTGTCCATGGCGACGATCACGCCGACGGTGGTGAGCAGTCCCGTCCCGGCGAGCGCGACCGCGAACAGCGCCAGCATCACGGAGGCGCCGCCGAGCAGGAAGGCCCCGTAGACGGAGAGGGCGATCAGCAGCGCCGCGTACACGGCGGACTCCAGGCCGATGGCGACGCCGGCGAGGACAACGGTCGCGGGGCCGGTCAGCGCGGACCTGCCGATGTCCTGGACGGGCCGGCGGTTGGTCTCGGTGAAGTAGCCGGTGAGCCGCTGGATGAGTGCGGCGAGCAGGATCCCGATGGCGACGGCGGCAAGCGCGAGGACCCGCGGGTCGCCGTCATGCCCGGCCAGTCCGGGCTCGGTGACGCCGGCCAGGTCCGCGTAGGACGACGGCAGGTAGACGAAGGCGGCGACCGCGACGAGCACGAGGGAGACGACCGCGGAGACGAAGAAGCCGCGGTCGACGGCGCGCATCCCGCCGCCGTCGGAGTGCCGGGGGGAGACGGAGAGGATGCCGATGACGGCGGTGAGGACCCCGATCGCGGGCACGATCAGCGGGAAGACCAGGCCGTGGTCGCCGAAGGCCGCCTTGCCGAGGATGAGGGCGGCGACCAGGGTGACGGCGTACGACTCGAAGAGGTCGGCGGCCATTCCCGCGCAGTCGCCGACGTTGTCGCCCACGTTGTCGGCGATGGTGGCGGCGTTGCGCGGGTCGTCCTCGGGGATGCCCTGTTCGACCTTGCCGACCAGGTCGGCGCCGACGTCGGCGGCCTTGGTGAAGATGCCTCCGCCGACCCGCATGAACATGGCGATGAGGGCGGCGCCGAGGCCGAAGCCCTCCAGCACCTTGGGCGCGTCGGCGGCGTAGACGAGGACGACGCAGGCGGCGCCGAGCAGTCCGAGCCCGACCGTGCACATGCCGACGACGCCACCGGTACGGAACGCGATCCGCATCGCCCGGCGCGCGGCCTCCGCGGGCTCCCGCCCGGGCTCGCCGGGCGAGGGGGCGGCCTCCCGCGCCGCCGCCGCGACCCGGACGTTGGCCCGCACGGCCAGCCGCATCCCGACGTACCCGGTGACCGCCGAGAACAGCGCCCCGACCAGGAAGAACAGCGACCGCCCGGCCCGCTGCGACCACGAGTCGGCGGGCAGCGCGAAGAGGAGGAGGAAGACGACGACGGCGAAGAGGCCGATGGTACGCAGCTGGCGGGCGAGGTAGGCGTTGGCGCCCTCCTGCACGGCGGCGGCGATCCGCCGCATGACCGGGGTGCCCTCGTCGGCCTTGAGCACCTGGCGGCTGAAGAGCCGGGCGGTGACCAGCGCGGCGAGGGCGACACCGGCGACGACGGCGACGATCGTCCGGTTCCCGCTGGTGAGCACCGCGGCGGCGAGGGCGGCGGGGTCCTGGACCACTTCCGTTTCCGGATACATGGGCACGGATCATAAGCACCCGAACCACCACGAACCGCCGTCCGGCGGCGGCACCCCGCAGGAATCCATCGATTGCCCGCGAGCACAGCCCGACCCCGCCCCGAGCACGCCCCCAGCACGCGCCGAGCACGCGCCCCGCCGCGCGACTGAGGCCCTGCCGTCGTCTCCGTCCGCCCCGCAGTCCTGGACACAAGCGAAGAGGCCCCGCCGTCAGGGCGGGGCCTCTTCGCGTGTGTCTCTTCGGTACGTCTCCGCGGTACGTCCTCGCGGGACGTCTCCGGGGGCGCGGTCAGGACAGGACGTCCGCGTCCGCCTCCGCCGGGGTGGTGGGCCAGGTCATGCGGATGGTGCCGCCGTCCTCGCCGGCGGTCACCTCGACGTCGTCGACGAGCCCGCGGATCACCGCGAGCCCCATCTCGTCCTCACCGCCGCCCTCGGAGTCCTCGGCGGCCTCCGCCGGGGACTCGGCGCGCGCGCCGGGCACCCCCGCCGCCCGCGCACCGGGCACCTCGTCACCGACCTCGATGGAGAACGTCTTCTCCTCCTCGGTCAGCACGACCCGGATGGGCGTGGTGAGACCGCTGCCGCGGTGCAGCCCGACGGCACGGGAACACGCCTCGCCGACGGCGAGCCGCACCTCGTCGAGAACCGCCTCGTCCACCCCGGCCCGGCGGGCGACCGCCGCCGCCACCAGGCGGGCGGTACGGACGTGCTCGGGCTGGGCGCTGAAGCGGAGTTCAACGGTGGCCATGGGTCAGTCGACCGCGTTGACGGCCTCGTCGACCGAGGTGTGGATCGGGAAGACCTTGGTGAGGCCCGTGATCCGGAAGATCTTGAGAATGCGCTCCTGGTTGCAGACCAGGCGCAGCGAGCCCTCGTGCGCGCGCACCCGCTTCAGGCCGCCCACGAGCACGCCGAGGCCGGTGGAGTCGAGGAAGTCCACTCCCTCCATGTCGACGACCAGGTGGTAACTGCCGTCGTTCACCAACTCGACCAACTGCTCGCGCAGCTTGGGCGCGGTATAAACATCAATCTCGCCACCGACCTGGACGACCGTACGGTCGCCGCCAGCTCCGGGCACAGTGCGAGTCGACAGGGACAGGTCCACGGATCCTCCAGCACCTTGCTATCGGGCGTTCGACCCCTCGGATCTCCCGGACGGGAGTCGGAGAACGAATCGCCAGCCGCGATGGCATTCAATCACTTACCAGCAGCCATGCACGACGCCTTGGAAGCATTGTCCGTCACGCCGGTGACACACTCGGTGCCGATGGCCAAGAATCAGCGCACCGCTCGACCCGCCGGGGACACGGGCAGCCGCCCCTCCCCGCACCGGGTCCTCGAACGGCTCACCTCCGGCGAGAGCCGGGCCGCGCGCATCACTCATATGGAGCACATGCCCGCCCGGGCGGGCCGTCATGCCGTCTGGCCGGACCGCATCCGCTCCGAGGTGATCGCCGCCGTCCGGGACGCCGGGATCGAGCACCCCTGGGCCCACCAGGCCGAGGCCGCCGAGCACGCCCTCGACGGCGAGTCGGTGGTGATCGCCACGGGCACCGCCTCGGGCAAGTCGCTCGCCTACCTCGCCCCCGTCCTCTCCACCCTCCTCGACGGCGCGGAGGCCCCGAACGGGCGCGGCGCGACCGCCCTCTACCTCGCCCCCACCAAGGCCCTCGCCGCCGACCAGCGCCGGGCCGTCCGCGAACTCGCCGCCCCGCTCGGCACCCGGATCCGCCCCGCCGTCTACGACGGCGACACCCCGGTCGAGGAACGCGAGTGGGTCCGCCAGTACGCGAACTACGTCCTCACCAACCCGGACATGCTGCACCGGGGCATACTCCCCTCCCACCCCCGCTGGTCCTCCTTCCTGCGCTCCCTCCGCTACGTCGTCATCGACGAGTGCCACACCTACCGCGGCGTCTTCGGCTCCCACGTCGCCCAGGTCCTGCGCCGGCTGCGCCGGGTGTGCGCCCGGTACGGCTCCGATCCGGTCTTCCTCCTCGCCTCCGCCACCTCCGCCGACCCGGCCCGCGCCGCCGGCCGCCTCACCGGCCTGCCCGTCACCGAGGTCTCCGACGACGCCTCCCCGCGCGGCGAACTGGTCTTCGCCCTGTGGGAACCGCCCCTCACCGACCTGCACGGCGAGCGCGGCGCGCCGGTCCGCCGCACCGCCACCGCCGAGACCGCCGACCTGCTCACCGACCTCACCCGGCAGGGCGTCCGCTCGGTCGCCTTCGTCCGCTCCCGGCGCGGCGCCGAACTGATCTCGGTGATCGCCCAGGAACGGCTCGCCGAGACCGACCGGGCCCTCGCCCGCCGGGTCGCCGCCTACCGCGGCGGCTACCTGCCCGAGGAGCGCCGCGCCCTGGAGCGGGCCCTGCACTCCGGGGAACTCCTGGGCCTCGCCGCCACCACGGCCCTGGAGCTGGGCGTGGACGTCTCCGGTCTCGACGCGGTCCTCATCGCCGGCTACCCCGGCACCCGGGCCTCGCTGTGGCAGCAGGCCGGCCGGGCGGGCCGCTCCGGCGAGGGCGCCCTCGCCGTCATGGTCGCCCGCGACGACCCGCTGGACACCTTCCTCGTCCACCACCCCGAGGCGATCTTCGACCAGCCGGTCGAGTCGACCGTCCTGGACCCCGACAACCCGTACGTCCTCGCCCCCCATCTCTGCGCCGCTGCGTCCGAACTCCCCCTCACCGAGGCCGACCTGGCCCTCTTCGGCCCCGCCGCCCCCGGCCTCATGCCCCAGCTGGAGGCGGCCGGGCTGCTGCGCCGCCGCAGCGGCGGCTGGTACTGGACCCGCCGCGAGCGGGCCGCCGACCTCGCCGACATCCGGGGCGGCGGCGGCAACCCCGTCCGGATCGTCGAGGAGGGCACCGGCCGGCTCCTCGGCACGGTCGACGAGGCCGCCTCCCACACCGCCGTCCACGAAGGCGCCGTCCACCTCCACCAGGGCCGCACCTACCTGGTGAGGAAGCTGGACCTGGAGGACTCCGTGGCCCTCGTCGAGGAGGCCGTCCCGCCGTACTCGACCACCGCCCGCGACACCACCTCCATCCGCGTCCTGGAGACCGACACCGAGATCCCCTGGGGCGCGGGCCGCCTCTGCTACGGCTCCGTCGAGGTCACCAACCAGGTCGTCTCCTTCCTGCGCCGCCGGCTGATCACGGGCGAGGTGCTGGGCGAGACCAAGCTCGACCTGCCGCCCCGCACCCTGCGCACCCGGGCCGTGTGGTGGACGGTCACCGAGGACCAGCTCGACGCCGCCCGGATCACCCCGGAGATCCTCGGCGGCGCCCTGCACGCCGCCGAGCACGCCTCCATCGGCATGCTGCCGCTCTTCGCCACCTGCGACCGCTGGGACATCGGCGGCGTCTCCGTCCCGCTCCACCCGGACACCCTGCTGCCGACGGTCTTCGTGTACGACGGGCACCCGGGCGGCGCCGGGTTCGCCGAGCGCGCCTTCCACACCGCCCGGGCCTGGCTCGCCGCCACCCGCGAGGCGATCGCCTCCTGCGAGTGCGAGGCGGGCTGCCCGTCCTGCATCCAGTCCCCCAAGTGCGGCAACGGCAACGACCCCCTCCACAAACGCGGCGCCGTCCGCCTCCTCACCGAACTCCTCCGCGAGGCACCGGAGGTTGGGGCGCCGGGGGGTGGGGCACCGGAGGGTGAGGCACCTGGGGCTGAGGCGTCGGCGGATGTGCCTCCGGGGGCTGTGGCGCCGGAGGGTGCGGCGCCGGCGCGGCGGGACCCGCACGGGCCCTGACCGCGGGGGCCCAGAGGCCCCGGACGACCCGCGTCGTCACCTCCGCCTCCGCGCCGGCCAGCCCGCACTCGACCAGCTCGGCCCCCTGCGCGGCGGCGACCCGTCCGGCCGCCGCGCACGCCACCTGCTCGCCCCACAGCACCCGGTCGGCGGCGGCGAGGGCGGCGAGATCGGCGGCGCCGCCCGCCCGGTGCCGGACGGCCACCGCCTGCCCGAGCGCCAGCACGGCCCCGAAGACCACGCACAGCGCGCAGACGGCGAAGGCCGTCCAGACGGTCGCGGCCCCCCGGTCCCCGTCCCGGCGCCTCCCGCCGGCCGCCGCGCCCCGCACCCCCTCTCCGCGTCCCCCTCCGCGTCCCCGGCTCACGCCGCTCCACCTCCTCCCACCGTGTCCTCGGCGAGCGCCGCCGCCCCGGCCCGCAGGGTCATGCCCAGACCACCGGGACCGGGCGCCGCCGCCTCCACCGTCACCCGCCACAGATCCCCCTCACGCGCCACCGCCACCCGGGCACCTTCCGGCGCGGCGGCCCGGGCGGCGGCGGTCACAGCCGCCACCGGCTCCGAACGGGCCGCCGCCCGCGCCCCGGCCCTCGCCGCGTCCACGCACCGGATCTGCGCGGCGGACGCGGCCAGCGCCCACAGCAGCGCCATCGCGAAGAGCGCGAGCGCCGGCAGCACGATCGCCGCCTCCACGGTCACCGACCCCCGGTCCCGGGCCCGCCGCGCCCCGGCCCCGGACCGGTCAGAACGGCGCATCGAGCGCCTTCGTGACCATCGACTCCAGGGCGCCCGCGACACTGCCGCCGGTCATGACCTTGTAGAACATCACCGCCACACCGGCGGCCGTGAGCAGCCCCAGCGCGTACTCGACGGTGCTCATCCCGCTGTCGGTCCGCAGTGCCGCCCGCCGGGTGGCCCAGAACGCCCCCAGCGCCTTCCGCGCCCGCTCGTACGTCGTCTTTCCCATGACATCGCTCCCCTTCATTCCGCTCGTTCCGTTGGTTCGTTCGTGTGTCGTCCGTCAGCCGCCGAGCAGGCCCGAGGCC
This sequence comes from Streptomyces sp. NPDC057854, assembly GCF_042797055.1. NCBI lineage: Bacteria > Bacillati > Actinomycetota > Actinomycetes > Kitasatosporales > Streptomycetaceae > Streptomyces > Streptomyces sp. NPDC057854. Next base: position 113,005 of record NZ_JBHVMF010000015.1, read on the forward strand.
AGGCCGATCACCACGGGGGCCACCCCGACCGCGAGGAACGCGGGCAGGAAGCACAGCCCCACGGGTGCGCTGATCAGCACCTGGGCCCTGCGGGCCCGCGCGGCGGCGGTGCGGGCGCTCGCCGCCCGCAGCCCGGCCGCGTGCCGGGCGACCGCGTCCGCGGCGGGCGCCCCGGAGGCGCCGGCCCGCTCCATGCAGCGGGCGAGGCCCTCGGCGCCCGGTATCGCGCCGAACCTCCCCCACACCTCGGCCGGATCGCCGCCGAGCCGCAGTTCGGCGGCGGTCCGCAGCAGCCGTTCACCGAGCGGCCCGCCCATCGACCGGCCCACGGCCTCCGCCGCCTCCGCCGGACCGGCACCGGCCGAGGCGCAGGCGGCCAGCAGGTCCGCCGCCTCGGGCAGCCGCCGTACCGCCTCCCGTTCCCCGGGCGGCACCCGGGAGGCCGCGGTCCGCCGCATCCACCACCGGGCACCGAGCACTCCGCCCGCGCCCGCCGCGAGCGCCGCCGGCCATCCGAGAAACAGCCCCGAGCCGAGCACGCCTCCGGTGACCGCGGCCCGCACCGGCCCCGGCACCTCCCGCACCGCGCCCGCCAGGCGCGCCCAGGCCCGGGTCACCCGCCGCGCGGCGGACGCTCTCCCGAACCGCCCGTCCCGCCCGGCCGGCGTCAGGCCGTCGAGCCGCCGCCGGGTGCCCCGCGCCCGCCGTACCCGCTCCAGCCGGAACCACAGCCGGACGGCCAGCCAGCAACCGAGCAGCAACAGCGGTGCGAGGTCCGTCAGTTCACTCCTCATCGCCGCCCCCTCCCCGTACGATCCGGCCGGCCCACCACAGACCTGCGGCCTCCAGTGCGCAGCCCAGGAGGAGGCAGATCGCCCCGGCGGGGGTGTGGAGCAGGATCCGCAGCGGTTCGGCGCCGAGGGCCGCTCCCATGCCGAGACCGGCCAGCGGGAGGGCGGCGAGCACGGCCACCGTCGCCCAGGCTCCGGCCAGTTCGGCCCGCAGCCCTTCGCGCCGCTCGTGCCGTTCGCGGAGGGCCGCCTCCAGCCGGTCGAGCCCGGCGGCGAGGCCGGCCCCGCTGTCGACGGCCACCTGCCAGCAGGCCGCCAGACCCGCGAGCCCCTCGGCCCCCTCCCTGCGAGCCGCCGCCCGCAGGGCCTCCGGCACGTCGCCGCCGAAGCCGACCGCGGCCAGCACCCGTGCCTCCTCCGGGCCGAGGGCGCCGGAGCGGCGGGCCGCGTAGGCGAGGGCGGGCCCCGGCTGCCGGCCGGCCCTCAGCTCGCCGCCGGCGGCCTCGCACAGCGCCACCACCCGTCCGGCCAGCGCCTCCCTCTCCTCGCGCCGGCGGGCGGCCCGCAGCCTGCGCCGCACCAGCGGAACGGCCACCGCCCCCGCCGCCAGCGGCAGCGGCGACTCCCCCAGCAGCGCGACGAGACCCGCCGCCGGCAGGCACAGCCATTCGGGCCGTCCCCGGGCCGCCGCCCACCACCGCGCCACCGCCCGCCGCGCCCTCCCCCGGCCCGCGTACGCCCCGCCTGGCCCGAGGAGCAGGGCCCCGGCCCGCCGCACGCCCCGCCGCCGCCAGGCGGCCTGCCGCACGGCGAGCAGACCGCCCGCCACCGCACACAGCACGGAGCCCCACGCGGCCGTCACGCGACACCTCCGACCAGCGCGCGCAGCCGGGGCCAGCCCCGCTCGTGCCGGAAGCCGTCCGCGCCCCACCGGAGCGCGGGCACCGTCCGCACCAGACCGGCCCGGTCCCGCTCGAGTACATGGATCTCGGCGATCCGGCGCCGCCCGTCCCGGTCCCGGACGAGGTGCAGCACGGCGGACAGTCCGGCGCCCAACTGGCTGTGCAGGGCGGCCCGGTCGAGTCCGGCGGCCGTGCCGAGCGCCTCCAGCCGGGCGGGCACGTCGGTCGCCGTGTTGGCGTGCAGCGTCCCCGAGCCGCCCTCGTGGCCGGTGTTGAGGGCCGCCAGCAGATCGACGGCCTCGCCGCCGCGCACCTCGCCGACCACCAGCCGGTCGGGCCGCATCCGCAGGGCCTGGCGGACCAGGTCCCGCAGGGTGACGAGCCCGGCGCCCTCCTGGTTCGGCGGCCTGGCCTCCAGGCGCACCACGTGCGGATGGTCCGGGCGCAGCTCGGCGGAGTCCTCGGCGAGGACGATCCGCTCCCGCTCACCGACCAGGCCGAGCAGGGCCGCGAGGAGCGTCGTCTTGCCGGTGCCGGTGCCCCCGCTCACCAGGTACGACACCCGGGCGTCGATCAGGGCGCGCAGCACCCGGTCGCCGCCGGGCGGCACGGTCCCGGCCGCGGTCAGCTCCTCCAGGGTGAAGGCACGGGGGCGCATCACGCGCAGCGACAGGCAGGTGGAACCGACGGCGACGGGCGGGAGGACGGCGTGCATGCGGGTCCCGTCGGGCAGCCGCGCGTCCACCCAGGGCCGGGCGTCGTCGAGACGGCGCCCGGCGACCGCCGCCAGCCGCTGGGCGAGCCTGCGTACGGCCGCGGCGTCGGCGAACACGACCGGCGCCCGCTCCAGGCCGGCACCCCGGTCGACCCACACCCGGTCGGGTGCCGAGACGAGCACGTCGGTGACGTCGGGGTCGGCCAGCAGGGGCTCCAGCGGTCCCGCGCCGGTCAGTTCGGAGCGCAGCTCCTCGGCGGCGCCCAGCACCTCGGCGTCCCCCAGCAGCCGGCCCTGGGCCCGCAGGGCCGCCGCGACCCGGGCCGGGGTCGGTTCGGCGCCGCTGGCCGCGAGCCGCTGTCGCACGGCGTCGAGCAGCCCGGTGCCGCCCGCCCGCGCGACCGGCCCGGCACCGTGCGGGGCGGCCGCCGTCCCCGTCTCCAGCGCGCCCGTCCCCGTCATGCCGCACCCCCGGCGGGCAGCGCGCGCTCCCAGAACGCGGCGCAGAAGCGGCCGAGCGGTCCGCGGGGCTCGGCGCCCGGCGGGGCGCCGGCGTCCTGGTCCGCGACGATGCCGGGGTCGTAGGGGAGTTCGCCGGCGAGCGGCAGCCGCAGCGCGTCGGCGACCCAGCGCTCGTCGAGGCCCGCCGCGTACGGCCCCCGGACCACGGCGCGGAGATCGCGCACGAGCAGGGAGAGGGTGTCGGTGATCCGGTGGGCCGCGGCGACCGCCCGCAGCTCGCCGGGGACGACGAGGAGGCCGAGGTCGAGCTGGGCCAGCACCTCGGCTCCGGCCTCGTCGACGGCGCGCGGCAGGTCGGCCACGACGACCCCGCCGCGGCGGCGGGCCGCCGCGAGCACGGACCGGACCGCGTCGGGCGGCACGGCGGCGGTGGGCTCCCGGCCCCAGCTGAGCACCCGCACGCCCCGGGCGGCGGGCAGCGACTCGTCCAGGGCGCCGCCCGCGAGCCGCCCCTTCGATGCCGCGAAGTCGCCCCACCGGCGCCCCTCCTCCCGTTCCGCGCCGAGCAGCACGTCGAGCCCTCCGCCGAGCGGGTCGCCGTCGACGAGCAGGGTCCGCCGGCCGGTGCGGGCGGCGGCGAGCGCGAGCCCGCAGGCGAGGGTGGAGGCACCGGCTCCGCCCCGCCCGCCGACGACGCCGACGGTCAGCGCCGTCCGGCCGACGCCCTCGGCGGCGTCGGCGATCCGGTCGACGAGCAGCGCCTCCGCGCCCGGCAGCCGCAGGACGCTGTCGGCGCCGATCTCGACGGCGAGCCGCCACACCGCCGGATCGTCCTGGGCCCGCCCGACGAGGACGACGCCGGGCCGCCGTGTGGCGCCCCGGCAGCGGGCCGCCACGTCCTCCCCGACCAGGACGAGCGGCGGGTCGCTCCAGCTCGCCCGCCGCTCGGGCACCCGGTGGTGCACGTCGGGCTCGACGCCGGCCGCGGCGCACAGCCGCAGCAGATCGTCGAGGAGGACGACGTCCTCGGTGACGATCAGCGGGCCGGGCCCGCGCAGTCCTTCCCCGTCCCGCGCCGCGCCCTCGCGCGCCCCGCCGTCGTGTTCGGCTCCGCCCGTGCGGGAAACCATCGGCTCCTGCATCGCGCACACCCCTCTCGTGATTCCGGTCGGCCGCGAACTTCGCGACGGGAATCACGGTGAGGCCGCCGGGGAAATCGTGCGGAGGCCCACCAAAAACTGTGGACAAACCACCGCCTGTGAATAACTCGACCACCCGTCCGAGGACTGCCCGGAACGCGATCCGCCGGTTACGGTGAGTGACAAGCGAAGTGCTCGGCGGTCCGGGGGCGGCCGGCCGCACGACGACACGAGAGAGAGGAGCGAGCGATGGCTCAGCGCGGAAAAACGGGTCCGGACATGCGACGACCCCCGCCGGGGGGGAGAGCGGGGGTCGTCTCTCCGGCCGACTCGGGGGGGGAGGAGCCGGTCCGGGTTAGCACGGTCGCGAACGATCCGTGACTTCCATGGTGTACCCGAGAGCCTTCTCAGGCAAACCCACGCGCCCCAGCGTACGCCGAATGGCGGGCACCTATGCTCAGCGTTGTGGAAAACCACTCCTTGCCGCGCGCAGCCGCGTTCTTCGACCTGGACAAGACGGTCATTGCGAAGTCTTCGACGCTGACCTTCAGCAAGTCCTTCTACCGGGGCGGACTGATCAGCCGCCGCGCCGCCCTGCGGACGGCCTACATCCAGTTCGTGTTCCTCGTCGGCGGAGCCGATCACGACCAGATGGAGCGGATGCGCGAATACCTTTCCGCGCTCTGCAAAGGCTGGAACGTGGCCCAGGTCAGGGAACTCGTCGCCGAGACCCTGCACGACCTGATCGACCCGATCATCTACGACGAGGCGGCCTCCCTCATCGAGGAGCACCACGCCGCCGGCCGTGACGTCGTGATCGTGTCCACCTCCGGTGCCGAGGTGGTCGAGCCGATCGGGGAGATGCTCGGGGCCGACCGGGTCGTCGCCACCCGGATGGTGGTCGGCGAGGACGGGTGCTTCACCGGCGAGGTGGAGTACTACGCCTACGGCCCGACGAAGGCCGAGGCCGTGCGCGAGCTGGCGGAGTCGGAGGGGTACGACCTGTCCCGCTGCTACGCCTACAGCGACTCGGCGACCGACATCCCGATGCTGGAGGCGGTCGGGCACCCGTACGCGGTCAACCCGGACCGGACGCTGCGCCGCGAGGCGACCGCCCGGGAGTGGCCGGTGCTGGTGTTCAACCGTCCCGTGCGGCTCAAGCAGCGGCTGCCCGCGTTCCGGATGCCGCCCCGGCCGGCGCTCATGGCTGCGGCGGCCGTGGGTGCGGCGGCGGCCACCGCGGGGCTGGTCTGGTACGCCACCCGCCGGCGGCACCGGGCCGTGGCCGCGGCGGCTCTCGCGGGGCACTGACCGCTTGCCCGGGTTTCACCCGATCCGGAAAGCGGGCAAAGAAGCGGATCCACCACTTTCGCTTACCGGCGGACAGGAGTAGAAAGGAATCAGGCCCGCGAGACCTGGGACATCCGAGAGGATCACCTGTTGAGCATCAAGGCCCCACGGACCTGACGCACAAAAACCTGGCACCCACGCGACGTCGACCCGTCGATTACGGGCCAGCCGCACCAGGCGAAGGGCAAAGTACCCCGCCTGATGGGCACATATCGAGGACGCTTGGTAACTGGGTGGACGTGCCAGCGGCGGTACTGATTTCTCCGGTACCGCCGCAACCCATGTCGGGGGTTCTCAGGCCGCGCCGCGCTGGAGCGCCTCGCAGACGGCGGTCGACTCGCGGACACCGAGCTCGACCGAGCGCCCGCAGTGCGTGATCCACGCGCCGACGCCCTCCGGGGTGCCGGACAGGTACCCCTCGAAGGCGGCCAGGTAGGCGGCCCGGCCCTGTTCGGCGTGGCCGACCTCGGCGGGGCAGATGCCCTTCGGGTCGAGGCCGCTGCCCTCCAGCACGATCCGCTCCGCGGTGCGGGCGACCAGGCCGTTGTGCGAGGTGAAGGGGCGCAGGGCGAGGAGTTCGCCGTGGACGACGGCGGAGACGACCAGCGCGGGGGCCTCGCTGCCCGCGACGACGAGTTCCGCCAGGCCGTCGAGCCGGGCGGCGACCTCGTCGGGGCCGGGCAGGGGGGCCTCGATCAGCGGTTCGGTCACGGCTTCGCCGGCCTGCCGGGGGCGGCCCGTCGAGTCCTGGTGCTCGCCCGCGGCGACCAGATGGAGCCGGGCCAGGACGCGGAGCGGCGACTGGCGCCAGATGGAGAGCAGTTCGCCCGCCTCGGCGCTCAGCCGGAGGGCGGCGCCGACGGTGCGGGCCTCGGGGTCGGCACTGAAGTCGGTCCGGCGGCGGACCTCCTCCAGGGCCCAGTCGGCGCCGGCCAGCGCTGCCGAGCCGCGGGCGCCGCGGAGCGCAGCCTCGTGGGCGATCTCGTTGCTGCGGCGGCGCATCACACGGTGGCCGTAGACCCGGTCGACGGCCTTGCGTACGGAGTCCACCGCGTCGGCGACGCCCGGCAGGGAGCCGAGGGCGGCCAAGGGGTCAGAGGCGTGCGTACTCATAGGTAAGGAGGCTACGCGCCCCCGGGGCCCGCCCCACGATGGAGTGGTCTTCTTCATAGAGCTTGACCACTAAGCGCGTTCATGCCACTACGCTAGGTGAACATGAAGATCGCTTTCGTCGGGAAGGGCGGCAGCGGCAAGACGACGCTGTCCTCGCTCTTCGTCCGCCACCTCGCCGCCATCGAGTCTCCGGTCGTCGCCGTCGACGCGGACATCAACCAGCACCTGGGGGCCGCGCTCGGCCTCTCCGAGGCGGAGGCCGCCGCGCTGCCCGCGATGGGGGCGCACCTGCCGCTCATCAAGGAGTACCTGCGCGGCAGCAATCCGCGGATCGTCTCCGCCGAGACGATGATCAAGACGACACCGCCCGGGGAGGGTTCGCGGCTGCTGCGGGTCCGTGAGGACAACCCGGTGTACGAGGCGTGCGCCCGGCCGGTCCGGCTCGACCCCGGCGAGGTGCGGCTGATGGCGACCGGGCCGTTCACCGAGGCGGACCTCGGCGTGGCCTGCTACCACTCGAAGGTCGGCGCGGTGGAGCTGTGCCTCAACCACCTGGTGGACGGGGCCGGGGAGTACGTGGTCGTCGACATGACGGCGGGCTCGGACTCGTTCGCGTCGGGCATGTTCACCCGCTTCGACATGACCTTCCTGGTCGCCGAGCCCACCCGCAAGGGCGTCTCGGTGTACCGGCAGTACAAGGAGTACGCGCGGGACTTCGGCGTCGCGCTGAAGGTCGTCGGCAACAAGGTGCAGGGGCCGGACGACCTGGACTTCCTGCGCCAGGAGGTCGGCGACGACCTGCTCGTCACGGTCGGCCACTCGGACTGGGTGCGCGCGATGGAGAAGGGCCGGCCGCCGCGCTTCGAGGAGCTGGAGCCGGAGAACCACGAGGCCCTGCGGACCCTGCGGGAGGCGGCGGACGACACGTACGCGCGGCGCGACTGGCAGCGGTACACAAGCCAGATGGTCCACTTCCACCTGCGCAACGCGGAGAGCTGGGGCAACGCGAAGACCGGGGCCGACCTGGCGGCGCAGGTCGACCCCGACTTCGTCCTCGGCGAACCCACGACCGCCGGCGTCCACTGACCCACCGGGCCGGCCGGACCCACTCGGCCGCAGGCCCGCCCGGCCTCGGCCCCGCCGCCGCAGGCCCGCCCAGCCGCGGGCCCGGCGGCTGCGGGCCCGCTCGACCGCCGACCCGGTCAGCCGCGGGTCGGCTGCTTCGGGGCCTGGGGGGCGGCGGGGGCGGCCGGCTGGGGGGCGAGGAAGGCGGGCCAGCCGCCGGCGGGGGCCTCGCCGACCTTCAGGGTGCGCATCTTGGCGATGACGGCGGGATCCTGGGCGTCGAGCCAGTCCGCGAGCTGGCGGAAGGAGACGCACTTGACGTCCTTCTGGACGCAGACGGTGGCGATGGTCTCCTCGATGGCGCGCATGTAGGTGCCGCCGTTCCAGGACTCGAAGTGGTTGCCGATGATGACCGGCGCCCGGTTGCCCCGGTACGAGCGCTCGAACGCCTGGACGAGGCCGTCCCGCATCTGGTCGCCCCAGTAGCGGTGCATGCCGGGGTCGCCCTGGGTCGTGCCGGGCGACTGGTTGACCAGGAAGTTGTAGTCCATGGCGAGGGTCTGGAAGGCGCGGCCGGGCACCGGGACGAGGTGCATGGACAGGTCCCAGAGGCCGTGGTCCTTCTCCGGCCAGATCTGGTCGTTGACGCCGCTGGTGTCGTAGCGGAAGCCGAGCTCGGAGGCGGCCTTCACGAAGTTCTTCCGGCCCTCCAGGCAGGGCGTGCGGGCGCCGACGAGCTCCTTGTCGTAGTCGAAGGGCAGCGGCTGCTCGGCGCGCAGGCCGGCGTTGGTCTTCCAGTTCTTGACGAAGGACTTGGCCTGCTGGATCTCGCTCTTCCACTCCTCCACGGACCAGGTGCCGACGCCGCCCTCGGCGCCGCAGAAGTGCCCGTTGAAGTGGGTGCCGATCTCGTTGCCCTCCAGCCACGCGCCGCGCAGTTCGCGGACGGTGTCACGGATGCCCTCGGTGTCGTTGAAGCCGATGTCGGAGCGGCCCGCGGAGTGCTTCGGCGGGTCGTACATCGCCCGCTTCTCCTCGGGCAGGAGGTAGACGCCGCTGAGGAAGTACGTCATGGTCGCGCCGTACTTCTTGCCGACCTTCCGGAAGTGCGAGAAGAGCTTCTGGCTGTCCTCGCCGGCGCCGTCCCAGGAGAAGACGACGAACTGCGGCGGGGTCTCGCCGGGCTTCAGCTTCTTCCACACCGGCTGGTGCGGCTGGGCGCCGGTGTAGGCGGTGGAGCCGTCGCCGATCAGGCGGACCTGGTTCTGCGGCGCGGCGGCGGGGCCCTTCTTCGCCCCGGCGCCGGCGCCGGCTCCCGCGCCGGGGGCGCCCTCGGTGCCGGCGGCGGGGGAGGACGGCTCCGAGCAGCCGGCCAGCCCGCCGATCAGGGCGACGGTGAGGGCGCCGGCGGCCAGCGTCCTCCTCCGGAACGTACTTCCTCGCACAGCGGCTGACATCCGCCACCTCTCTTCTCCGACGGGCTTCGGCGGGGGGATCGGCGGGGTTCTCCGCCGGACGACCGAGCGGCGTCAACCTCGCACCGGAGCGGCCGGAACGATGAAACGACAAGCGGCGGGGCGCCGTCCGTTCACCGGAATCGGTGAACCATTGCCCTGTTTGCCCCGAAAATAATGCCGGAGTCTTTACTCTCCATTACGATTCGTTTACTCAGAGTTGAGGTACCCGTTCGGCCCCGGAGGAGACCGGATGACCCTCTGCACCCCTGCCCGCACCACCAACCGGCCCCGCGTCCAGCGGCCCCACAGCCCGCCCGGCGGTCGCCGCTTCCGTCCCGCCGGCGCGGACGTCTCCGCGTCGATCGCCGTCTTCCTGATCGCGCTGCCGCTCTCGCTCGGCATCGCCCTCGCCACCGGAGCCCCGCTCCAGGCCGGCCTGGTCGCCGCCGCCGTCGGCGGTCTGGTCGCCGGCCGCTTCGGCGGTTCCCCGCTCCAGGTGAGCGGACCCGCCGCCGGCCTCACCGTCGTCACCGCCGAGCTGATCCAGCGGTACGGCTGGCGCACCACCTGCGCCATCACGGTCCTCGCCGGACTCTCCCAACTGGCCCTGTCCGCGCTGAGAGTGGCCCGCTCGGCACTCATGGTGTCGCCCGCGATCGTGCACGGCATGGTGGCCGGCATCGGCGTCACCATCGCCCTGGCGCAGCTGCACATCGTCCTCGGCGGCACCCCGCAGAGTTCCCCGGTGGCCAACGCCCTCGGGCTGCCCGCCCAGTTGGCGGACGTCGGCCCGGCCTCGCTCGCCATCAGCGGGTTCACCATCGTCGTCCTGCTCGGCTGGCCCCGGCTGCCGGGCCGCGTGGGCGCGCTGGCCCGGAAGGCGCCGGCCGCGCTGATCGCCGTCGGCGGCGCGACCGTGCTCGCGGTGGCCGCCGGGCTCTCCGTGCCCCGCGTCGACCTGCCGTCCTGGAGCAGCCACGCGCTGCCCGGACTGCCGGAGGGGCCGGTCCTCGGCATCGCCGCCGGCGTCCTGACCATCACCCTGGTCACCAGCGTCCAGTCGCTGCTCTCCGCCGTCGCCGTCGACCGGCTCGTCGCCGCCCGCCCGGACCGCGGCGCGGGCGTCCCCCGCTCCGACCTCGACCGCGAACTGGCCGGCCAGGGCGCGGCCAACGTGGTCTCCGGGGCGCTCGGCGGCCTCCCGGTCGCCGGGGTCGCGGTCCGCAGTGTCGCCAACGTGTCGGCGGGTGCGGTCAGCCGGGCCTCCACCATGCTGCACGGCCTGTGGATCGTGCTGGCCGCGCTGCTGCTGGTGCCCGCCATCGACCTGATCCCGCTGGCCGCGCTGGCCGCGCTGGTCATGGTGGTCGGCATCCAGATGGTGAGCATCACCCACATCCGTACGGTCACCCGGCACCGCGAGGTCGTCGTGTACGCGGTGACGCTGACCGGCGTCGTCCTGGTGGGCCTGCTGGAGGGCGTCGCCCTCGGCATCGCCGTCGCGGTCGCGGTCGCGCTGCACCGGCTGACCCGCACCCGGATCACCCGGGAGGACCGGGACGAGCGCCCGCTGCTGCGGGTGCGCGGCCAGCTGACCTTCCTCGCGGTGCCGCGGCTGAGCCGGGCACTGCACCAGATCCCCCGGGGCACGGACGTGACCGTGGAGCTGGACGGCTCCTTCATGGACCACGCCGCGTACGAGACGCTGAACGACTGGGCCTCCGGCCATCTGGCGCACGGCGGCACGGTCGAGCTGACCGGCCCCACCGGCGGCCATATCACCGGCTCCTCCGGCTCCTCCGGCTCCTCCGCCCCTTCCGCCCCCGAGCCGGACGCCGACCCCGACTCGGATCACCCGTCGGACCGCGACTCCGCCCCCGCCACGGAGTCCGGCGGCCCCGGTACGGGCCATGCCGCGAAGGCGCGCGCCGCGGCCCACCCGGGTCCGGAGGACGCCTGCTGCCGGCCCTGGACGCCGTGGCACAACCACCGGTGCGCCGAGCTGCCCGCGCCGCAGCCCACCCCGGCCGCCGCGGACCCCGCGGCCGGCGAACCCGCCGCCCCGGCGGCGGAGGAGCCGCAGCGCCCGACGGGGCATCAGCTGGCTCACGGCATCGGCAAGTTCCAGCGGAACACCGCGCCGCTGGTCCGGGACGAGCTGGCCCGGCTGGCCCGGGAGGGCCAGAGCCCGTCGCAGCTCTTCCTCACCTGCGCCGACTCCCGGCTGGTCACCAGCATGATCACGTCGAGCGGCCCCGGCGACCTCTTCACCGTGCGCAACGTGGGCAATCTGGTGCCCCTGCCCGGCGAGGAGAGCGGGGACGACTCGGTGGCGGCGGCGATCGAGTACGCCGTGGACGTGCTCCGGGTGCAGTCGATCACCGTCTGCGGCCACTCCGGCTGCGGCGCCATGCAGGCGCTGCTCGGCGCCGCCCCCGACGCGCCGGCGACCCCGCTGCACCGCTGGCTGCGGCACGGCAGACCGAGCCTGGAGCGGATGGCGAGCCGCCGGCACGCGTGGGCGCGGATCTCCGGACGGCTCCCGGCGGACGCGGTGGAGCAGCTGTGCCTCACCAACGTCGTCCAGCAGCTGGAGCACCTGCGGGCGTACGAGTCGGTGGCGCGGCGGCTCGCCGACGGCAGCCTCACCCTGCAGGGGATGTACTTCCACGTGGGAGAGGCGCAGGCGTACCTGCTGTCCGACGCGGACGAGGGGCGCGGGTACGACGCCGTCTTCCACGGCGTCCCGCCGGCTGCCCTGGCCGCCCGCGCGTCCTGAACCTTTCCCGGACCGCCTCCGTGAGAGTGTGTGGCCCCTTCTCCCTCCGCTCGGGACGAAGGGGCCACCGCCGTCAAGACGCTCACAGGTCTAAACCAATTGCCCGGAGGCTCTTGTCACCCGGGGCATCGGGCTGATGAGCTATGACGCGGGACACATACGCACAGAGGACGCCCTGGGAAAGGGAGATGTCGTGAGCAACGAGAGCCTGGCCAATCTGCTCCGGGAAGAGCGCCGTTTCGCGCCGCCCGCCGAGCTGGCCGCGCACGCCAACGTGACGGCGGAGGCGTACGAGCAGGCCGAGGCGGACAGGCTGGGCTTCTGGGCCGAGCAGGCCAAGCGCCTGACCTGGGCCACCGAGCCGACCGAGACCCTCGACTGGTCGAACCCGCCGTTCGCCAAGTGGTTCGCCGACGGCGAGCTCAACGTGGCGTACAACTGCGTCGACCGGCACGTCGAGGCCGGGCACGGCGACCGGGTCGCCATCCACTTCGAGGGCGAGCCGGGCGACAGCCGCGCGATCACCTACGCCGAGCTCAAGGACGAGGTCTCCAAGGCCGCCAACGCCCTGACCGAGCTGGGCGTCCGCAAGGGCGACCGGGTCGCCGTCTACCTGCCGATGATCCCCGAGGCCGCGATCACCATGCTGGCCTGCGCCCGCGTCGGCGCCGCCCACTCGGTCGTCTTCGGCGGCTTCTCCGCCGACGCCGTCGCCTCCCGCATCCAGGACGCCGACGCCAAGCTGGTCGTCACCGCCGACGGCGGCTACCGCCGCGGCAAGCCGTCCGCGCTCAAGCCGGCCATCGACGAGGCCGTCGCCAGGTGCCCGCAGGTCGAGCACGTCCTCGTGGTCCGCCGCACCGGCCAGGACACCGCCTTCACCGAGGGCCGGGACGTCTGGTGGGACGACATCGTCGGCCGCCAGTCCACCGAGCACACCCCCGAGGCGTTCCCGGCCGAGCACCCGCTCTTCATCCTGTACACCTCGGGCACGACGGGTAAGCCGAAGGGCATCCTGCACACCTCCGGCGGCTACCTCACCCAGGCCGCGTACACCCACCACGCCGTCTTCGACCTCAAGCCGGAGACCGACGTCTACTGGTGCACCGCCGACATCGGCTGGGTCACCGGCCACTCGTACATCGTCTACGGCCCGCTCGCCAACGGCGCCACGCAGGTCATGTACGAGGGCACCCCGGACACCCCGCACCAGGGCCGGTTCTGGGAGATCGTGCAGAAGTACGGCGTCACCATCCTGTACACGGCGCCGACCGCGATCCGCACGTTCATGAAGTGGGGCGACGACATCCCCGCCAAGTTCGACCTGTCCAGCCTGCGCGTGCTGGGCTCGGTCGGCGAGCCGATCAACCCCGAGGCGTGGATCTGGTACCGCAAGCACATCGGCGCCGACCGCTGCCCGATCGTGGACACCTGGTGGCAGACCGAGACGGGCGCGATGATGATCAGCCCGCTCCCCGGCGTCACCGAGACCAAGCCGGGCTCCGCCCAGCGCCCGCTCCCCGGCATCTCCGCCACCGTCGTCGACGACGAGGCGAACGAGGTGCCGAACGGCGGCGGCGGCTACCTGGTGCTCACCGAGCCGTGGCCGTCGATGCTCCGCACCATCTGGGGCGACGACCAGCGTTTCATCGACACCTACTGGTCCCGCTTCGAGGGCAAGTACTTCGCCGGCGACGGCGCCAAGAAGGACGACGACGGCGACATCTGGCTGCTCGGCCGCGTCGACGACGTCATGCTCGTCTCCGGCCACAACATCTCGACCACCGAGGTCGAGTCGGCGCTCGTCTCCCACCCGGCGGTGGCCGAGGCGGCCGTCGTCGGCGCCGCCGACGAGACCACCGGCCAGGCGATCGTCGCCTTCGTCATCCTGCGCGGCACCGCCAGCGAGGACGACGCCCTCGTCGCCGAGCTGCGCAACCACGTCGGCGCCACCCTCGGCCCGATCGCCAAGCCCAAGCGGATCCTCCCGGTGGCCGAGCTGCCGAAGACCCGCTCCGGAAAGATCATGCGCCGGCTGCTGCGCGACGTGGCGGAGAACAGGGAGCTGGGCGACGTCACCACGCTGACCGATTCGTCGGTTATGTCGCTCATTCAGACCAAGCTGCCGGCCGCGCCCAGCGAGGACTGACGACACCACGACCGCACGGAAAGGCCCGCCCCGACACCCCGGGGCGGGCCTTTCCGCGTCCACCCCCCGCCCCCCTGCCGCCGCGCCGAAAGCCGCATATCTTCCTAAAGTGATCCTCGCCGGACACACCTCGGGCTCGTTAGGTAAAGTAAAGAACGCGTCAGGAACGCGACAGAAAGACCTAGGTGCGCCGGGAAGTCTGGTCGGCATGTGCTCAGTGCTGCCCACCCGACCGGAGGCTCCTCGTGTCCACCGACCGCTCGTTCCTCGGCAGGCTCTCGCTCCCCGAGCGCCGCCACGTCACCGACGCCCTGCGCACCGAGACCGTCGGCGGCGTCCTGCTGCTCGTCGCCGCCGTCACCGCGCTCATCTGGGCGAACGTGCTGCCCGGCAGCTACGACGCGGTCTCCGGCTTCCACCTCGGACCCGCCTCCCTCGGCCTCGACCTGTCGATAGCGCACTGGGCGGCCGACGGCCTGCTGGCGGTCTTCTTCTTCGTCGCCGGCATCGAGCTCAAGCGCGAGCTGGTCGCCGGCGAGCTGCGCGACCCGAAGGCCGCCGCGCTCCCCGTCATCGCGGCGATCTGCGGCATGGCCACCCCGGCCCTCGTGTACGTCGCGGTCAACGCCGTCGGCGGCGGCACCATGGACGGCTGGGCCGTGCCCACCGCCACCGACATCGCCTTCGCGCTCGCCGTCCTCGCCGTCATCGGCACCTCGCTCCCGTCCGCCCTGCGCGCCTTCCTCCTCACCCTCGCCGTCGTCGACGACCTCTTCGCGATCCTGATCATCGCGGTCTTCTTCACCAGCGACCTGAACTTCGCCGCCCTCGGCGGCGCCCTCACCGGCCTCGCCCTCTTCTGGTTCCTGCTCCGCAAGGAGGTCCGCGGCTGGTACGTGTACGTGCCGCTGGCGCTGGTGATCTGGGCCCTGATGTACAACAGCGGCGTCCACGCCACGATCGCCGGCGTCGCCATGGGCCTGATGCTCCGCTGCACCACCCGCGACGGCGAGGAGCACTCCCCCGGCGAGCACATCGAGCACCTGGTCCGGCCGCTCTCCGCCGGCCTCGCCGTCCCCCTCTTCGCGCTCTTCTCCGCCGGCGTCACCCTGTCCGGCGAAGCGCTCCGCGACGTCTTCACCCAGCCCGTCACCCTCGGTGTCGTCCTCGGCCTGGTCGTCGGCAAGGCCGTCGGCATCTTCGGCGGCACCTGGCTCGCCGCCCGTTTCACCAGGGCGGCGCTCAACCCCCAGCTGTCCTGGCCGGACGTGTTCGCCGTCGCCACCCTCGCGGGCATCGGCTTCACCGTCTCGCTCCTCATCGGCGAACTCGCCTTCGAGGGCGACGCGGCCCTCACCGACGAGGTGAAGGCGGCGGTCCTCATGGGCTCGCTGATCGCCGCCGCCTGCGCCTCGCTCCTGCTCAAGCTGCGCGTCCGGAAGTACCTGCTGCTGGTCGCCGACGAGGAGCGGGACGAGGACGAGGACGGCATCCCGGACGTGTACGAGGAGGGCACCGAGGCGTACCACCTGCGGATGGCCGAGATCCTGGAGCGGAAGGCCGCAGAGCACCGGGAGCGCGCCCGACTGGCGGGGGCACCGCGCGACGGGGCCGACCGTCCGGCATGATCTGAGGCGGACCGTACAAAGAGTCTCGGACCGTACAAGAGGAGAGGGAGAGCGATGAGCGACCCGTTCGACGGAACCGAGCGCAGCCTCGGCCAGCTGGTCGCCTCGGCGACCGCCGAGATGTCCGCACTGGTGCACGACGAGATCGCCCTGGCCAAGGCCGAGCTCCGGCAGGACGTGAAGCGCGGCGCGATCGGCAGCGGCGCGGCGATCGCCGCCGCCGTCGTGCTGCTGTTCTCGCTGCCGATGCTGAGCTTCGCGCTCGCGTACGCCATCAACACGTGGACCGGCGGGCACAACGGCAACGGCGGCTGGAACCTCGTCTGGTGCTTCCTGCTGTCCTTCGCGTTCAACGTGATCGTCGCCGGTCTCCTGGGCCTGATCGCGATGCGGAAGTTCAAGAAGGTGAAGCCGCCGCGGAGGACCATCGCGTCGGCCAAGCAGACCGCCGCGATCATGCAGAACGTGAAGCCGCACCCGCGCCCCGAGGGTGTCCCCGCCGCCGAGGTGACGATGGCCAAGGCCCAGTCTGTGGCACGCTCGTCCGTATGACCCTCCCCGAGAGCAGCACCCCCGGCGGCGGGCCCGTACGCCTCGACGGTCCGTGGACCCACCGTGACGTCGCGGCCAACGGCGCCCGCTTCCACATCGCCGAGATGGGCGACGGCCCCCTCGTGCTGCTGCTGCACGGCTTCCCGCAGTTCTGGTGGACCTGGCGCCACCAGCTGCCGGCGCTCGCCGAGGCCGGCTTCCGGGCGGTCGCGATGGACCTGCGCGGGGTCGGCGGCAGCGACCGCACCCCCCGCGGTTACGACCCCGCCAACCTGGCCCTCGACATCACCGGGGTGGTCCGCTCGCTCGGCGAGCCGGACGCCGCGCTCGTCGGCCACGACCTGGGCGGCTACCTCGCCTGGACGGCCGCCGTGATGCGGCCCAAGCTGGTCCGCCGGCTGGCCGTCTCCTCGATGCCGCACCCGCGCCGCTGGCGTTCGGCGATGCTCTCCGACTTCGCGCAGTCCCGGGCCGGCTCCCACATCTGGGGGTTCCAGCGGCCGTGGCTGCCGGAGCGTCAGCTGGTCGCCGACGACGCCGAACTGGTGGGGCGTCTGATCCAGGACTGGTCGGGGCCGCGCCCGGCCGACGACGACGCGGTAGAGGCGTACCGGCGGGCGATGCTCGTCCCGTCGACGGCGCACTGCTCGATCGAGCCGTACCGCTGGCTGGTCCGCTCGCTGGCCCGCCCCGACGGCATCCAGTTCAACCGGCGCATGAAGCGGCCGGTCCGGGTGCCGACGCTGCACCTGCACGGCTCGCTGGACCCCGTCATGCGCACCCGCAGCGCGGCCGGTTCGGGCGAGTACGTGGAAGCCCCGTACCGCTGGCGGCTCTTCGACGGCCTCGGGCACTTCCCGCACGAGGAGGACCCGGTCGCCTTCACCACGGAACTGGTGAACTGGCTGAAGGACCCCGAGCCCGACCGCTGACGGGTCCGGTACGGCCTCCGGCCCGCACCGCCCCGCACGCCCCCGTACGGGCGTGCGTCGAACGTCCCTTGCCCCGCGCATACTCCGATTGGCGGGCCCAGGAGCGGTTACCGGGCCCGGCCCCCGGGCAGACGTCCCGGTATGGGCTGGACGCACGACTACGGTGACACGGCACGCGACCGCCGCTCCGCCTCCGGGCCGGGCTCCCGCGAGCGGGGAGGCCCGCCGGACGAGGGCCGCGCTCCCGGCGGGCAGGTCGGGATCTCACGCATCCTCAGGCGGCGCGCCCGCTGGGTGTCGGCCCGGCTCCGCCATCCCCGCGACACCGCCTAGGCAGGGCGGGGACGGGCCCGCGCGGCGGGCTCAGAGGGCGCAGCCCTGGGTGTCCACCTGCTGCCCGGCGGTCCGGCCGAGCTCGATGTCCTCGCGGATCTCCTCGACCGTCAGCGCGTAGCCGGTCTGCGCGTCGTCGCGGGAGCGGGCGAAGATGACGCCCGAGACGGTGCCGTCCTCGGTGAGGAGCGGGCCGCCGGAGTTGCCCTGGCGGACCGTCGTGTACAGCGAGTACACCTCCCTGCGCACGTCGCCCCGGTGGTAGATGTCGGGGCCGTCGGCGGTGATCCGGCCGCGGACGCGGGCGGAGCGGACGTCGTACGAACCGTTCTCGGGGAAGCCGGCGACGATGGCGTCGTCGCCGCTGCGGGCCTCCTCCCCGGTGAAGCGCAGCGGGGTGGCCTTGAGGTCCGGCACGTCGAGGACGGCGATGTCGCGCTGCCAGTCGTAGAGGACGACCTTGGCGTCGTACAGCCGGCCCTCGCCGCCGATCTGCACGGTGGGCTCGTCGACGCCGCCGACCACGTGCGCGTTGGTCATCACGCGGCGCTCGGCGAAGACGAAGCCGGTGCCCTCCAGGACCTTGCCGCAGCTCGGGGCGGTGCCGACGACCTTGACGATGGAGCGCTGCACGAGGGTGGCGACGGGGCTGCCGGCGAGCGCGGGATCCGGGGGCAGCACCTCGGTGATGGGCTCGTTGGCGAACGGGCTGAAGACCTGCGGGAAGCCGCTGCGGGCCAGGGTGGCGGTGAAGTTGCCGAACCACTCGTCGGCCCAGTCGGGCATCGCCTCGGTGACGCCCTGGAGCACCTTGGAGCCGCGCACCTCCTTGCCGAGGGTCGGCAGCGAGGTGCCGGCCAGCGCCGAGCCGATCAGCCAGGCCACGAGGAGCATGGCGACGACGTTGACCAGCGCGCCGCCGGTGGCGTCGAGGGCGCGGGCCGGCGACCAGGTGATGTGGCGGCGGAGCTTGTTGCCGAGGTGGGTGGTGAGCGCCTGGCCGACGGAGGCGGAGACGATGACCGCCATCACGAAGATCACCGTGACGGTGGTGGTGATCTCGCTTTGGTCGGTGAGCCGGTCCCAGAGGATCGGCAGCAGCCACATGGCGGCGAGTCCGCCGCCGAGGAATCCGATCACCGAGAGGATGCCGACGACGAAGCCCTGGCGGTAGCCGATGATCGCGAACCACACGGCCGCGAGCAGCAGCAGGATGTCCAGCACGTTCACGGTCGTCAGCCTCGCAGTGTCGTTTCCGGTCGCCGCTTCGTCTCCGGTCGCCCGGGGGCCCAGCCTGTCACGAGCGCCAGTCGAGCGGGACCTCGCGGGAGGCGTCCCAGGGCCGCTCCCAGCCGGCGAAGTGCAGCAGCCGGTCGATCACTCCGGCGGTGAAACCCCAGACCAGGGCCGACGCGACGAGGAACGCGGGGCCCGCGTGGCCGGCCGGGTGGACGGCGGTGGCGCGGTTGGCGGGGTCCGTGAGATCCGCCACGGGGACCGTGAAGACCCGGGCGGTCTCGGCCGGGTCGACGACGCCGACCGGGCTCGGTTCGCGCCACCAGCCGAGGACGGGCGTGACGACGAAGCCGCTGACCGGGATGTAGAGCCGGGGCAGGACTCCGAAGAGCTGGACGCCCGCCGGGTCGAGGCCGGTCTCCTCCCGCGCCTCGCGCAGGGCCGCCCGCAGCAGCCCGCCGTCGGCCGGGTCGCCGTCCTCGGGGTCGAGGGCGCCGCCGGGGAAGGAGGGCTGTCCGGCGTGCGAGCGGAGGCTGCCGGCGCGCTCCATCAGCAACAGCTCGGGGCCGCGGGCGCCGTGGCCGAAGAGGACCAGGACGGCGGACTGGCGGCCGGAGCCGTTCGCGGGCGGCAGGAAGCGGCTCAGCTGCTCGGGCGCGACGGTGCGCGCGGCCCGGTCGACCGGCGCGAGCCAGTCGGGCAGGCCGTCCCGGTCCAGCAGGCCGCCGGTGCCGGGGCCGTGGGTCTCTTCGTCCGTACGCGTCATGGGCACCCCCGAGTCGTCCAACGCCGTCGCCGTGTCTCTTCGTTCCCGCGGGTCCGTCCCGGTCCGCCGCGGCTCACTCGGCGCCGGAGGGGGTCTGGGCGGCGCCCGGGGCCACGCCGGGCGCGGGCGGGGCCGGGCGGCCGGGGTAGTCGGCGGGCGGGTTGAGCCGCTGGCCGGGGAAGCCGCCCTTCTCGTACTTGAGCAGCTTGGCGGCCTTCTCCGGGTCGGTCTCGCCCTCGCCGTACGCCGGGCAGAGGTGGGTGATCGGGCAGGCGCCGCAGGCGGGCTTGCGGGCGTGGCAGATGCGGCGGCCGTGGAAGATCACCCGGTGGGACAGCATCGTCCACTCGCTCTTCGGGAAGATCTCGGCGACCTCGGCCTCGATCTTGACCGGGTCGTCGGACGCGGTCCACCGCCAGCGGCGGGCGAGCCGCATGAAGTGGGTGTCGACGGTGATCCCGGGGACGCCGAAGGCGTTGCCGAGGACGACGAACGCGGTCTTCCGGCCGACGCCGGGCAGCGTGACGAGGTCCTCCAGGCGGCCGGGGACCTCGCCGCCGAAGTCGTCCCGGAGCGCGGCGGCCAGGCCCATGATCGACTTCGTCTTGGCGCGGAAGAAGCCGGTGGGCCGGATCAGCTCCTCGACCTCCTCCGGGACGGCGGCGGCCAGGTCCTCGGGGGTCGGGTACTGGGCGAACAGCGCGGGCGTCGTCTGGTTCACCCGCAGGTCGGTGGTCTGCGCGGAGAGCACGGTGGCGACCAGCAGCTCGAAGGGGTTGCGGAAGTCGAGCTCGGGGTGCGCGTACGGGAACACCTCCGCGAGCTCCCGGTTGATCTTCCGCGCCCGCCGCACCATGGCCAGCCGCGACTCGGGCTTGGGCGTGGCCTTCCGGGCGGGGGCGGCGGCAGGCTCGGCCTCGGCCTTGGCGGCCGGGGCCTTGGTCTTACGGGCGGAGGCCTTGGCCTCGGCGGCGGGGGCGGCGGCCTTAGCGGCCGGTGCCTTGGCGGCCTTGGCGGGCTTTGCGGGCTTCGCGCGCTTCGCCGGGGTGGCCGGGTCCGCGGGGTTCTCCGGGGTTCGGCTCCTTGGGGGCGAATCATCCCGATTCACGGCTTTCGACCGCTTCGACACGCCGTGTTCGCCCACAGCGGAATTCCCTTCGGCCGACACTCTTTCAGCCCCCTTGGCCTGCGTTCTCACCGGCGAGTTGGACACCCGGCCAGCCTAGGGGCCACGGGCCTCTTCCGCCCCGCCCGCCGCCGATCGGACCCCGATCGGGCCCCTGACGTTCGGCAATGGCGTCCGGTGCGTCAAACTTGTTGTGATTGATCGCACTGTTTGGCACGTCCGGCATCATGGGAGCTCAGGTCCCGTGAGCAGGTCGACAGGAGGAGTGAACTCGTGGACGACGTTCTGCGGCGCGCCCCGCTCTTCGCGGCGCTCGATGACGAGCAGGCCGCCGAGCTGCGCGCCTCGATGAGTGAGGTGACGCTCGCCCGTGGCGACGCGCTCTTCCACGAGGGCGACCCCGGCGACCGCCTGTACGTGGTCACCGAGGGCAAGGTGAAGCTGCACCGCACCTCCCCCGACGGGCGCGAGAACATGCTGGCGGTCCTCGGCCCCGGCGAGCTCATCGGCGAGCTGTCCCTCTTCGACCCGGGCCCGCGCACCGCGACCGCGACGGCGCTGACCGAGGTCAAGCTGCTCGGCCTCGGCCACGGCGACCTCCAGCCCTGGCTGAACGCCCGCCCCGAGGTCGCCGGCGCCCTGCTGCGGGCCGTCGCCCGCCGCCTGCGCAAGACCAACGACCAGATGTCCGACCTGGTCTTCTCCGACGTGCCGGGCCGTGTCGCCCGCGCGCTCCTCGACCTGTCGCGCCGCTTCGGCGTGCAGTCGGAGGAGGGCATCCACGTCGTCCACGACCTCACCCAGGAGGAGCTGGCCCAGCTGGTCGGCGCCTCCCGCGAGACCGTGAACAAGGCGCTCGCCGACTTCGCGCAGCGCGGCTGGCTGCGCCTGGAGGCCCGCGCCGTGATCCTGCTGGACGTGGAGCGCCTCGCGAAGCGCTCCCGCTAGGGATCCCCGTACGCACGGGAAGGGGGCCGCCCGGTCGACCGGGCGGCCCCCTTCCGTACAGCTCGTGCACGTCGTGCGGGTCGTACGCGTCCCTCGACTCAGCGCTTCGAGCCGTCCACGATCACCGGGGCGGACGCGCCGGCGGAGCCGCAGGGCACCGCGTAGACCGGGTTCTTCGCCGCCGCCTCCTTGAAGGCGTCGATGCACTGGTTCGCCAGGACCTTGTCCGTCAGCGAGTCGTTGAGGATCTTGTTGGCGCGGGCGATGCCCTCCGCCTCGATCCGGCGCCGGTCCGACTCGGCCTTGGCGGTACGGGCCGCCTCCAGCGCCCGCTCGGTGGCCTGCTGCTGCTGGATCTTGCGGTCGATCTGGCCCTGGAGCGCGTCCGACGGCTTCACGTTGCGCAGGTTGACGGTGGTGACGACGATGCCGCGCGGCTCCAGGCGCTCCGTGATGAGCTTCGCGATCTCGGCGTTGATCTTCTCGCGGTCGGAGGCGTACCCCTGCTCGCTGGTGTAGCGGGCGAACACGTTGCGGACGATCTCGCGGCTGTCCGGGTAGACCAGGCGCTGCTGGATGGCGTCCTCGCTGCCCGCGAGCTTGTACAGCTCGACGGCCTTCGACGGGACGACCGCCCACTTCACCGTGACCTCCGCGTACATGACGCCACCCTGCGAGGAGCGGACCTCGACCACGTCCTTGTCGGACAGGTTGAGGTCGACCGGGCGGGTGGAGAAGGTGGTGACGTCGGTGAACGGCGACTTCACGTGCATGCCGGACGTCATCGGCGAACCGACCTTGCCGAACGCGACCGGCACGCCGACCTCGTACGCGCTGATCACGTACGTCATGCTCACGATCACCGAGAAGACGCCGGCGACCAGCGCGCCCGCGGCACCCAGCTTCCAGCCGGTCGAGTCCTGCGACCGGCCGACGAACCAGAGCACCACCGCGGCGATCACCAGCAGGATGGCTATGACGAACATGGGCATTCCCCCCGAGGGCTACGGCCTGATGTAAGCGGAGCGTAAGACACTCGGGGAGCCCGGAGGGTTCCCGGGGGTACGTCTCAGAGCAGCCCGCGCTCCCGCAGGTACGTCAGCTGCGCCCGTACGGAGAGCTCCGCCGCCGGCCACAGCGACCGGTGCACGTCCGCGTAGACGTGCGCCACGACCTCCGGCGCCGTCCGGTGGCCCGCCTCGACCGCCGTCTCCACCTGCGCGAGCCGGGCCGCCCGGTGGGCCAGGTAGTACTCCACGACGCCCTGGGCGTCGTCCAGGACCGGCCCGTGCCCCGGCAGGACCGTGTGCACGCCGTCGTCCACGGCCAGCGAGCGCAGCCGGCGCAGCGAGTCCAGGTAGTCGCCGAGGCGCCCGTCCGGGTGCGCGACCATCGTCGTGCCGCGCCCGAGGATCGTGTCGCCGGTCAGCACCGCGCGGTCGGCGGGCAGGTGGAAGGAGAGCGAGTCGGAGGTGTGGCCGGGCGTCGGCACCACCCTCAGCTCCAGGCCGCCGACCTCGACCACGTCGCCCGCGCCCAGTCCCTCGTCGCCGAGGCGGAGCGCCGGGTCGAGCGCCCGGACGGCGGTGCCGGTCAGCTCGGCGAAGCGGCCCGCGCCCTCGGCGTGGTCCGGATGGCCGTGCGTCAGCAGCGTCAGCGCGATCCGCTTGCCCAGCCGCTCGGCGGTGGCGATCACGTGCCGGAGGTGGCCCTCGTCGAGCGGCCCCGGGTCCACGGCGACGGCCAGCGGGGAGTCCGGCTCGGAGAGCAGCCAGGTGTTGGTGCCGTCCAGGGTCATCGCGGACGGGTTGGGCGCGAGCACGTTCACGGCCCGCTCGGTCGCCGGACCGGAGGTGACGAGCCCGCGCGGCTGGCCCGGCAGGGCGGCGGCGTCGGTCACGGCGCCCCTCCCCCGACCGTCCTGGTGAACTCGTCGTGGCCGGGCCACGACAGCACCACCTGGCCGCCCTCCACGCGCGCGCGTGCCAGCACCGGCGTCATGGACTGCTTCCCGGCCGCCGCCAGCGCCTCCGCGGCCGTGCCGCACGGCTGCAGGGACCGCAGGGTGGCGATCGTCGGCGGCATCATCGTCAGCTCACCCCGGTCGTAGCCGGCGGCGGCGTCCTCCGGCCGGATCCAGACCGTGCGGTCGGCCTCCCCGGAGACGTCCCGGGTCCGCTGCCCGGCCGGGAGGACGGCCACGAAGAACCAGGTGTCGTACCGGCGCTGCTCGAACTCGGGGGTGATCCAGCGGGCCCACGCGCCCAGCAGGTCCGAGCGGAGCGCGAGGCCGCGCCGGTCGAGGAAGTCCGCGAACGACAGCTCGCGGGCGACCAGCGCCGCCCGGTCGCGCTCCCAGTCCTCGCCGGTGGTGTCGCCGACGACGGTGTCCGGGGTCTCGCCGGCGAGCAGCACGCCCGCCTCCTCGAAGGTCTCCCGGACGGCCGCGCAGACCACGGCCTGCGCCTGCGCCGGGTCGTCGAGCCCCAGCCGCTCCGCCCACTCCTCCAGCGGCGGCCCGGCCCAGCGCACCGGCTGCTCGTCGCGCGGGTCGACCCCGCCGCCGGGATAGGCGTACGCGCCGCCGGCGAAGGCCATGGAGGCGCGGCGGCGCAGCATGTGGACCTCGGGCCCGCCGGCCGCGTCGCGCAGCAGGAGCACGGTGGCGGCGCGCCGCGGCGTCACCGGCACCAGCTCGCCGGCGGCGAGGGCGCGGATCCGGTCGGGCCATTCCGGCGGGTACCACTGACCATTCGACATGGGGCGGATGCTATGCGCATCGAACCGAATGCACGAGGGCCGGCCGCCCCGGGGAGGGGCGGCCGGCCGGGGTGCGTACGGCCCGGGGCCGGCGGGCTCGCGTCCGGCCTCGTCCTGTCCGCGTGGGTCAGGCCTCGGTCAGCTCGACCTGGACCTCGACCTCGACGGGGGCGTCGAGGGGGAGGACGGTGACGCCGACGGCGCTGCGGGCGTGCACGCCCTTGTCGCCGAGGATCTCGCCGAGCAGTTCGCTGGCGCCGTTGATCACGCCGGGCTGGCCGGTGAAGTCCGCGGCGGAGGCGACGAAGCCGACGACCTTGACGACCCGCTTGATCCGGTCGAGGTCACCGGCGACCGACTTCACGGCCGCGAGCGCGTTCAGCGCGCAGGTCGCGGCAAGCGCCTTGGCCTCCTCGGGGGTCACCTCGGCGCCGACCTTGCCGGTCACCGGAAGCTTGCCCTCCACCATCGGGAGCTGGCCCGAGGTGTAGACGTACACGCCGGACTGGACGGCCGGCTGGTAGGCGGCGATCGGCGGGACGACCTCGGGCAGCTTCAGGCCCAGCTCGGCGATCCGCGCCTCGACGGCCCCGCTCACGGCTTGGGCCGCTTCATGTAGGCCACCAGCTGCTCCGGGTTGGGCCCGGGCACGACCTGGACGAGCTCCCAGCCGTCCTGGCCCCAGTTGTCGAGAATCTGCTTGGTCGCGTGCACCAGAAGCGGCACCGTGACGTACTCCCACTTGGTCATGGGCCCGACTGTAGCCGCTGCGGCGGGGTGCTCCGCCGAGGCTCCCCCCAGGGTCCGGACTCGGGGGCCTCTCCGGGGCGGTCCGCTGATTGCGGGGGCCCGCCAGTGGTTAGGCTCGACAGCGTGAGCAGGCTCCAGGTCGTCAGCGGCAAGGGCGGTACCGGTAAGACGACGGTCGCCGCCGCCCTCGCCCTCGCCCTCGCGACGGAGGGGAAGCGGACGCTCCTCGTCGAGGTCGAAGGCAGACAGGGCATCGCACAGCTCTTCGAGACGGAGGCGCTTCCCTACGAGGAGCGCAAGATCGCCGTGGCTCCGGGCGGCGGCGAGGTGTACGCGCTGGCGATCGACGCCGAGCGCGCGCTCCTCGACTACCTCCAGATGTTCTACAAACTGGGCGGCGCGGGCCGGGCGCTGAAGAAGCTCGGCGCGATCGACTTCGCGACGACGATCGCGCCGGGCGTCCGGGACGTGCTGCTGACCGGGAAGGCGTGCGAGGCGGTCCGCCGGCGGGAGCGGGACGGCCGACCGGTCTACGACCACGTGGTGATGGACGCGCCGCCGACCGGCCGCGTCACCCGCTTCCTGAACGTGAACGACGAGGTGGCCGGGCTGGCGAGGATCGGCCCGATACACCACCAGGCGCAGGCGGTGATGGGGGTCCTCAAGTCCCCGGAGACGGCGGTGCACCTGGTGACGCTCCTGGAGGAGATGCCGGTCCAGGAGACGGCGGACGGCATCGCCGAACTGCGCGCGGCGGGGCTGCCGGTGGGCCGGGTGGTGGTGAACATGGTCCGCCCGCAGGTCCTCGACGAGGCGGCGGTACGGGCCGCCTCCGGCGACCACCGCGAGGCGATCGCGCGAACGCTGGTGTCGGCCGGCGTCGCGGGCGGCGCGGGGCTGGTGGAGCCGCTGCTGGAGCAGGCGGCCGAGCACGCCCGGCGGGTGGAGCTGGAGCGGGCCCAGCGGGCCGTCCTGGACGGTGTCGGCGTGCCCGCGTACGAGCTGCCGTACCTGGGCGACGGGGCGGACATCGCGGGCCTCTACCGCCTGGCGAAGGAACTGCGGAGGCAAGGGGTGGGTGCGGCGTGACGAAGGGGGACCCCGTGGCCGAGGGCGTCACCGCGGGCGGGCTGGACGCCGTGCCCGCCCTGGACATCGACCCGATCCTGGACGACCGCGGCACCCGGATCATCGTCTGCTGCGGTTCCGGCGGCGTCGGCAAGACGACGACGGCGGCGGCGCTGGGCGTGCGGGCGGCGGAGCGGGGCCGGCGGGTGGTCGTCCTCACCATCGACCCGGCCCGCCGGCTGGCCCAGTCGATGGGCATCGACGCGCTGGACAACACGCCCCGCAAGGTGGACGGCGTGAAGGGCCCGGACGGCGGCGAACTGCACGCCATGATGCTGGACATGAAGCGGACCTTCGACGAGATCGTCGAGGCGCACGCGGATCCGGCACGGGCCAAGGCGATCCTGGAGAACCCCTTCTACCAGTCCCTGTCGGCCGGTTTCGCCGGTACGCAGGAGTACATGGCGATGGAGAAGCTGGGCCAGCTCCGGGCCCGGGACGAGTGGGACCTGATCGTCGTCGACACCCCGCCGTCCCGTTCGGCGCTCGACTTCCTGGACGCGCCGAAGCGGCTGGGGTCCTTCCTGGACGGGACGTTCATCAAGCTGCTGATGGCGCCGGCGAAGGTGGGCGGCCGGGCCGGGATGAAGTTCCTCAACGTCGGCATGTCGATGATGTCGGGGACGCTGGGGAAGCTGCTGGGGGGTCAGTTCCTGGGCGACGTGCAGACGTTCGTCGCGGCGATGGACACGATGTTCGGCGGCTTCCGGACCCGGGCGGACGCCACGTACCGGCTGCTCCAGGCGCCGGGCACGGCGTTCCTCGTGGTGGCGGCGCCCGAGCGGGACGCGCTGCGGGAGGCGGCGTACTTCGTGGAGCGGCTGGCCACCGAGGGCATGCCGCTGGCCGGTCTCGTCCTGAACCGGGTGCACGGCAGCGGCGCGGCGCGCCTCTCGGCCGAGCGGGCGCGGGCGGCGGCGGAAAATCTTGACGAGGGCCGCATGGCGGATCGGCCGGCCGGGAATGCTGGAGGGGGTGACGTTCCGGCTCCGTCGTCCGGGCCGTCGCGCCCCGCCACCGCCGCCGACTCCTCCGCACGTCCCTCCGACGCGCCCGAGGCCGCCCCCACGGCCGACGTGCCCGAAGACCACCCGAGCGACACCGATCCGGACATCGCGCGGCTCACCGCGGGCCTGCTGCGGCT
Source organism: Streptomyces sp. NPDC057854 (assembly GCF_042797055.1). NCBI lineage: Bacteria > Bacillati > Actinomycetota > Actinomycetes > Kitasatosporales > Streptomycetaceae > Streptomyces > Streptomyces sp. NPDC057854. The sequence continues at coordinate 140,230 of NZ_JBHVMF010000015.1, forward strand.
GCACGCCGAGCGGATGCGGGTGCTCGCGCGCGAGCGGCGCACGTGGGACCGCTTCACGGCCCTCCACCCGGAGGTGCCGGTGACCGAGGTGGCCGCCCTGCCCGGCGATGTGCACGACCTCGCCGGGCTGCGGGCCGTCGGTGAGCGCCTCTCCTCCCCGCGCGACCGGTCCTGACCGGCCCTCACGGGGCGAGCGGGACTAGCCGACCGCGGCGTACTCCTCGTACGTCGCGTCGTCCTCCATGGCGACGGGCAGCAGGCCCGCGCCGCGCTCGTACTCGGTGCGGGCGGTCTCCAGGAGCCGCCGCCACGAGGTGACCGTGGGACGCCGGCGCAGCAGGGCACGGCGCTCGCGCTCCGTCATGCCGCCCCACACGCCGAACTCCACACGGTTGTCCAGGGCGTCGGCCAGGCACTCGGTGCGCACCGGGCAGCCGGTACACACCGCCTTCGCCCGGTTCTGTGCCGCTCCCTGCACGAAAAGTTCATCCGGATCGGTAGTGCGGCAGGCCGCCTGCGCACTCCAGTCAGCTACCCAGCCCATACCGGCGCCGTCCTCTCCCGAATCGAGGCTCCCCCACGGCGGCAGCGGCATATTCACCGCTGCCAGTTGGGACGTTACGGAAGGCGGGGACAGCGCAACACCCCCTTCGGGCCCAATCTTGAATGGTCCGAACGGACTATGCGTGCGCGTCAGATCACCCAGGGGAGTGACCGCAGGACATGCGTGTGTTATAGGACACCGCGCGACACACACACCGGAATCGGACACGCCTTTCCGCGGATTCGGGGACGCGGAAACTCATGCCGGATTTCAGGCGATTGTCACGCACGAGGGCCGATACGGGACCGCACTCCTGTGACAGTTGGGAGCAGCTTAGGCCAAGGCATATACGCGTGTCCGGCGATTGAGAACGTAGGCTGCCCCCATGGCAAAGAAGCGCTCGGGCGGTGGTCTGACCGGGACCCAGCAGGCCGCCAAGTTCCTCGGTGTCAGTGTGCTCTCCGGAGCCGTGCTGGCGGGCATCGCCCTGCCCGCGGCCGGCGCACTGGGTCTGGCGGCCAAGGGCACCGTCGAGGGATTCGACGAGATCCCCTCGAACCTGAAGACCCCGCCCCTCAGTCAGCGCACCACCATCCTGGACTCCGAGGGCGGCCTCATCGCCACGGTCTACTCGCGGGACCGCAAGGTGGTGCCGCTGGAGAAGATCTCCCCGTACATGCAGAAGGCGATCGTCGCCATCGAGGACTCGCGCTTCTACGAGCACGGGGCCATCGACCTCAAGGGCGTGCTCCGCGCGATCAACAAGAACGCTCAGTCGGGCGGCGTCTCCGAGGGCGCGTCGACGCTCACCCAGCAGTACGTGAAGAACGTGTTCGTCGAGGAGGCCGGCGACGACCCGGAGAAGGTCGCGCAGGCCACCCAGCAGACGATCGGCCGCAAGGTCCGCGAGCTGAAGTACGCGATCCAGGTCGAGGAGGAGCTGGGCAAGAAGAAGATCCTGGAGAACTACCTCAACATCACGTTCTTCGGGCAGCAGGCGTACGGCATCGAGGCCGCCTCGCAGCGCTACTTCTCCAAGCCCGCCGCGAACCTGGAACTGGGCGAGGCCGCCATGATGGCCGGCCTGGTGCAGTCGCCGAGCCGCTTCGACCCCATCAACGACCTCGAAGAGGCCACCAAGCGGCGCAACATCGTCCTCAAGCGCATGGCGGACGTCGGTGACATCAGCGAGGCCGAGTACGAGAAGGCCAAGGCCGCGCCGATCAAGCTGAAGGTGAAGGCGCCGAAGAACGGCTGCATCACCGCCGTCGACGGCGCCGGCTTCTTCTGCGACTACGTCCGCAAGACGATCCTCAACGACCCCGTCTTCGGCAAGACCGCCGAGGAGCGCCAGAAGCTGTGGAACCTGGGCGGCCTGACCATCCGGACCACGCTCGACCCGAAGGCGCAGGCGGCGGCGAACGAGGCCGCGGTGGCCAAGGTGAACAAGGACGACGGGGTCGCGACCGCCGTCGTCCAGGTGCAGCCCGGCACCGGCAAGATCCTGTCGATGAGCCAGTCCCGCCCGTACGGCCTGGACCAGAAGCAGCACCAGACCACGCTCAACCTCGCCGTCGGCAGCAAGATGGGCGGCACGACGTACGGCTTCCCGGTCGGCTCGACCTTCAAGCCGATCACGGCCGCCGCCGCCCTGGAGAAGGGCCTCTCCCCCGCGACGAGCTACGACACTCCGTGGAAGATCACCATGGAGAAGAGCGACTACAAGCGCTGCGACGGCAAGCCCGCCGACTACGGCGACTGGCCCGTGCAGAACGAGCTCAAGTCGGAGAAGGGGGCGTACGACATGACCAGCGCCCTCGGCAAGTCCATCAACACCTACTTCGCCAAGCTGGAGCAGGCCGCCGGCCTCTGCGAGACGCTGACGATGGCGAAGAAGGTCGGCTACGAGCGCGAGCTCGGCAAGCCGATCAAGCAGAGCCCGTCGGCGACCCTCGGCTCGCTGGAGAGCACCCCGCTCGACATGGCGAACGTCTACGCGACCTTCGCCAACCGCGGCATCTACTGCACCCCGGTGGTCATCGACTCCATCAAGGCCGCCAACGGCGACAAGCTGAACGTGCCGCAGACCAAGTGCACGCGCGCCATGTCCGACCGCACCGCCGACATGATCAACCAGATGCTCAAGGGCGTGGTCGAGGACGGCACCGGCACAAAGGCCGGTCTGAGCGACCGCGACAACGCCGGCAAGACCGGTACCACCGAGGGCCGCAAGGACGCCTGGTTCGTCGGCTACACCCCGGACCTCTCCACCGCCGTCTGGGTCGGCGACGACGTCGGCAAGCGCGAGGAGATGTTCGACATCACCATCGGCGGCGTCTACTACGACAAGGTCTGCGGTGGCTGCCTCCCCGGCCCGATCTGGCGGATCGCCATGACCGGCGCCCTCGGCGACGAGGCCCCGTCCTTCGTCGGCATCAAGGTGCCCCGCGCCGAGAAGCCGAAGGACCCGAAGAAGGACGACAAGCGGGACGACGCCAAGCCCGCCGACCGGGACGACGACAAGCCGGCCGACCGGCCGACCAACCCGTTCCCGGACATCACCCTCCCCGACCTGGGCGGCGGCGGTGACGGCCGGCCCGGCAACGGCCGCGGCAGGGACTGAGCCGCCGGCCAGTACACGCGAAGGGCGCCCCCACCGGATGCGGAATCCGGCGGGGGCGCCCTTCGCATACGCCGACGTACGCCGACGTACGTCCGCGCGCGTGCGGTCAGCCCGCGAGCAGCTTCTTCACCGCGGCGGCCACCCGGCCGCCCTCGGCCTGACCGGCCACCTTCGGGTTCACGATCTTCATGACGGCGCCCATGGCACGCGGACCCTCGGCACCGGCGGCCCGCGCCTCCTCGACGGCCTCGGCGACGATGCCCTCCAGCTCCTCGTCGGTGAGCTGCTTCGGCAGGTACGCGTCGAGGACGACGCCCTCCGCCCGCTCGCGCTCGGCCGACTCGTGGCGACCGCCCTGCTCGAAGGCGTCCGCGGCCTCGCGCCGCTTCTTCGCCTCCTTGGCGATCACCTTCTGCACCTCGTCGTCGGAGAGCTCGCGCTTGGTCTTGCCCGCGACCTCCTCCTTGGTGATGGCGGCGATGGTCAGCCGCAGGGTCGAGGAGCGCAGCTCGTCGCGCTCCTTGATCGCGGCGTTGAGGTCGTCCTGCAGTCGTGCCTTGAGCGTGGTCATGGCATCAAGTGTGGCAGGTGGTCCACGCGTACCGCCCGTGCATTTACGCCCCGCGGGTCTGGAACGATGGGGGGATGCGCGCACGGTACGGGATCCCCCTGAAGATCACGGCAGGCGTCGCGGCGACGGCCGCGGCCGGACTCGTCTACGCGGCGGGCTTCGAGGCCCGCTCCTTCCGGCTCCGCCGGATCACCGTCCCCGTCCTGCCGCCGGGCATGGCCGACCTGCGGGTCCTCCAGGTCTCCGACGTCCACATGGTGTGCGGCCAGAAGAAGAAGCGGCTCTGGCTGCAGAAGCTCGCCGGGCTCCGCCCCGACTTCGTCGTGAACACCGGCGACAACCTCTCCGACACCGAGGCCGTCCCGGAGCTCCTCGACGCCCTGGGCCCGCTCATGGACTTCCCCGGCGTGTACGTCTTCGGCTCCAACGACTACTACGGCCCCCGGCTGCGCAACCCCGCCCGCTACCTCGTGGAGAAGGCGCAGGGACGGCACGGCCTCAACGGCAACAAGCCCGTCGTCGGCGCCGTGCACAACCCGTGGGAGGGCATGAAGGACGCCTTCGACGCGGCCGGCTGGATCGACCTCACCAACACCCGCGGCCGGCTCAAGCTCCCCCAGGCCGACCTCGCCTTCACCGGCCTCGACGACCCCCACATCAAGCGGGACCGGTACGAGCGGGTGGCCGGTGGCCCCGACACCTCGGCGGACTTCTCCCTCGGCATCGTGCACGCGCCGTACCTGCGCACCCTCGACGCCTTCACCTCCGACGGCTACGAGCTGATCCTCGCCGGGCACACCCACGGCGGGCAGCTGTGCGTCCCCTTCTACGGCGCCCTCGTCACCAACTGCGACATCGACACCGACCGCGCCAAGGGCCTCTCCACCCACACCGCCGGCGGCCACACCTCCTACCTGCACGTCTCCGCGGGCTGCGGCACCAACCGCTTCACCCCGGTCCGCTTCGCCTGCCCGCCCGAGGCGACGCTGCTGACCCTGACGGCACGCGCCTGACGTCCGTACGGGGGCGGCCCCGCCCCCGTACCGTGACCGCATGCCGAACCGTTTCATCGCCGTCGTCCGCGGCCTGATCGCCCTCGCCGCGGCGACCGGCGTCACGATCGACTGCGTCGTCGGGAACCCGCTGGTCGCCTTCAGCTTCTTCACGATCTGGACCAACACCGCCGTCGCCGTCGTCCTCGGCCTCGGCGCCGTCCGCGCCTGGACCGGCCGGCCGCCGCTCCCGCCCGCCTGGACCGGCGGGACACTGCTCTGCATCACGATCGTCGGCCTCGTCTTCCACCTGGTCCTCGCCAACCCGTCGAGCCCCTTCAACCAGGCCGCCGCCGTCGACGCCCTCACCGGCGCCCGCGCCCTCTCCAACCAGCTCCTGCACACCGTCACCCCGATCGGCGTCGCCCTCGACTGGCTGCTCCTCACCCGCCCCGGCGCCTACCGCCCCCGGCACGCCGTCCTCTGGCTCGCCGCCCCCGGCACCTACCTGGCCTTCGCCCTCGTCCGCGGCGCGCTCCTCCCCGCGGACCACCCCACCCGCTACACGTACCCGTTCCTCGACGTCGCCGCCCACGGCTACGCCGGCGTCCTCCTCAACGCCGTCGTCCTCGGTCTCGCCTTCACCGCCCTCGGCCTCCTCCTCGTCCTGGCCGACCGCTTCCGACCTGCGGCGGCACGCTCCGAGAACCGGATTTCGTCTCTGGGCGCGGGTGGGCTAAAGTAATCGATGTCGCCGCGACGTGAAGAACAGAGCAGCGACATCGGGGTGTAGCGCAGCTTGGCAGCGCGCTTCGTTCGGGACGAAGAGGTCGTGGGTTCAAATCCCGCCACCCCGACAGCCGAAACAGCAGGTGAGGCCGGTACTGATCTCAGTACCGGCCTCACCTGTCTTTGTCCGCGGGTCCGGTCGTCCGCCCCGCGGCCCGCTGTAGCGTGACGCCATGGACGAACCCCGGATCACGGTCCACGGCTCGGCGACGGAGATCACGATCGCGGCCAACGCGGCAGGGCTCCGGAGCCTCGCCGAGCGGCTCCTCGGACTGGCCGACCCTGAACTCCGGAACGGCTATCACGAGCACCTCGACAGCGGCATCGATCTGGAAGACGGCTCGATCAGCCTGATCCTGGAGCGGGACGAGAACGTGTAGGGACCGCTCGGCGGGCTTCTCGGTCCGTGCCCCACCTCCACGCGTGAACACAGCCGTCAGGCAAGGGCGTTAGTGTCCTCGCGGTGGCCGACGGGGCACGGGCGTGAGGGGGCGCGGTGGGCGGGCTGGTGTGGGTGCACGGGGCCGGGGGGAGTGTCGAGGGGCACTTCGGGGGGCTGGCACGGCGGTTCGGGGAGCGGTTCCGGTGCGTGGCCGGGGAGTTGCCCCGGCGGACCGGGGGCGGGGTCGACGCGGCCGTGGACGGGATCGTGGCCGCCGCGGACGCCGCCGGACTGGAGACGTTCGCCGTGTGCGGGTACTCGCTGGGGGCGCCGCTGGCCGTACGGCTCGCGGTGCGGTGCCCGGAGCGGGTCACGCGCGTGGTGCTGACGGCGCCGTTCGCCCGCGCCGACCACCGGATGCGGCTCGGGATCTCGCTGTGGCGCGGCCTCCACGAGAGCGGGCGGACCCGGCTGCTCGCCCAGCACCTGGCGCTGACCGGACTCGGCGCCGGCTTCCTCGACCGGACCGACCCCGGACGGCTGCGGGCCATGCTCGCGCTCGCGCCCGCCCCGCCCGCCACGACCCCCGCCCACCTGGAGCTCGCCGAGCTCATCGACGTACGCGACGACCTGGCGCGGCTCGCGGTGCCCGCGCTCGTCGTCGTCACCACCGAGGACCCGCTCGTCTCCCCCGACCGGCAGCGGGAGCTCGCCGCGTCCGTCCCCGGCGCCCGCACCGCCGAACTCGGCACCGGGCACCTGCCGTTCTGGGAGGACCCGGACGGCTGGGCGGACCTCGTCGAGGACTTCCTGGCGGCCGGCGTCAGATGATCGGCGGACGGCCCAGCCGCGTCATCCGCAGCACCGTCGACCAGCGCATCGGACGGCGCGGCCCCGCCGGCGCCTTCAGGCCCTCCGCGAACCCCGCGAACCAGGCGCGCAGACCCCGCACCGAGCGGGTGCGGGCGACGGTCAGCAGGACCCAGACCACCAGATAGAGCGGGACCAGCGGGGCCGGCAGGTTCCGCTTCGCCAGCCACACGCGGTTCCGGGCGGTCATCCGGTAGTAGACGTCGTGCCGGGCCGGGCTCGTCTTCGGGTGCTGGAGCAGCAGCTCGGGCGCGTACTTGATCCGCCAGCCGTCGTCCAGCGCCCGCCAGGCCAGGTCCGTCTCCTCGTGCGCGAAGAAGAACTCCTCCGGCCACCCGCCGATCCGCTCCAGCATCGGCATCGACAGCCCGTGACCACCGCCCAGGAACGTGGTGACCTCACCGCCGCGCATCGGGTCCTTCGCCCCCAGCCGGGGGATGTGCCGGCGCTGCGTCTCACCCGTCTCGTCCGCGATCCGGAACGAGACCACGCCCAGCTCCGGCTCCCGCTCGTACAGGTCCACCAGGCGGCGGAACACGTCCGTGTCGACCAGCAGTCCGTCGTCGTCCAGGTCGACCAGGACGTCCACGTCACCGAACGAGCGGAGGGTGTCGATGGCCACGTTCCGGCCGCCGGTCACGCCGCGGTTCTCCGGCAGCTCCACGCCCGTCACGCCCTCGGGGAGCTCGGGCAGCGAACCGGTGCCGTTGCCGACCACGACGATCCGGGCGGCGGGCTCGTCCTGCTTCGCCACCGACTCGAGCAGCGCGCCCAGCTCCGCGGGGCGGGTGCCCATCGTCAGTACCGCCACGCCCACACGCGGTCGCGCCACGGTCCACTCCGTTCCAGCTCGGGGTCGGGTCTCGGCACCCATTGTTCACCCTTCGGGAACCCGGGCGGAACCCGGAAGGTACCCGGGCGGTGCCTGGGAGGGTAGCGGGGTGGTCGCCCTCGGGGGGCGCCGGTCCGTGGGGGCGGTCGGTGGGGGTGGTCTGTCGGGGCGGTCTGCAGGGGCGGTCTGCAGGGGCGGTCTGCAGGGGCGGTCTGCAGGGCGCGCCGGCGGGGCCGGGAATCGGGGGGCTCGCGGCGGAACCTGCAAGGGGTCTCGCTGCGTCCGTGCGTACGGCGGCGGTTCCACCGTGGTTCCGGGGTTCTCCGGTGCGGTTCCGGGTGCGTTCCGGTCCGGTTGCGCCTTCTCCAGCCCGGTTTCGGGTCCGGTTGCGGGCTTCTCCGGTCCGGTTCCGGGTCCGGGTCCGTCGTGGTTCCGCTTCGGGGGGAGCGCGGCGAGAGCGCGCGGTCAGCGGCTCTACTCTGGTCCTCTGCCGTCAAGTGATCGATTGTCGAAAGGGCGTCTCCTGGTGCTGGTCGCGGACCGATATCGGCTCCACGGGTGTATCGGCCGTGGCGGCATGGGCGAGGTGTGGCAGGCCACCGACGAGGTCCTGGGCCGGCCGGTCGCCGTGAAGCTGATGCTGGCCCAGTCCACCGACCCCTCCGGCGCCGACCGCTTCCGCCTGGAGGCGCAGACCGCCGCACGGCTCAGCCACCCGCACGTCGTCGGCGTCTTCGACTTCGGCACCTGGGACGGCAAGCTCTTCCTGGTGATGGAGCTCGTCGAGGGCGACAGCCTCGGCTCCTCCCCCGCCAACCCGCTGGTCCTGCCCGCGGAGCGGGTCGCCGTGGTCGCCGCGCACGCCGCCGCCGGCCTCGCCGCCGCCCACCGGCAGGGCGTCGTCCACCGCGACATCAAGCCCGGCAACCTGCTCATGGACGCCGAGGGCACGGTCAAGCTGGCCGACTTCGGCATCGCCCGCTTCGTCGACGACCCGTCCGCCGGGCTCACCACCACCGGCCAGATCGTCGGCACCGGCCTCTACCTGGCCCCGGAGCGCGCCCTCGGCAAGCCCGCCTCGCCCGCCTCGGACGTGTACTCGCTCGGCTGCGTCCTCTACCAGCTGCTCACCGGCCACCCACCGTTCCGCGCGGACACCGCGACCGCCCTGCTCTACCAGCACATCGACAGCGCCCCGACCCCGCCGAGCCGGCTCGGCGTCGTCCTCACGCCCGCCTTCGAGGCGTACCTGCTGAGCCTGCTGGCCAAGCAGCCCGAGCAGCGACCGCCCGCCCAGGCCATCGCCGACTGGTTCGGGTCCGGCGCCTGGCGGGAGTACGCGCCCCGCCCCGCCGCCGCGGCCATGCCGGGAGCCGTCCCCGCCGGCCCGCCGGTCCAGGCAGCGCCCGCGCCGGGGGGCGCGCACCGCGGGGCGGGGGCTCCTTCGGCGGCCATGCCCGCGCCTCGTGGCCCGGGGGGCTCCCCCTCCCCCCTCCCCCCCGCCCCCTCCCACCCCACCCGCCCCTCCCGCTCCTCCTCGCCCCTGCCCCCTTCTCCGATCCCCGGGCCCCGGTCCGGGCACGGTCCCGGGGGTGGGGCGCCGGTCACCTCCGTGTCCGGCTCCATGGCCGTCACCACGTCCGGCTCCGGGGGTGCCCGGCGGCGTGGTGGCGAGCGGGGTGGTTCCGGTGCTTCGGCCGGTGGGGCGCTCGCCGAGCTGTCGCGGCGGCGGCCCCGTAAGACGGCCGCTGTCGCGGGGATCGTCGCCTTCGTCGTGTTCCTCTTCATCGGGATGGCCTGGATGTCCTGAGCCGCCGCGCCGGCCGCGTCCGGTCAGTACAGCCGGGGCGCCATCACGTGGGCGTCCGGGTCTCCCTCGGCGAGGAGGAGACAGCGGGGCACTCCGGGGCCGAGGGTGGCGCGGACGGTCGCCGGGGTCGGCGGGTCCGTCGGCAGCTCGATCGGGACGGCCACCGGACGGTCGCCGCCGCCCTTCGCGTACCCGGTCTCCTTGCCGTCGACGAGCACCTCGACGACGGGCCGCAGGCCGGTCTCCACGGTCGCCGAGACCGAATGGCCCCGGTAGTCGATGTGGAAGTGGTGGCGTCGCCTCATGGGTCACCTCCGCGGCGGGCACCGGGCGCCGCTTCCGGCGCCCGCGGACACCTCCGTCCCTCCAGCCTAGGGACGCGGGGCCCGGGCCGCCCCTCCTGTAGCGGGGCGGACCGTCACGGGGCCGCCAGGAGGCCCAGGCAGCCGACGGCGACGAGTATGGCGCAGACCGCCAGGTTGACCTTCCGGTACTCCACGAAGACCGCGGCGAACTCGCGGAGGGTGGCGCTGGGCCAGAAGTACGCGGCGGTCGGCGAGCCCACCACCTGGCCGTCCACCCCGGCCTTCCGGGCCATGAGCGCCGCCCGGAACGCGTGGAAGTTGTTGGTGACGATCACGCAGCCGGCGCCCGGCCGCTCGGCGTCCATCAGCTCCTTGCTGAACAGCAGGTTCTCCTCGGTGGTGCGGGAGCGGTCCTCGCGGCGGATCCGGTCCTCGGGGAAGCCCCGCTCCACGAGGTACCCGGCCATGGCGTGGGACTCCGGCAGCTGCTCGTCGGGGCCCTGGCCGCCGGAGGTGACGAGGAGCGGCGGGGCGTCGCCGCCGCGCGCGGCCAGCCGCTCGTACACCTCGCGGCCCCGGTCGAGGCGGCTGGCGAGGAGCGGCGGGACCCGTCTGCCGCCGATCAGGCCGGAGCCGAGGACCACCACGAAGCCGGCGTCGCGGCGCAGCCGCATCCGGCCGTACAGGAACGCGTAGCCGACGAAGCAGAGGAAGAGGAAGGAGACGTAGCCGAGGACGAGGAGCAGGGTGAGGGCGATGACGCCGAGGACGCGGGAGCGGAGGAGGACCGCCACCGCCATCAGCGCGAGCACCCCGAAGATGCCGAGGCCGGCGAGGAGCGGCAGCAGGTTGGCCAGGCGTCTGCCCTCCTTGCGGATCATCTCGACGCCGTTGGCGCAGAGCAGCCCGGCGAGGACCACCGGGCCGAGGCCGAGGACCAGCAGGAGCAGGACGAGGACCGTCTCCGTCAGGCCGTGCGGCAGGTCGTCGACGGCCGAGAGGAGTCCGAGGCCGAGGAAGGTGACGGCGAGACCGAGGTACACCGCGTTCCCGAAGCGGCGGCGGTCGCGCAGTACACCGACCCCGAAGCAGAGGAGGAACAGGGCGGACACCGCGAAAGCGATCATGGCGTCATCGTAGGCATCGGGTCCGGTGGCGGAGCGGACCGCGGGCGAAGCTGTGGACAACTTCGCGGGGGCTGCGCCGTCCCCACCCCGGGAGGGTGAGTCCGCTGCGGTCGGGCGGGGCCGTCAGCGTTCGCGGGAGAGGGCGAACAGGCCCTTGCGGGCGCCTTCTTCGTACGCCTCCCGCAGCCGCGGGTCGTCCAGGAGCGCGTTCAGCGCCGCGTCGCTGCGGGCCCGGGCGGCCGTGCAGTACCGCGCCGGGCGGTAGGACGGGTCGAAGACGGCGGTGCGCAACAGGTCGACGGCGCCGAGGAGATGGGCGGCGCGGTCGGGGCGGCCGTCCAGCAGCCGGATGCGGGCGAGGAGTTCGGCCGCGCAGGCGGCGCCGACCGGCGAGCCGAGCCGCAGGTGTTCACGCAGCGCCCGGCGGGCGTGCTCGGCGGCGCGGGCCCGTTCTCCGTCCCAGGCGAGGAGTTCGGCGCGGGCGTGGTCGGCCCAGGCGTCGGCGAACAGGTCGCGGCCCGCCCAGGTCCGCCGGCCCGCCCCGTCGAGTTCCAGCTGGTCGAGCGCCTCCTGCGCGGCCTCCGGGTCGGTGCGGCTGAAGCAGAGCGCCAGGGCCGCCCAGCACGCCTCCCGGGTCGGCCCGAAGTCGGGCACGTCGCCGATCTGCGCCAGCGCCTCCCGGAACTCGTCCGCGGCGGCCCTGGTCCGCCCCTGGTAGAGGGCGATGGAGCCGCGCAGGTGGGCGAGCAGGCCCAGGCACTTCACGTCGCCGTCCCGTACCGCGCTCGCCCACGCCTGGACGAGCAGCGGATCGGCGTCCTCGGGGCGGCCCGACTCCAGTTCCAGGAAGGCGGCGAGCCACAGCGCCCGGGCGGGCGGCGGTTCCGGGTGGAGGGCGAGGGCGTGCCGCAGCCGGGTCCGCCCTTCGGGGACCCGGCCGCAGGCCACCCACAGGAACCACAGGGAGACGGCGATCTCCAGGGCCGCGCCGGCCTCGTCGCCGGGCGTGTCGGCCGTCGTCGGGTCCATGGCGGCGGCCAGGTCGGGGAGTTCGCGCAGGGTCAGGTCGCGGGCGTCGAGCTGGCGGCCCCGCTGCCACCATTCGGCGGCGCGCCGGGCGACCTTCACGTACCAGGTGCGGTGGTGCAGGACGACGTGCCGGCGGTCGCCGCGGGCGGTGAGCCGCCGGGCGCCGACCGCGCGCATCGCGTGCGGCATCCAGTGGCGCGGTCCGCCGTCCTCGCCGTCGAACAGGTCGTCCACCGGCAGCAGTGCCCGGGGTGCCAGCCGGTCCAGGACGGCGCCGACGTCGACGGCGGCGAGCGCGCCGTATCCGCAGACCTCCGTCACGGCGCGCCGGTCGAAGGCGCCCTCGAAGACGGACAGCCGCTCCCACAGCAGGCGTTCCGCCGGGCCGGAGGCCAGGTATCCCTCCTCGGCGGCGGCGAGCTGGCCGGTTCCGACCTGCTCGCCCCACAGCACCTCGTACTCGGGTGGCTCCCCCGCCACTCGCCCCATGGTCGTCATCCCCCGTGCGTCCCTGTTTCCGCCGATATGGCCGGGGCCGCTGGACGCCGCCGCTGTGACGTATGGCCGAATTCATGGCCATCGGGCGCCGAGGCGGCTTGAATGCATAGGCCCCGGTCCACATCCTGGGGTGCTCTCGGGGCCATCACCAAGGTTTTCCGGGGATCGGCCAAGGAGGAAAATGCGCACCGGGGAATCCGTCCTGGGAGAGGCGGATATGTCGCTGATCCACGCGCTCCAGATACGGCCGCGGGCGAGCTGGACGCAGCTGTCCGCCGTCCTCGGCAGCGGTCCGGACACCCTCGCCCGCCGCTGGGAGCACCTCACCTCCGGGGGGTACGCCTGGACGTCGATGCTCATCGCGCGGCGCGGCACGGAGGCGGCGCTGTACGCGTGGGTCGAGCTGGAGTGCACCGCCGGCACCACGGAGGCGACGGCGCTCGACCTGTCCGGCGACCCCGGCACCCTCGGCGTCCACGCGGTGACGGGCGGCGCCGACCTGGTGCTGCTGCTGATCGCGCCCGACCTGCCCGCCCTCGACGCCTACGTCACCGGCCGGGTCCGCCGGCTGCCCGGGGTGCTCCGGGCCCGCACCCAGGTCGTCACCCGCATGCACAACCGCCCGTACCGCTCCCGCGTCGAGCAGCTCTCCCCGGGGCAGGCGCGGCTGCTGACGGAGGTGACGGCGCTGGAGCGGCGGGAGGGGGCACGCGCGCGCGTGGCGCCCCAGGTGACCGAGCTGGACCGGCGGCTGGTGGCGGAGCTGGCCGGGGACGCGCGCCGCAGCGCCGCCGAGCTGGCCCGGCAGTGCGGGACCAGCGAGTCGACGGTGCGGCGCAGGCTGGACGTGCTGTCGGCGGGCGGCGCGCTGCACCACCACTGCCAGCCGGCGCCGCGCTTCTCCGGGCGGCCGGTGTGGGCGATGGTGACGGCGCAGGTGGCGCCGCTGGACGAGGCGGCGACGGTGGCGGCGCTGACCCGGGTGCGGCGCACCCAGGTGATCACCTCGGTGACCGGGCCGCACAACCTGGCGGTGGCGATGTGGCTGGGTTCGGTCGAGGAGCTGCACGAGATCACGGCGGGGCTGGTGCGGGCGGCGCCGGCGCTGCGGATCACGGGGACGGCGGTGAGTCTGCGCACGTACAAGATCGGGGCGCAGGTGCTGGGCGACGACGGGCGCCGGACGCACCACGTGAAGCCCGACGCGTGACCTCGCCCGCGTGACCCCGCCCGTACGAGGCCATCCCCGCGTGCGGCGGCGCCCCGTACGACGACGCCCGCGGCCCCCGGGCCTTTCGGGGCGCCCCGCGCGCGTGGTCTCCTGGGGGCATGGAGTTCGCCGTGTTCGTGACGCTGCCGGGGCTGGTGATCCTGCTGACGGTGGTCGCCTTCGCCGATCAGTTCCTCCGCATGACCGGCCGCGGGAAGCGGCGCGGCACGGTCTCGTCGACCGGTTTCGAGCAGCTGCACGCCACCTTCTCGCCGGGCAAGCAGAGCGAGCTGAAGGAGCGGCAGAGCGCCCTGCTGATGCGGGACGACGAGGAGGACGGCGCGCCGCCGCGCCGGACCACGGTGGATCTGGCGGGCGGCCGTGCGGTGATCCGGATCAGGCCGGGCGGGACGCCTTGAGCGAGTACATCAGCGGGACGCGGGGGCGGCCGGCGGGGAAGCGGTAGTAGCCGTCCTCGTGGCGCTCCAGGGTCGCGTAGCGGGGGACGAGCGTGACGTGGTGCTCGTGCAGGAACTCGATGCGCAGTCCGGCTTTGGCGAGCGCGGTGACGACCTCGCCGACCGGGTGCACCCACTCGACGCTGCGGTTGTGGACCGTGGGCACGTCCGCGTCGGTGTAGGTGCCGGGGGTGGTGTCGACCCAGGGGTCACGGACGAAGTAGTCGTGGACGAGGGTGCTGCCGGTCTCGTCGTCGAAGGAGTCCGCGACGGGGTGGAACTCGGAGACGTACAGGAAGCCGCCGGGGGCGACGAGGGAGGCGGCGGTCTCGGCCCAGCGGTCGAGGTCGGGCAGCCAGCAGAGCGCGCCGACGCCGGTGTAGACGATGTCGTACGCCCGGTCGGGCACGGCCTCGGCGGCGTCGTACACGTCGGCGGCGACGAACGCGGCGCGGTCGGGGCCGAGGCCGATCTCGGCGGCGAGGGCGCGGGCGGTCTCGACGGCCGGTTCGGAGAAGTCGAGGCCGACGACCTGCGCGGCGCCGTGCCGGGCCCAGGAGAGGGTGTCGAGGCCGATGTGGCACTGGAGGTGCAGCAGGGTGCGGCCGGTGACGTCGCCGACCTCGGCGAGCTCGAAGTCGCGCAGGGCGTCCTTGCCGGCGCGGAAGGCGTCGAGGCCGTAGAACTCGCTGGCGGCGTGGATCGGCACGCGCTCGTCCCAGCGGGCACGGTTGGCCTCGTACCAGTCGTCGGGGGTCGGTGAGTACATGCGGCGAGGTTAGCCACCGGGTCACCCGGGCGCGAACGGGTATTCGGCGCCCTCCCGGCGGGGCGCCGGGAGGGTCCCCGTACCGTGGAGGCGTGTACCGGTTCCTGAGGACCCCCCGCTGGTGGGGGATCAATCTCTTCGTCGTGCTGGCCGTCCCCGTGTGCGTCTTCATGGGGACCTGGCAGCTGGGCAAGTTCGAGGATCGCGTCGACTCCCATCAGGAGGCGGAGCGCAAGCCGGCCGCGAGCGCGCAGCGGGCCGAGCCGCTGGCGGAGCTGCTGCCGGTGGACAAGGAGACGTCGGGGCGCGCCGCGGAGGCGAGCGGGCGGTACGGGAAGCAGTTCCTGGTGCCGGACCGCGAGCTGGACGGCAGGGCGGGCTCGTACGTGCTGACGCTGCTGCGGACGGACGAGGGGCGCTCGCTGCCGGTGGTGCGGGGCTGGCTGCCGGAGGGCGCGGAGGCGCCGCCGGTGCCGTCGGGCGAGGTCACGGTGGTGGGCGCGCTGCAGGCGTCGGAGAACCAGGGGACGAAGGGCGTGCGGACGGCCGGCGGGCTGCCCGAGGGGCAGCTGGGCGTGATCAGCGCGGCGGCGCTGGTGAACGTGGTGCCGGACGACGTGTACGACGCGTGGATCACGCTGACCGAGTCGCCGAAGGGTCTGACGCCGGTGCCGGCGGCCGCGGCGGCGGGCACGGGTCTGGACGCGAAGGCGTTCCAGAACCTGGGTTACACGGCGGAGTGGTTCGTCTTCGGCGGTTTCGTGGTCTTCATGTGGTTCCGGCTGCTGCGCCGGGACAAGGAGGCGGCGCGGGACGAGGAGCTGGGCCTGGCCGGGTCCTGACGGCGCGGCGGAGGGGCCCCGGGACCCGGGGGCCCTCGGTGGGTCGGTGACGGACGGCGGAGGGGCCGGGAGAGTCGTTCTCCCGGCCCCTCCGTCGTGTGCGCGTTCAGTTCTTGAGCAGGCCGGTGCGGTAGACGGTGCCGGCGCAGGCGTCGGTGAGGACCGTGGTGACGGTCGGGTCGCCGGGCTCCGCGGTGTGGCTGACGGTGACGCTGCCCTTGCCGGGTTCGGCGCGCGTCAGCTGGGTGCTGACGCCGGAGTCGGTGCCGGTGCCGGTCTCGGTGCCGGTGCCGCCGCCTTCGCCGCCGCCGGGGTCGGTGCCGTCGCCGCCCTCGGTGGGCGTGGGCGTCGGCTCCGTCGGGGGCGGGAGGGTGGGCTCGGTGGGGGTGGGCGTGGGTTCGGTGGGCGTCGGGGTGGGCTCGGTCGGGGTGAGGGTGGGCGGCGGGGTGCTGCCGCCGCCGGTCGGGCAGGTCTCGCTGGGCACCCAGGCGAACTTCACCTGGTACGAGTCGCCGGGTTCGAGCAGCACGGACGCGGACTCCGCGGACGGGGACGGCAGGCCGGTCGCGGGGTCGCCGTCGGTGTGCCGGGCGACGGCGATCCGGTTGGGGTCGGCGCTGCCGAGGGTGGCGACGCCGACCAGGCCGTCGCCGCCGACGACGCAGGGGGCGTCGGAGGCGTTGACGACGGTGAAGCCGCCGTAGACGACGCCGGTGGCGTCGGGGCCGGTGTTGTAGGCGCCCGCCGACTGGAGGGTGCCGCGGGCGCAGCCGGGCGCCGTGCCGCCGCCGGCGGGGCGGCCGGTGGTGGCGGGGGTGCCGTGGGGGCCGGTGCGGTCGCCGTTCTTGCCGGGGGTGGCGCGGGTGGGCTCGGTGGTGGGCGAGACCTCGGCGGCGGGCGATTCGCCGGCGGCGGGGCCTTCGGTGGCGGTGCCGGTGCCGCCCTGGGCCTGCTGGCCGTGGCCGGCGAGGGCGGGGTCGGCGGCGGCGGTGACGCCGGGCGAGCCGGCGACGTGGACGAGGGCGGGGACGGCGGTGCCGATGAGGACCGCGGCGGCGGCGGCGCCGACGAGGGCCTGCCGCTTGCGGGCGCGGCGGGCGGGGACGGCGTGCCGCAGGTGGTCGAGGGCCTCGGCGGAGGGTTCGAGGCCGGCGACGGCGCCGTGGAGCAGGCGCCGCAGCGCGAGTTCGTCCTCCGCGTCGTCCTCGCCGGGTCCGGGCTCGAAGTCCATCATCAGTCGTCCACTCAGGTCGTCACGTCCGACGCGTCCCTGTTCGAAGGCGCGTCCGCTGCGTTCGTCGGGGTCGTGGCGCTCCTCGCCGGGGCCGTTCTCCTCCCGGTCGTCCGGTTCCCTGCTCATGCCTTGGCCTCCATGACGACGCGCAGGGCGGCGATGCCCCGCGAACCGTACGCCTTCACCGAGCCGAGGGAGATGCCGAGGGTCTCGGCGACCTGGGCCTCCGTCATGTCGGCGAAGTAGCGGAGGACGAGGACCTCGCGCTGGCGGCGCTGGAGGCCCTTCATGGCCTTGATGAGGGCGTCGCGCTCCAGCTGGTCGTACGCCCCCTCCTCGGCGCTGGCCATGTCGGGCATCGGCTTGGACAGCAGCTTGAGGCCGAGGATGCGGCGGCGCAGCGCGGACCGGGAGAGGTTGACGACGGTCTGGCGCAGGTAGGCGAGGGTCTTCTCGGGTTCGCGGACGCGCCGGCGGGCCGAGTGGACGCGGATGAACGCCTCCTGGACGACGTCCTCGCAGGAGGCGGTGTCGTCGAGGAGGAGCGCGGCGAGGCCGAGCAGCGACCGGTAGTGGGCGCGGTAGGTCTCGGTGAGGTGGTCGACGGTGGTGCCGGTGGCGGCGTCGGCCGCCGTGCGGGGCGCGGGGATGCCGCTGACCCCGCCCGCGCGGGATTCGGTGGGCACGACGGTGGTCACCGCGGGCCCGTCGAGAGGGCGTGGACGTACGGGCGGGCGGGCCGCGGGGCCGCGTGCGGGCGCGGAAACGCCACCGGGCGCCCGGAGCGGGAGCACGGCCGTGCGGACCCCGCGGAGCGGGGAGAGCGCGGGGATGTCGAGTACGTCTGCCACGCCTGTTGGACTCGTGTTCCCCCAGGATGGTTGTACGCGTGCGCCGCCGTTCTCGGCGACGGGCTGCTCATCCTCATGCGTTACCGTTCTCCCCCTTTGCCCCGATTCTTCGCGCGCTCCGCACCACGTCCATGGGTGAACGCGGAGACGCGACCCGCCCAACTACTAGTTGCAGCAAGGGGGAAGAGCATCGTCCGACACCACATCACCGCAGTTCAAGGGGGTTCCGCCGCCGAATTGCTCACAGGATGTTCACAGAACCTGCGAAGTCACCGCAATCGGAACGAGAACCGCGCCCCGCCGCGGGGAAGCGGCCGGGCGCGGCGGGTGGGACGGGGGCGGCGGGGTCAGCGCCCGGTGCCGCCGTAGACGACGGCCTCGTCCGAGTCGCTGTCCAGGCCGAAGGCGGTGTGGACGGCGCGCACGGCCTCGTTGACGTCGTCGGCGCGGGTGACGACCGAGATGCGGATCTCGGAGGTCGAGATGAGCTCGATGTTGACGCCCGCGTCGGACAGGGCGCGGAAGAAGTCCGCGGTGACGCCCGGGTTGGTCTTCATGCCGGCGCCGACGAGGGAGATCTTGCCGATCTGGTCGTCGTAGCGGAGCGAGTCGAAGCCGATGGCGCCCTTCGCCTTCTCCAGGGCGTCGATGGCCTTGCGGCCCTCGGCCTTGGGGAGGGTGAAGGAGATGTCGGTGAGACCGGTGGAGGCCGCCGACACGTTCTGCACGATCATGTCGATGTTGATCTCGGCGTCCGCGACGGCCCGGAAGATGGCCGCGGCCTCGCCCGGCTTGTCCGGCACGCCGACCACGGTGATCTTCGCCTCGGAGGTGTCGTGGGCGACACCGGAGATGATGGCCTGCTCCACCTTGTCCCCTGTCGGTTCGTTGCTGACCCACGTGCCCTGGAGTCCGGAGAAGGACGAGCGGACGTGGATCGGGATGTTGTAGCGGCGCGCGTACTCCACGCAGCGGTGCAGCAGCACCTTGGAGCCGGAGGCGGCGAGCTCCAGCATGTCCTCGAAGGAGATCCAGTCGATCTTCTTCGCCTTCTTCACCACGCGCGGGTCGGCGGTGAAGACGCCGTCGACGTCGGTGTAGATCTCGCAGACCTCGGCGTCGAGCGCGGCAGCAAGCGCCACGGCCGTGGTGTCGGAGCCGCCGCGGCCGAGGGTGGTGATGTCCTTCTTGTCCTGGGACACGCCCTGGAAGCCGGCGACGATGGCGATGTTGCCCTCGTCGAGGGCGGTGCGGATGCGGCCCGGCGTGACATCGATGATGCGCGCTTTGTTGTGGACCGAGTCGGTGATGACACCCGCCTGGCTGCCGGTGAACGACTGGGCCTCGTGGCCCAGGTTTTTGATCGCCATCGCCAGCAGGGCCATGGAGATCCGCTCTCCGGCGGTCAGCAGCATGTCGAACTCGCGTCCGGCAGGCATGGGAGAGACCTGCTCGGCGAGATCGATCAGCTCGTCCGTCGTGTCGCCCATCGCGGAGACCACGACGACCACCTGGTGGCCGTTCTTCTTGGCTTCCACGATCCGCTTGGCGACGCGCTTGATGCCCTCGGCATCGGCAACGGAGGAGCCTCCGTACTTCTGCACGACAAGGCCCACGTGCGCTCCTCGCTCGGTCGGTGCCACAGCCGGTGCTGCGGTCGGCTCAGTCTAACGAGCGACCGGAAAACGCCGATCCGCTATCACATCCTGAGACACGGTGCTCAGAACGTGATCACTCCGGGCGCTAGAGCCCCTTCAGCCCCAGCGGCCCCGCGATCTCCTGGATCATCACCCGGCCCGCCTCCTCGGCGAGGTCGTCGTCGGCCAGGTCCTCGTCGATGTCCAGGCCGTCGAGCGCCGCCAGCGGCTGGTCGAGGCGGACGTGCGCCACCAGGGACTGCAGGGCGCGGAGGGTGGCCGAGGCGGTCGGGCCCCAGTTGGAGAAGTACGAGAACTGCCACCACCACAGGGCCTCGGAGGTCCGGCCGGCCCGGTAGTGGGCGAGACCGTGCCGCAGGTCCGCGACGATGTCGGCGAGGTTGTCCGAGATGCGGGCCGGGACCGGCGCCTTGCGGGGCTCGTACGGGTCGAAGACCTCGGAGAAGACGTCCACCGGCTCCAGCATCACCGCGAACCGCTCCCGCAGCTCGTCCACGTCCGGCTCCGGGCCCGTGTCCGGCTCGTACCGCTCGTCCGGGACGATGTCCTCGTGCGCGCCCAGCCGGCCGCCCGCGAGCAGCAGCTGGGACACCTCCAGGAGCAGGAACGGCACCGCGCTGTCCGGTTCGTCGCCCTTGGCGACCTCGGTCGTGGCCACGATGAAGCTCTCGACGGAGTCCGCGATCTGCACCGCGAAGTCGTCGGGGCTCTGCGTGACGGAGTGGAGCGTGGGATCAGACATCGAGGAGCCTCCCTGAGACCTCACCGGCACCGGCCCGGTCCTCCCGCGCCCGGTCGTCATACATCTAGCAGCCTCCGTCCCTCGAAGGCACGGCCCAGCGTCACCTCGTCGGCGTACTCCAGGTCGCCGCCGACCGGCAGCCCGCTGGCCAGCCGGGTGACCTTCAGCCCCATCGGCTTGATCATCCGGGCCAGGTACGTGGCGGTGGCCTCGCCCTCCAGGTTCGGGTCGGTCGCCAGGATCAGCTCCGTGACCTCCCCGTCCGCGAGGCGGGCCAGCAGCTCCCGGATCCGCAGGTCGTCGGGGCCGACGCCCTCGATCGGGCTGATCGCGCCGCCGAGGACGTGGTACCGCCCCCGGAACTCGCGGGTCCGCTCGATCGCGACGACATCCTTCGGCTCCTCGACCACGCAGATCACCGTCCGGTCCCGGCGCGGGTCGCGGCAGATGGTGCACTGCTCCTGCTGCGCCACGTTCCCGCAGACCGCGCAGAACCGGACCTTCTCCTTGACCTCCAGCAGCGCGTGCGCCAGCCGGCGCACGTCCACCGGTTCGGCCTGCAGGACGTGGAAGGCGATCCGCTGCGCGCTCTTGGGACCGACGCCGGGCAGCCTGCCCAGCTCGTCGATCAGGTCCTGGACCACGCCTTCGTACAACGGAACGCCCTTCCCGGGGTGTGCGGCCTTGCCCTCTTACGGTAGTGGCTGGACGTGCTCCCTAGAAGCCCAGGCCCGGCATCCCGCCGAGGCCCTGCGCCAGCGGGCCCAGCTTGGTCTGCTGGAGCTGCTGCGCGTTGTCGTTCGCGGCCTGGACGGCGGCCACGACCAGGTCGGCCAGGGTCTCGGTGTCCTCCGGGTCGACCGCCTTCGGGTCGATCACCAGGGCGCGCAGCTCGCCGGAGCCGGTCACCGTCGCCTTGACCAGGCCGCCGCCCGCCTGGCCCTCGACCTCGGTCGCGGCGAGCTCCTGCTGGGCGCGGGCGAGGTCCTGCTGCATCTTCTGCGCCTGCTGGAAGATCTGCTGCATGTTGGGCTGGCCGCCACCGGGGATCACGGTCACTCCTCGTGGTTGAGACGTCGGCCGGTCCCGTCGGGAACCGGTGTTCCGAGCCTACGCGGTCGGGGACCGCGCCGCCGCGACAACTCTTTCGGGTGAGAAACTGCGGGCTCCTCTACCTGATCAACACCCTCTTGCGGGCGGAAATCCCGGGATTCCGGGCCCACCGCCCACCATTCGGCGGTAGGAAGGGCAGGCACCACGTGCACCGCACGTCACAGAAGGTCACGAGCGCCACGAACGCTGGGCTGAGCAGAGGAGTCCCCCGGTGAGCCACCAGCCGGAGATGCAGCCGCCGGGGCAGCCCGGGGAAGCCGTCGACAGAGATCTGACCGGGAAGCCGTTCCCCCTGGGCGACTGGGGCGAGCCCGCCGAACGCCTCGACGAGCTCTACCGCTGGGTGGAGGCCAACGCCCTGCGCACCGCCGAGTGGTACCTCTCGGACCGGGTCTGGAAGCGCCGCTGCGCCCGCGCGCTGCGGGTCGGCACCGCGCTCGGCGTGATCGCCGGGGCCGCGCTGCCGCTGCTCGACCTGACCGGGGCCGCCGAGGGCACGGCCGGCTGGGGCTATCTGTCGCTGCTGCTCGGCGCCGCCTGCCTGGCCTGCGACCGGTACTTCGGGCTGACGTCCGGCTGGATGAGGGACGTGGCGACCGCGCAGGCGGTGCAGCGGCGGCTCCAGGCGCTCCAGTTCGACTGGGCGTCGGAGAGCGTGCGGGAGGTGCTGGGCCCGACCGAGGGGACGGCGAGCGAGGCCGCCGAGCGGTGCCTCGGGGTGCTGCGGCGGTTCTCGGATGACGTCACGGAGCTGGTGCGGGCGGAGACCGCGGACTGGATGGTCGAGTTCCGCTCGGGACCGGCGCCGCTGGCGCTCCAGTCGGTCGGGGTCGTACCGGCCCGGCCGGAGACGGCGCACCCCTCGGGGCGCTTCCCGCTGCCGCCGGGCACCCGGCCGAACATGCCGCGGCAGCGGCCCCCGGAGACCCGCTGAGGGCCTCCGGGCCGGCCGTCGCGCCGTCAGCTCAGCATGATCATCGAGCCCTGGGCGAGGCTGCGGGTGGCCGCCGCGTGCAGCCCCAGCCAGACGTGCCGCTCCCGGGCGAAGGGTCCGCCGTCGTACGGGACCGGGGCGGCCGGCTCCTCCAGCTCGGTGGGCCGGGCGGGCGGGGCCGGGGCGGCCGGCGGGTTCGCCGGGTCGATGCCGAGCGCCGGGGCGACGAACTCCAGTTCCCGCAGCAGGCCGTACGAGGAGCCGAGCGGGCCGCCGCCGGCGAGCAGTTCGTCGCTGGAGAGCGGGACCGGGAAGTCGACGGGCACGTAGGCGCCGGCGTGGTCGTAGTGCCAGACCAGGTGGGACTGCTGGGCGGTCGCCTCGAACATCTCCAGCAGCTGTTCGTAGTCCCCGCCGAGCTCACCGACGGGCTCGACCGGGAGCCCGCAGACCGCCAGCAGGTAGGCGCGGCGCAGGTAGTGCAGGGCCTCGTAGTCGAAGCCCGCGACCGGGGCGACGTCACCGGAGAGCCCGGGCATGTACGCGTACACGGGCACGGTCGGCAGGCCCGAGGCGCTGAGCACGGCGTCGTACGCCGCGAGGTCCTCGGCGAAGGGGTTGTCGGGGCTGTGGCACAGCACGTCGACGAGGGGGACCAGCCACAGGTCACAGGCCAAGGGAGGCTCGCTCTCCGTCAGTTCCGGGGAGGGCCAGGGTAGTCGGCGGCACCGACGACGCCCACCCGAGGGAGGCCTGCCCCGGGAAGGGGCGGCTCAACCGGCCCGGGGGTCACCGGCCGGTCCGGGCCTCCAGGCGGTCGGCCCACTCCAGGGAGTGCGCGTGGTAGGCGCGGAAGACGCCGACGGCGGCCTCGGCGTCGCCGCGGGTGACGGCGTCGATCAGCTCCACGTGCCCGGACCACAGCCATCCGTGGAGGTCGCGCTCGGCCCGCAGGTACGGCACCGAGAAGGCCCACGCCTGGACGCGGAGGCGGTGCAGGAAGTCGGCCAGGGGCTCGTTGCGGGCGACGAGCCGGCCCAGCTCGTGCCAGAAGCGCAGGTCGTAGCCGATGAGGACGTCCAGGTCGCCGGCCCGGGCGGCGCGGGCGGCGGCCTCGCCCCGGCGGCGTATCGACACCAGGACCACGCCGACGCCGGGGTCCGGCTCGGGCAGCGGGGCCCGCGCGTACGGGGCGTGGCGGCGGAAGATGCCGTCGACGACGAGCATCCGGGCCTCGGCCATGGCGCGGTAGTCGGCCACGGAGAAGCGGTGGACGCGGAAGCCGCGGTGCTGGTCGGAGTCGAGCAGGCCCGCCGCGCAGAGCTCGACCAGCGCCTCGCGGACGGGCGTGGCGGAGACGCCGTACTGCTCCGCGATCTGCTTGACGGTGAACTCCTGGCCGGGCTGGAGACGCCCCGCGAGGACCTCGTCACGGAGCGCGTCCGCGATCTGCCGGCTGAGGGTGCTGCGGGTGACGGCGCTGTTCGCGGACGTACCGGGCATGCGGGCGGGGCCCCCTCCGTGAGGTTCCGGAAGACTCTAGTCCAGTCCCGGTCCCTCGGGAGGGGGCCCCAGGGGCCGCCGGGTCAGGCGGTGTGCTCGTCGGCGACGGTGAGGGCCGCGTCGAGGGCGGCCAGGCCCTCCTTGACCTCGTCCTCGGTGACGTTGCAGGCGGGGACGGCGTGGGTGCGGTTCATGTTGACGAAGGGCCACAGGCCGTTCTTCTTCGCCGCGGCGCCGAAGGCGGCCATCGGGGCGTTGGCCTCGCCGGCCGCGTTGTACGGGACGAGCGGCTCGCGGGTCTCCTTGTTCTTCACCAGGTCGAGCGCCCAGAAGACGCCCATGCCGCGGACCTCGCCGACGGACGGGTGGCGCTCGGCGAGCTCGCGCAGGCCGGGGCCGAGGACGGTCTCGCCGATGCGGGCGGCGTGCTCGACGACGCCCTCCTCCTCCATCACCCGGATGGTGGCGACGGCGGCGGCGCAGGCCAGCGGGTGGCCGGAGTAGGTGAGGCCGCCGGGGTAGGGGCGGGTCTCGAAGGTGGCGGCGATCTCCTCGCTGAGGGCGACGCCGCCGAGCGGCACGTAGCCGGAGTTGACGCCCTTGGCGAAGGTCATCAGGTCGGGGACGACGTCGAAGTGCTCGGCGGCGAACCACTTCCCGGTGCGGCCGAAGCCGGCCATGACCTCGTCGAGGACGAGGACGATGCCGTACTTGTCGCAGATCGCGCGGACGCCGGGGAGGTAGCCGGGCGGCGGGACCATGATGCCGGCGGTGCCGGGCACGGTCTCCAGGATGATCGCGGCGATGGTGCCGGGACCCTCGAACGCGATGGTGTCCTCCAGGTGCGCGAGGGCGCGCTCGCACTCCTGCTGCTCGGTCTCGGCGTAGAACGGCGAGCGGTAGAGGAACGGCGCCCAGAAGCGCACCACGCCCGCCGAGCCCGTGTCGGAGGCCCAGCGGCGCGGGTCGCCGGTGAGGTTGATCGCGGTGGAGGTGGCGCCGTGGTACGAGCGGAAGGCGGAGAGCACCTTGTGGCGGCCGGTGTGCAGCCGGGCCATCCGGACGGCGTTCTCGACGGCCTCGGCGCCGCCGTTGGTGAAGAAGATCTTGTTCAGGTCGCCGGGGGTGCGCTCGGCGATGAGGCGCGCGGCCTCGGAGCGGACGTCGACGGCGAAGGCGGGCGCGAAGGTCGCGAGCTTCCCGGCCTGCTCCTGGATCGCGGCGACCACCTTGGGGTGCTGGTAGCCGATGTTCGTGTAGACGAGGCCGCTGGTGAAGTCGAGGTAGCGGTTGCCGTCGTAGTCCCAGAAGTACGACCCCTCGGCGCCGGCCACGGCGAGCGGGTCGATCAGGCCCTGGGCGGACCAGCTGTGGAAGACGTGCGCGCGGTCCGCGGCCTTGACGGCGGCGCCGGCCTGGGGGTCGGGTACGACATGAGGGGTCATGCCTCCGCACTGTAAGGAACCGCAGGTGGGACGGCCATCACCATCTTGTCCACCGAGAACGCGCCGGACGCGACACTGTGCTCTGCGGGACGGCGGCCGCGGATTCCCGGTGGACAGGGCGCGGTCGGGCGCGACAGCCTGCCGTCATGACCTCCAGGACCGTTCACCTCGCCGTGTACGACACCCTCGCCGACTGGGAGACGGGGCACGCCACCGCGTGGCTCGCCCGGGACGGCTTCACCGTGCGGACCGTCGGCGCCGAGGCCGGGAAGCCCGTCACCACCATCGCCGGGATGCGGATCGTCCCCGACCTCGCCCTGGCCGACCTGCGGCCCGAGGACAGCGCGCTGCTGATCCTACCGGGGGCCGAGAAGTACGACGAGGGCGACGAGCTCGCCCCCTTCACCGCCGCCGCCCGCGCGTTCCTGGACGCCGGGGTGCCGGTCGCCGCCATCTGCGGCGCCACCGCCGGGCTCGCCCGGGAGGGCCTGCTCGACGACCGGGCGCACACCAGCGCCGCGTCCTTCTACCTCGCCGCCACGGGGTACGCGGGCGGGGAGCGGTACGTGGAGGCCGACGCGGTCACCGACGGGGACCTGATCACCGCCGGGCCGACCGAGCCGGTCGCCTTCGCCCGTGAGATCTTCGGCCGGCTCGGCGCGTACGAGGGGAAGCGGGACGCCTGGTACCGGCTGTTCCACCACTCCGACCCGGCCGCGTTCGAGGAACTGAACGGCTGAACCGGCGGAACGAGCTGCGCGTCATGGACACGTCGGGGGGCAGTGCCGCCACCAGGGCCTTCGGGAGGGGGACGGTCGGGGCCGCGGTCGCGGCGGTGGTGTGCGCGCTGGCGCAGGTGTCCGCGTATCCGCCGCTGGTGCCGGAGGTGGCGCTCGCGGGGGTGTCGGCGCTGTGCGCCGCGGGCTGGGTGGCGGCCTCGTACCGGCTGCGGGGGAAGGGGCACCTCGACGCGCCGCCGCGCAAGAGGCGGCCGGACAACAGGGTGCTGCCGTACCTCTTCGCCTTCGGGGTCCCGGTGTCCACCGTGACCGCGCTCCTCCTGCTCTTCACGCCGAGCAGCGCGCGGGGCCAGTGGGAGGAGCGGATGGAGGCGGCGGGGTACGGGGAGCACCGGGTGCCGGTGGTGCGGCTGGCGGGGAAGCCGGAGTACGTGCCGAAGGGCGAGGACAACGACCCGTACTACCTGACCGACGTCGTGGTGCGGGTGCCGTTCCGGGACGGGGCCCGCGAGGTCACCGTGCAGGGGTACTCCACGGCGCCGGAGCCGCCCGTGCCGGGCACGGAGCTGGCGGTGTACTTCGCGCCGGGGGCGCCGGACGGGCCGGTGAGCGAGCAGGACCGGGTCGGCCTGGACGGGGCGACCGTGACCTGGCTGGCCGTGTTCTTCGTGTGGCCGTGGGCGATCGTCGCCGGCGGCATGCTGAAGTCGTACATCGGGGTGGCCGCGGTGCGGCGGGCGCGGCGCTTCCGGCCGGTGGTGCACCTGCCGGCCCTCGGGATCCTGCTGGCGGGGGTGGTGCTGCTGCTGCCGGTGGCGCTGGAGTTCCAGGTGGCCGGGTTCGCCCGGCTGCCGGCGTTCGCCGGGGCGTTCGCGCCCGCGCTCGCCCTGACCTGGGTGGTCAGGACGAGCTCGTAGGGCGCCGGGGCCGCTAGCAGTACAGGTTCGGGCCCGTCGGGACGCCGAGGATCTGGGTGAACTGCTGGTACTTGGTGACGCGGCTCTGGACCTGGGCGGGGTTGCCGCCGTTGCACTCCAGGGCGCCGTTGATGGCCCAGATGGTCTGGCCGAAGCCGGCGCCGTTGACCATGGCGTTGTGGGCGGTCATGGTGCCGGGGCCGTTCTGGGTGTTCCAGTACCAGAGGCCGGTCATCATGGCGACGTCCGGCTCGCGCTCGACGCGCCAGGGGTTGTTCAGCAGGTCGAGGCCGAGGGCGTCGCCGGCGGCCTTGTAGTTGAAGTTCCAGGAGAGCTGGATCGGGCCGCGGCCGTAGTAGGCGGCCTGGCCGGCGGGGCAGCCGTAGGGCTGCTTCGCGTCGCAGTAGTGCGGGTAGTTGGCGGTGTTCTGCTCGACGATGTGGACGAGGCCGCCGGTCTCGTGGGCGACGTTGGCGAGGAAGGCCGCGGCCTCCTGCTTCTTCACGGTGTCGCTGCCGGTGCCGGCGAAGGCGGGGTACTTCTTGGTGGCGGCGACCAGACCGGCGTACGTGTAGAAGGGGTTCCGGTTCGGGAACATCTGGTTGAACTGGGCCTCGGTGACGACGAATCCGGAGGGGTCGGGGGTGCCGCCCCCGCCGCCGGTGCCGCAGGCGCCCTCGTCGCGCCAGACGTCGCTGGTGCCGGGGCGCTCGTTCTGCGTCCACCACTTCGCGTACCAGTTGCGGCCGTTGTACGAGGCGGTCATGCCGCCGGTGTAGACCTGGCCCGAGTTCCAGGCGGTGACGCAGGCGGGGGCCGCGCCGGCGGTGGCGGGGAGCAGGACCGCGAGCCCGAACGCCGTACACAGGGCGGCGAGGAGGGCGAGAAGACGTCGCATGCGCTGTCGTCCTTCCGGTGGGGGGAAGGCCAGCGAACCGGCACTGGTCTGTACCTGTCAAGGTCTAGACCAGAACTCGCCGCGGATGCCCGGGGAAACGGCGGGCGGCCCCGGCCCGGTGAACCGGGTCGGAGCCGCCCGCGCGCGAAGTCGCCTCCGTCTACAGGAGGTTGAAGTTCTTCATGTACGCGCCCATGAACGGCACCGGCGCCTTGAACGGCTTCGCCGCGTCGCCGGTGCCCGCGTAGCTGACCACCTCGCCCGTCGTCTTCCGGGCGAGCAGGTCCACCTTGCCGTCCTGGTTGTCGTCGCCGAGCGACACCAGCCGGTCGTACGCGTTCCACCCGCCGCCGATCCGCGTACGGCTCGCGAACGGCGCCTTGTAGTCGCCCGTTCCCTTGTAGAGCCACAGGACGCCGGTCTTGTCGCGGGCGACGATGTCGGCCCTGCCGTCACCGGTCAGGTCGCCCTGGCCCGCGAGCTGGTCGTACGCGTTCCACCCGCCGCCGACCCGCATCCGGGTGGTGAGGCGGCCGTCCGGGTAGGCCAGGTAGCTCCACAGCACGCCGGCCGTGTCGCGGCCGATCAGGTCGGCCTCCGCGGCCCCGCCGAGGTTTCCGGGCGACAGGACCTCGGGGTAGATGTTCCAGCCCTTGCCCACGGTCTTCGTCGACTGCCAGAAGTCGCCGACCATGCCGGCGAAGTCCAGCCGCCCGTCCTTGTGGAGGGTCCACTTGGCCTCGCCGTAGCCGTCGCCGGTGTTGTCGACCGTGATGATGTCGGCGAGGCCCGACTGGTCGGCCGGGAGGGCCAGGTCGCTGGTGAGGTGGGGCCCGTCGTGGTGCCACTCCCACAGGTCGCGGGTCTGCTGGTGGACGCCGTACAGGTTGAAGACGGGCGCCACCGGGTCGGCGGCCGGGGCGGCGACCGCCGAGGACGCGCCGGTGGCCGTCGCCACCGCGACGGCGGTGGCGAGGAGGCCCGCTCGGATTCCGGGCCTGTGTCGTGCGGACATGTGCGCATTCCCCCTGTGTTGTTTCGCTGTCACCCTTCCGACCCGCGAAGGCCCCCCAGGGTTGTCCGAAACCGCGCGGTTTTCCTTCCCGTTCCCTCCCCGGCCGTCAGATCATCAGCACGATCCGGCCCGGCCGGCGGCCCTCCTCCGCGCGCCGGTGCGCCTCCGGCGCCTGCTCCAGCGGCAGCACGTCCGCGACCCGGGTCGCCAGGCCGCCCGCGGCGACGAGTTCGAGCAGCTCCTTCAGGCGGGCCGCGTCCGGGCGGCCGACCACCGTGTCGACCCGGACGCCCCGCTCGGCCACCGGCATCCGCTCACCGGAGGCGGACACGAAGACACCGCCGTCCTTCACCGCGGGCAGCAGCGGATCGGCGATCAGCGCCGTGTCGAGGACGCCGTCCACCCGGTCCGGCGCGAAGCCCAGCACCCCGGTGATCACGTCCTCCGGAGCCCCGCGGTCCACCACCCCGTCGGCGCCGAGGACCCGCAGCTCGTGCGCGTCGCCCGGGTTGCCGAGGGCGATCACCCGGAGCCCGGCCCGCGCCGCCAGCTGCACCGCGTACCGGCCCACCACCCCGCTCGCGCCCGTGACCAGCAGGGTCGCGCCCTCCGGCAGCGCCAGCAGGTCCAGCGCCTGCGCGGCGGTCAGCGCGGACAGCGGCAGCGAGGCCGCCGCCGTGAAGTCCACCTCGTCCGGGACCGGCGCCAGCCAGGCCGGCTCCGCCAGGATGACCTCCGCGTACGTCCCCGCACCGGTCGCCTCCGCCACCCAGGGCACGAAACCGGCCACGCGGGTGCCCTCCGGCAGGCCCGGCGCCGGGTCCGCCAGGACCCCGGCGAAGTCGTAGCCGAGCACGAACGGCGGGGCCAGCGGGCCCAGCGCCGCCGCCAGCCGGCCCGAGCGGATCTTGAGGTCCGCCTGGTTCACGCCGGCGGCCTTCAGCCGCACCCGGACCCGGCCCGGGGCGTCCGCCGGGTCCGGCTCGGGCCGGCGGGCCGCGGCCAGGACCTCGGGTCCGCCGTAGGCGGTCACTTCGACGACACGCATGGGGTTCCTCCTCCGGAAGGGCCCCCTCACGGTCATTACATCCACGCCTCTCCGGGCCAGGCAACCGCTGTCCGCCCACCCGGACGACCCCGCCCCGCCGCCCCCCGGAGCAGGTCCCCGATGTCCCCCGGCGCCCCCGACGGCCCCGCTGAACGCGCGGCGAAATCCACGTGTCCGGCCGCTACGCCACCCCCGCGCTCGCACACCCGTCCGTACCGTCCCGGCCATGGAGTGGATAACCGCCGAGAACGTGGTCGCCGTCACCACCGCCCTCCTCGGCGTCCTCGTCTCGGTCGGCGCCGTCTGGATCGACCGCTTCAAGCCGCAGCGCAAGCGGCTCGGCTACCGCGTGCAGCTGAACACCCCGCTGCACAAGGAGGGCGACGACCAGGACGGCGGCGTGATGACCCTCCACGACGGCGAGGTGCTGGGCAGCGCCGCCGCCGGCGCCACCCTCGTCCTGCTCCGCATCGAGAACGACCGCGACCTCGACATCAGCCTCGACGACTACGGCGTCACCGCCCCCGACCACGCCCTCCGCATCACCTTCGGCGCCCCGCCGGTGACCGTCCGGGGCGTCGTCGCCACCGTCCCGCCCGGCCGGCACGCCGTCCGCGACGACCTCGACAGCGCCCCCCGGCTCGGCCGCAGCGGCAACGCCGTCCTCGTCCCCCGCGTCGCCCTGGAGACCGGCCAGTACTTCAAGCTCCTCGTCCAGCTCTCCGGCCCCGTCGCCGACCGCGACATCAAGGTGCACGGCACCCTCGCCGGCGGCTCCATCCGCCGCAACCGCTCCACCACCCCCGACGACCAGGCCGGCCGGTTCTCCCCCGCCGCCCGCTCCGTCACCGTCGTCCTCACCGCCTGCGTCGTCGCCCTCGCCGCGCTCATCGTCCGCGAACAGGCCCCGCCGCCCATCGGCTGCGCCCGCGGTGACCTCATCGTCACCGGCTCCACCGCCTTCGCGCCGGTCGTCCGCGAGGTGGCCGCCGCCTATCAGAAGGACTGCGCCGGCGCCCGGATCACCGTCGACGCCGACGGCTCCACCTCCGGCGTCCGCGACCTCGCCGAGACCGGCGCCCGGAGCGAGGGCTCCCCCGCCGTCGTCGCCCTCTCCGACGGGCCCGGCCCGGGCGGCCACCCCCAGCTGCGCGCCCACATGGTCGCCGTCTCGCTGTTCACCGTCGTCACCCACGACTCCGTCCCGGTCCGCTCCCTCACCCTGGAGCAGATCCGCTCCCTCTACCGCGGCGACGTCACCCGCTGGAACCAGCTCACCGGCCCCGGCCTCCCCCCGGACCTCCCCGACCTGCCCGTCCTGCTGGTCAGCCGGGACGCGAACTCCGGCACCCGCGAGGTCTTCCAGCGCCGGGTCCTCGGCCGCAACGAGCCCGCCAACTCCTCACGCGACTGCGCCACCGTCGACGACCCGGAGGCACGCGTCGTCCGCTGCGAACTCGACTCCACCGCCCAGGTGCTGGCCACCGTCGCCCGCCTCCCCGGCGCCCTCGGCTACGCCGAACTCGGCGCCGTCGCCGCCGCGAAGGGCGTGCACCGCGTCGACCTCGACGGCCGCGGCCCGGTCCTCGACGAACTGGGCGCCTCCCCGTACCCGTACCGGGAGATCGAGTACGCCTACACCTGGGGCGACCCGCCGAGCGACTCCCTCACCGCGAGCTTCCTCGCCTACCTCGCGCGCGGCCGGGGCCAGGACATCGCGCGCGCCCGCGGACACCTGCCGTGCGCGACCCCGAAGGGCCTGCGGATCTGCGGGGAAGGCTGACACCGGACCGTGACCCGGACCGCGACCGGGGGCTGCGCGGGTCTGGCATCCTCTTGCCACGTGGAGCCATTGAACGCGGAAGACCCGGTCAGCATCGGCCCGTTCCGGATCGTCGGCCGGCTCGGGGCCGGCGGCATGGGCCGGGTGTTCCTCGCGCGTTCGGCCGGCGGACGGACCGTCGCCGTGAAGGTCGTGCACGCCGAACTCGCCGCCCAGGACGAGTTCCGGCGCCGCTTCGCCCGCGAGGTCGAGGCGCTGGAGCGGGTCGGCGGCACCGGCACCGCGCCCGTCCTCGGCTCGGACACCGACGCCGCCTCCCCCTGGGTGGCCATCGGGTACGTCCCCGGGCCGTCGCTGCGCACGGTCGTCGGCGACGAGTACGGGCCGCTGCCGCCCGCGACCGTCCGGGCGCTCGGCTCCGGGCTCGGCCGGGCCCTCGACCACATCCACGCGGCCGGGCTCGTCCACCGCGACCTCAAGCCGTCCAACGTGCTGCTGACCGTCGACGGCCCCCGGATCATCGACTTCGGCATCGCCCGGGCCGTGGACACCGTCACCGACGGCGGGCTCACCAGCACCGGCGCCGTCGTCGGCTCCCCCGGCTTCATGTCGCCCGAGCAGGTGCGCGGCGAACGGCTCGGCCCCGCCTCCGACGTCTTCTGCCTGGGGTCGGTCCTCGCGTACGCGGCGACCGGCCGCTCGCCGTTCGGCACCTCCGACAGCGGGGTGCACGCGCTGATGTTCCGGATCGCGCACGACGAGCCGGACCTGACCGGTGTGGCGCCCGAGCTGACCGGGCTGATCCGGGCCTGTCTCGCGAAGGACCCGGCGGCCCGGCCGACGGCGGCCGAGATCGCCGGGACGCTGCCGTTCCCCGACCCGTGGCTGCCGGCCGACGTGCTGGTCCGGCTCGGCCGGCACGCGGCGCGGCTCCTGGAGGCGGAGAGCGCGGCGGGCGCCCGGGACACGGCCGGACAGGAGGGCGGCCCGGACGGCGGACAGCCCGGCGGACAGACCGGCGGACAGTCCGGCGGCCGGGCCGGCGACCGTACGCGGGGCGGCGCGGGTCCCGGCGACGCGACGGCCGGCCCGGCCGCCCCCGCCCCCGCCCCGGAGCCGGGTCCGGAGCGCCCGGCCCCCCGGACCCGGCGGCGGGTGCTGACGGCCGCGCTGGCGGCCGTCGCGGTGGCCGCCGCGGCCGGGATCGGCTACGCCTTCTGGCCACTCGGCGGCCCGGGCACGGGCACCGGCGGCGACGGCAGGGCGACCGGCTCCGGCACCGTCTCCGCACGGCCCGCCGGGGCGGTGCCCGCCGTCTTCCTCGGCGCGTGGGAGGGCGTCCTCCAGGGCAGCCCGGAGATCCCGCGCGAGACGATCCGGATCGAGCTGGTGCAGGGTGCGCCGGGCGCGAAGACCGCCGTCTACACGCACGTCGGCGACAACCGGCTGTGCATGGGCCGCTCGCGGCTGGTCTCCGCCGACGAGGACAAGGTGGTCCTCGGCGAGTCGGACGTGACGACCAGCGTGCCGCCGCAGCGGTGCCTGGCCGCCGCGCACCAGACCCTCACCCTGCGCTCCCCCGAGGTCCTGGAGTGGTCCTCGGGCACCGCGAAGGCCACCTTCCACAAGGCGCGCACCGGGTCGGAGGTCCTGCCCGCGAAGTACCTGGGCCGCTGGCGGATGAAGCCGCTGGTCGAAGGCCCGGAGGCGGACCGCTACACCGACGAGGTGACGATCACCCAGGGGGCGGTCGGCGCGACGGTGTTCCGCGCGACGAACGTCTACCCGCGGACGGACGACGAGGGCAACACGCTGGCAGACTCGGTCAACTGCACCCGGACGGCGATCCTGGCGAGCTCGACGCCCCCGTACGTCCTGGGGCCGATGACCCTGGAGCCCGGCGGGGACTCCGAGTGCGTGAGCGACCACCTGGGCAGCTACATGGTCCTGACGACGTACAAGGGCGAGGAGATCCTTCAGGTCTACCCGATGGCGGACACGGAGCCGGGCGAGTATCACCGGCTCGACTGAGGGGCGGGCCTCCGGGTGGAGCGGACGACGGCCGCGGCGGCGCGGGCGTAGTCGCGGACGAGGGCGCGGGTGTCGCCGGCGCGCCAGGCGAGGGCGAAGCTGCTGGGCGGCACCCCGCGGACCGGGCGGGTGACGACGCCGTCGCGGGCGATCAGGGGCGTGTTTCCGGTGGCGACGAGGCAGATCCCGAGGCCGTCGACCAGCGCCTCGTACGTCTCGTCGGCGCTGGCGATCACCCCGCCGATCACCGGCGGCCGGCCGTCCCGGCAGTCGGTGGCCAGCCAGTAGTCGCGCAGTTCGGGGCCGGTGTCGGGCAGGGCGAGGAACGGTTCGTCGAGGAGTTCGGCGAAGTCCAGGACGTCGCGGGCGGCCAGCCGGTGCCCGGCGGGCAGGGCGACGAGCCGGGGTTCGGTGGCGACGACGACCCAGCGGAAGCGTGCGGCGCCGGGCAGCGGCAGCCAGACGAACGCGAGGTCGCTGCCGCCGTCGGCGAGACCGGCCGTGGGGTCCTCCCAGCCGACCTGCCGCAGCCGGAGCCGGGCCGCCGGGTGGGTCCCGGTGAAGCGGGAGCGGATCGCCGGCAGGAGGCCGTCGCGGCTGGGGCTGGTGCTCATCCCGACGGTGAGGGTGCCGTCCGCGGCCTCCCGGGCGCGGCGCACGGCCCCGGCGGCCTCCTCCCAGGCGGCGAGCACGGTGCGGGCGTGGGGCAGCAGGGCCTCGCCGACCGGGGTGAGGGCGACGCCGTGGCGGTCGCGGTCGAAGAGCGGCGCCCCGAGCTGCCGCTCCAGCGCCCGTATCTGCTTGCTGAGCGCGGGCTGGGACACGTAGAGGCGCTCGGCGGCCCGGGTGAAGTGCAGTTCCTCGGCGACGGCGAGGAAGTACCTGAGGTCGCGGCCGTGGACATCCTTCTCGGTCATGCCTCCTGGCTATCACGACAGATCTTGGACGCCCAACTCTCCTGCCGGGCAGGCTTGTTGTCACACGGAGGACATGACCGAGGGGAGAAGCGGCGATGAGCAGGGTCTGGCTGGTCACGGGTGCCAACAGCGGTTTCGGGCGGGCGTTCACGGAGGCGGCGGTCGCCGCCGGGGACGTGGTCGTCGCCGCCGCGCGCCGCACGGAGACCCTGGACGACCTGGTCGCCGCCCACCCGGACCAGGTCGACCCGGTCGCCCTGGACGTGACGGACGCGGCGGCGGTCGAGCGGGTCGTGGCGGGGGTCGTGGAGCGGCACGGCCGGATCGACGTCCTGGTCAACAACGCGGGCCGCACCCACGTCGGCTCGGTCGAGGAGACCTCCGACGAGGAGCTGCGCTCGCTCTTCGACGTGCACGTCTTCGGGCCGGCGGCCCTGACCCGTGCCGTCCTGCCGCACATGCGGGCCCGCCGCTCGGGGGCGATCGTGCAGCTCAGCAGCGTCGGCGGGCAGATGTCGATGGCCGGGTTCGGCGCGTACAGCGCGACGAAGTTCGCCCTGGAGGGCATGTCCGAGGCGCTGGCCGCCGAGGTCCGTCCGCTCGGCATCGACGTCCTCATCGTGGAGCCGGGCGCCTTCCGCACCAGCCTCTTCGGCAACCGCAGCCTGAGCGGCGACGGGATCGCCGACTACGCCGAGACCGTCGGTGCCACCCGCGCGTACGTCGAGACCGGCGACGGCGGCCAGGCGGGCGACCCGGCGAAGGCGGCCCGCGCGGTGCTGGCGGCCCTGGACGCCGACGAGACCCCGCTGCGGCTCGCGCTGGGCGACGACGCGATCGACACCATCCACGCCCACCTGGACCAGGTCCGCGCGGACCTGACCGCCTGGGACAAGGTCGGCCGGGACACGAAGCTGGACGCCTGAGCGAGAACGCGGAGGGCCCGCACCCCTGCGCCGAGGGCCCGCACCCCCGGGGGGTGCGGGCCCTCCGGCCGTGCGGGTCCTTACAGGAAGGAGTTGATCTCGATGGTCTCGGTGCGGCCGGGGCCGACGCCGATGGCGGAGATCGGGGCGCCGGACATCTCCTCCAGCGCCTTCACGTAGTTCTGCGCGTTCTTCGGGAGGTCCGCGAAGGTCTTGGCCTTCGTGATGTCCTCCGACCAGCCGGGCAGGGTCTCGTAGATCGGCTTCGCGTGGTGGAAGTCGGTCTGCGAGTAGGGCAGCTCCTCGACGCGCTTGCCGTCGATCTCGTACGCGACGCAGACCGGGATCTGCTCCCAGCCGGTCAGCACGTCCAGCTTGGTGAGGAAGAAGTCGGTCAGGCCGTTGACGCGGGTGGCGTAGCGGGCGATGACCGCGTCGAACCAGCCGCAGCGGCGGTCGCGGCCGGTGGTGACGCCGCGCTCGCCGCCGATGCGGCGCAGCGCCTCGCCGTCCTCGTCGAACAGCTCGGTCGGGAACGGGCCGGCGCCGACGCGGGTGGTGTACGCCTTGAGGATGCCGATGACCCGGTTGATCTTCGTCGGGCCGACGCCGGCGCCGGTGCAGGCACCGCCGGCGGTCGGGTTCGAGGAGGTGACGAAGGGGTACGTGCCGTGGTCCACGTCCAGGAGGGTGCCCTGGCCGCCCTCGAAGAGGACGACCTTGCCCTCGTCGATGGCGTTGTTGAGGATCAGGGTGGTGTCGGCGACGTACGGCTTGATCTGGTCGGCGTACTGGAGCATCTCCTCGACGATCCGGCCGGACTCGATCGCGCGGCGGTTGAAGACCTTGGCGAGGAGCTGGTTCTTCTGCTCCAGGGCCGCTTCGACCTTCTGGGTGAGGATCGACTCGTCGTACAGGTCCTGGACCCGGATGCCGACGCGGTTGATCTTGTCGGCGTAGGTGGGGCCGATGCCGCGGCCGGTGGTGCCGATCTTGCGCTTGCCGAGGAACCGTTCCGTCACCTTGTCGAGGGTGACGTTGTACGGGGTGATCAGGTGCGCGTTGCCGCTGATGAGCAGCTTGGACGTGTCGACGCCGCGCTCGTTCAGCCCGCTCAGCTCGGAGAGCAGGACCGCGGGGTCGACGACGACGCCGTTGCCGATGACCGGGGTGCACCCCGGCGAGAGGATTCCGGAGGGGAGGAGGTGGAGCGCGTACTTCTGGTCGCCGACGACGACCGTGTGGCCGGCGTTGTTGCCGCCCTGGTAACGCACCACGTAGTCCACGGAGCCGCCGAGCAGGTCGGTGGCCTTTCCCTTGCCCTCGTCACCCCACTGAGCACCGAGCAGCACAAGTGCGGGCACAGGCGTACACCCCTTCCGGAGGGGGCATTCCAAGGTCAGGGGGCCTACGCCGCCTCACCGGTGTGCCCCGGAATAGACGAAGCCCCTGGCGCAATAGCGCAAGGGGCTCTTGCACAAAGAGACTACCCGAGGAAGGACCGAGGTGTCGGATCACGACCAGCTGCTGGTCATCGTCGACCCGGTCGCCCGCCGAAGTGACGGCGAGTCCGTACGGATCGCGAAGGATGTCCTGTCCGCGGGCGCGGAAGCGAAGATCTGCCTGCCGGACTCCCCCGAGGAATTCTCCCGTGCCCTGTCCCGGCGCGGCTCCCGCCGCCCCGTGGTGCTCGGCGACGACCGGGCGCTGCTGCGCGCGGTGGCCCTGCTGCACCGGGACCGGGCGCCGCTCGCGCTGGTCCCGATCGGTCCGCCGGACGCGCTGGAGGTCGCGTACGGGCTCGGCGTGCCGCGCTCGGCGGTGACGGCGGCCCGGACGGTGCTGGACGGTGCGGTGCGGAGCCTGGACCTGCTGGTGGACGACAGCGACGGGGTGGTGCTGGGCGATCTGCGGCTGCCCGCGCTGCCCGCGCCCGCCGCCGGCAGCGCGCCGTCCGTCTGGGGGACCTGCCGGTCGCTGGTCCGCACCCTGGTCCGGCCGGCCGTGCCGCCGGTGCCGTCGGTGCCGGTGCACCGGCTGCGGGTGGAGGCGGACGGGGTGCTGCTCGCGGACGTGGACGCGCCGGTGCGGGCGGTGACGGCCCGCCCGGCGGACGGCGGCGGCGGTACGGCGGAGGTGAGCGTGCTCCCGGCGGGGCCGGCCGGTGCGCCGCGCCGGGTGGTCGCGGGCACCCTGACGGTGTCCGGCCCGGACTTCCGCTACCGCGCCGACGGGCGGGTGACGGGCCCGGTGCGGCGCCGCACCTGGACGGTCCGCGCGGCCGGCTGGGGCCTGACGCTGCCGCGCGAGCCGGTGCCGGCGGTGGAGGCCCGGCCTCAGTCCTGAGCGGCCCGCTCGGCCCGGCGGGCCTTCCAGCGCTCGGTCATGGAGGCCAGTTCCTCCCGGAGGAAGGCGAAGAAGTCGGCGGACTCGGCCGCGCGGGCGCCGGCGGTGCTGCCGGGGCCGAGGGTGGCGGCGCCGTCGCGGAGGACCTTCTCCCAGCGGACCAGGATCTGGTCGCGGCGGGTGAAGGTCTCGTACCAGACCTCGTCGTGGAGGACGTACCGCTCGCGCCGGGTGCCGGGTTCGCGCTCGCGGGCGACCATGCCGACGTGGGTGAGGTAGCGGACGGCGCCGGAGACGGCGGCGGGGCTGATCCTGAGCTGGTCGGCGAGTTCCGCCGAGGTCAGCGAGGCCGTCTCGGAGGCGAGGAGCGCGGCGAAGACCCGGGAGGCCATGCGCTGCATGCCCGCCTCGGTCATCTCGGCGGCGAAGCGCTCCACGAACCGGGACACGGCCTCCTGATCGCCTCCCTGACCGTTTCCTTGGTCGCTGCTGCTGGTCATGGCGTCATCGTCTCCCTCGTTCGCCCCTCGCCTCCGACTTTATACGGATCCTTAACTTCACAAATTTGTGAAAGAAGCGTACGTTCCGAAGCATGACGAACGCCCTCAGCGTCACCGGACTCCACAAGTCGTTCGGCCGCACCCACGCCCTCGACGGACTCGACCTCACCGTCGCCACCGGCGAGGTCCACGGCTTCCTCGGCCCCAACGGCGCCGGCAAGTCCACCGCGCTCCGCGTCCTCCTCGGACTACTGCGCGCCGACTCCGGGACCGTCCGGCTGCTCGGCGGCGACCCGTGGACCGATGCCGTCGCCCTGCACCGGCGCCTCGCGTACGTCCCCGGCGACGTCACCCTCTGGCGCAACCTCTCCGGCGGCGAGGTGATCGACCTGTACGGGCGGCTGCGCGGCGGCGGCCTCGACCCGGCCCGCCGCGCGGAGCTCGTCGAGCGCTTCGAGCTCGACCCCACCAAGAAGGGCCGCACCTACTCCAAGGGCAACCGGCAGAAGGTCGCCCTCGTCGCCGCCTTCGCCTCCGACGCCGAACTCCTCCTCCTCGACGAGCCCACCAGCGGCCTCGACCCGCTGATGGAGGAGGTCTTCCAGGACTGCGTCCGCGAGGCCCGCGACCGGGGCCGCACCGTGCTGCTCTCCAGCCACATCCTCAGCGAGGTCGAGACCCTCTGCGACCGGGTCTCCATCGTCCGCAGGGGCCGCACCGTCGAGTCCGGCTCGCTCGCCGAGCTGCGCCACCTCACCCGCACCAGTGTCACCGCCGAACTCGCCGCCGTCCCCGACGGCCTGGACCGTCTCGCCGGCGTGCACGACCTGCGCGCCGAGGGCCGCAGGGTCCGCCTCCAGGTCGACACCGACAAGCTCGACCCGGTCCTCGCCGCCCTGCTCGCCGCCGGCGTCCGCTCCCTCACCAGCACCCCGCCCACGCTGGAGGAGCTGTTCCTCCGCCACTACTCCGACGACGCCGCCGGCGCGGACGCGGAGGCGGCCTCGTGACCGCGCTCGCCGGCACCGGCACCCTCACCCGGCTCGCGCTCCGCCGCGACCGCCTGGCCCTCCCCCTGTGGGCCCTGGTCGCCGGCGGCCTCGTCGCCATCGGCCCCGGCTCCCTCGGCGGGCTGTACGACACGGCCGCCGCCCGCGCCGAACTCGCCGCCTCCATGACCGCCAACGGCTCGATGCGCTCCCTCTACGGGCCGGTCTTCGCCGACTCGCTCGGCGGGCTCGTCGCCTGGCGCTTCGGCACCTTCGCCGCCGTCCTCGCCGCCGTCGCCTCGCTGGTCACCGTCGTCCGGCACACCCGAGAGGAGGAGGAGACGGGCCGCCAGGAACTGCTCTCGGCCGGCGCGGTCGGCCGCCGCGCGCCGCTCACCGCCGCGCTGCTCGCCGCGCTCGCCCTCAACGCCGCCGCCGCGCTCCTCGTCGTCGCCGGACTGGCCGGGCAGGGCCTCGCCGGGGCGGTCGCGCTCGGTCTCGCCGTCGGCGGCACCGGCATGGTCTTCGCGACCGCCGCCGCGCTCGCCGCGCAGCTCACCGAGAGCGCCCGGCTCGCCAAGGGCCTCGCCGGCGGCGCCCTCGGCCTGGCGTTCGCGCTCCGTGCGGCGGGCGACTCCGGTGACGCCTCCGGGGACTCCGTCCTCACCTGGCTCTCCCCGCTCGGCTGGGCCGAGAACATCCGCGCCTACGGCGGCGAACGCTGGTGGGTCCCGCTGCTGGTCGCCGCCGTGGTGCTGGCCCAGACGGCCCTCGCGTACGGGCTCGCCGCCCGCCGGGACGTCGGCGCCTCCTTCCTCGCCACCCGGCCCGGCCCCGCGACCGGCCGGCTCGGCTCCGCCGGGGCGCTGGCCCTGCGGCTCCAGCGCGGCGCGCTGCTCGGCTGGGGGCTCGGCTTCCTCCTCGGCGGGCTCGTCTTCGGCGGCATGGCCGAGGGGGCGGCGGAGCTGGTCGGCGACAACGAGAGGACGCGCGAGATCTTCGCGCGGATGGGCGGGCAGACCGCGCTCACCGACGCCTTCCTCGCCACGATGGTCTCGCTGCTGGGGATGCTCGCCGGGCTGTACGCGGTCGGCGCGGTGCTGCGGGCCCACACCGAGGAGACCTCCGGGCGCGCCGAACCGCTCCTCGCGGGCTCCCTGGGGCGGCTGCGCTGGGCGGCCGGCCACCTCGTGCCCGCCTTCACGGGCCCCGCGCTGGTCCTCGCCCTGGGCGGCCTCGGCCTGGGCCTGTCGTACGGGCGGGACCTCGGCCCGCTGCTGGGCGCCGCGCTCGCCCAGCTCCCGGCCGTCTGGACGCTCGCCGCGGTGGCGGTCCTGCTGTGGGGCGCCGTGCCCGCGGCAGCGGGGGCCGGCTGGGGCGCGGCGGGGCTGTGCCTGGCGCTCGGCTGGGTGGGCCCGGCGCTGGACCTGCCCCGGGCGGTCCTGGACGTGTCCCCGTACGCACACCTGCCGAAGCTGCCGGGCGGCGATCCCGCGTGGCTGCCGCCGCTCCTGCTGACGGGCCTGGCGGCGGTGCTGACGGCGGCCGGGCTGGTGGCGCTGCGCCGGCGCGACCTCCGGGTCTGACCGGCTCAGACCTCCACGAGCAGCGCCTCGAAGCCGCGGATCACGTAGCCGGGTCTCCGGACGGGGTCCGCGGCGAGCCGCAGACCCGGCGCCTGCCGCAGCAACTCGGCCAGGATCGCGCCGAGTTCGAGGCGGGCCAGCGGGGCGCCGAGGCAGTAGTGGACGCCGGCGCCGAAGCTGAGGTGGGGGTTGGGGGCGCGGGTGAGGTCGAGGGCGTCGGCGGTGGGGCCGAAGGCGGCCGGGTCGCGGTTGGCGGAGCCGAAGAGGAGCGCGACCTCCGCGCCGCGCGGGATGACGGTCCCGCCGAGCTCGATGTCGTCGAGGACCCAGCGCTCGAACATCTGGAGCGGTGTGTCGTGGCGGAGCAGTTCATCCACAGCTGTGGACAACTTTTCGGGATCCGGGAACGGGGCCCACTTCCCGTGCCGCAGCAGCGTCCACACCCCGCCGGTCGCGGTGTTCACCGTCGCCTCGTGGCCGGCGTTCAGCAGCAGCACACAGGTGGAGATCATCTCCTGCTCGGTCAGCTCCCCGACCCCGATCAGCGCCGAGATCAGGTCGTCGCCCGGGTCCGACCGGCGGCGCGCGATCAGCTCCCGCAGGTAGTCCGAGAACTCCACGGACGCGCGGACCGCCCGCCGGGCCGTCTCCTCCGACGGGTTCGGCTCGAACATCCCGCAGATCGCCGCCGACCACGGCCGCAGCATCGCCCGCTCCTCGTCCTCCTCCGGGACGCCGAGCATCGCGGCGATCACCGCGACCGGCAGGGGTTCGGCGACCGCCGCCTGGAGGTCGCCGCCGCCCGCCGCGACCAGCTCCCCGACCAGGCCGGCGGCCAGCTCCCGTACCGTCGGGGCCAGCCGCTCCACCGTCCGCGGGGTGAACGCCTTCGACACCAGCCGCCGGATCCGGGTGTGGTCGGCGCCCTCCAGGTCGAGCAGCCCGTGGTCGTTGAGGGTGTGGAAGGGCTCGTGCCGCGGGTCGGGCGCCGGCCGGCCGAACTCCTCGTGGCCGAAGCGGTGGGTGTACGCGCGCCCCAGCCGCCGGTCCCGCAGCAGCGCCGACACGTCGGCGTGGTGCGGGACCAGCCACTGGCGGGTCGGCCCGTACCAGTGCGCCCGGCCGCCCTCCCGCAGCGCGGCGTACGCGGGGTACGGGTCGGCGACGAACTCCGGGGACCAGGGGTCGAAGGCGGCGACGGCGTCCATGGCGTCCATGCCCGGGACGCTACCGCCCGACCTGCACCAGCCGCGCCTCGTACGCGAAGACCGCCGCCTGTGTCCGGTCGCGCAGGCCCAGCTTCACCAGGATCCGGCTGACGTGCGTCTTGATCGTCGACTCGGCGACGACGAGGTGCGCGGCGATCTCCTGGTTGGACAGGCCCTGCGCGATGAGCACCAGGACCTCCGTCTCCCGCTCGGTGAGTTCGCCGATCTGCGCGACGGCGGGCGCCTTCGGCGCGGTGTCGGCGGCCCGCGCGAACTCGGTGATGAGCCGCTTCGTCACGGTCGGCGCGAGCAGCGCCTCGCCGGCCGCAACGACCCGGACGCCCTCGGCGAGCTGCCGCGCGGAGGCGTCCTTGAGCAGGAAGCCGGACGCGCCGGCGCGCAGCGCCTGGTACACGTACTCGTCGAGGTCGAAGGTGGTCAGCACGAGCACCTTGGCGTCCGCGTCGGCGGCGACGATCTCCCGGGTGGCGTCGATGCCGTTCAGCTCCGGCATCCGGATGTCCATGAGGACGACGTCCGGACGGAGGGCCGCGACCTGCGCGACCGCCTCCCGGCCGTTGACGGCCTCGCCGACGACCTCGATGTCGGGCATCGCGCCGAGCAGCACGGAGAAGCCCTCGCGGACCATGGCCTGGTCGTCGACGATCAGCACCCGGATCACGGCGCGTCCCCTTCCCGCTGGGCCGGGACCTCCCGCTGCACGGGGACGAACACGGCGACCTCGTACCCGCCGTCCTCGGCCGGCCCGTCGGTCATCTCGCCGCCGAGCATGGCGACCCGCTCCCGCATGCCGGTGAGGCCGTGGCCGGCGCCGGGCGACGGCTTCACCAGGCCGCGCGCCGGGCCGTTGGCGATCCGCAGGCCGAGGCCGCCGAGGACGTGGCTGACCTCGACCTTCGCGGGCGCGCCGGGCGCGTGCCGCAGCACGTTCGACAGCGCCTCCTGGACGATCCGGTACGCGGACAGCTCCACGCCCTGCGGCAGCTCGCGGACCGCGCCGGTCACCGTCATGGTCACGTCGAGCCCGGCCTCGCGGACGTTGGCGACGAGCCCGTCGAGGTCGGCGAGGGTCGGCTGGGGGGCGTCGGGGGCCTCGTAGTCCTCGGCGCGGACGACGCCGAGGATCCGGCGCAGCTCGGTGAGGGCGGCGACCGCGTTCTCCCTGATGGTGCGGAACGCCTGCTCCAGCTCCGGCGGCGGGTTCTCCACCCGGTAGGGCGCGGCCTCGGCCTGGATGGCGACCACCGACATGTGGTGGGCGACGACGTCGTGGAGTTCGCGGGCGATGGTGGTCCGCTCTTCGAGGAGGGTCCGCTTGGACCGCTCGACGGCGGTGACGGTCTGCTGGGCGGTGACCTCGCGCGCGGCCTGGCGGCGGATCTGGAAGGTCGCCACGGCCAGCAGGAAGAGGGCGGAGAAGAACAGCATCTCGGCGCCGTTGGAGCCGTATCCGCTGCTCATGGCCAGGAAGAAGGAGGTGAA
This sequence comes from Streptomyces sp. NPDC057854, assembly GCF_042797055.1. Lineage (NCBI taxonomy): Bacteria > Bacillati > Actinomycetota > Actinomycetes > Kitasatosporales > Streptomycetaceae > Streptomyces > Streptomyces sp. NPDC057854. Next base: position 183,768 of record NZ_JBHVMF010000015.1, read on the forward strand.
GGTGGCGTACGCGGCGGTGATGAGCCACATCCAGGCGGCGGTCCGGGGCCCGGTCCGCAGGGCGACGATCACCAGGACGAAGAGGTGGGCGGCGAACGAGTTCGGCGCCCAGGGCCAGCCGTCGTACCCGGTCAGGTAGGCGACGAAGGGCGTCGAGCCGATCGACAGCCAGAAGGCGGGCGCGGTGCGCAGCAGGGTGAGGAGGACGGCGGCCGTCGGCAGCACGCAGGCGACGAAGGCGACCGGGCCGACGCTGCCGTGGATGTTGTCGAAGCCGAGGAGGAAGGTCACCGCGGCGAGGAAGCCGACGGCCGCGTGCGGCAGCAGCCCGGCGTGCGGGCGCAGCCGCCGGGGCAGGAAGCGCAGGACGGGGCTGTCCGGGGCGAGGCGGGGCAGCGGGCGGTAGCCGAGGGCGTCGCCGGCGAGGTCGTCGCGCAGACCGCCGAGCGCGTCCAGCGTCATGCGGAGCTCGGGGCTGCGGCTGCCCGGGTCGGAGGTCTGTGTCGGGTTCACGCCGTCCACGGTACGGAAGGCCCCGGGACGCCCGCGTCCCGCTGGATGCGGATCCCGGGGCGTCCCCCTTGAGTACTACGCGGGTCCCGGCGGTCCCTGCGGTCCCGGCGGGCTCAGAACGCGAGCTGCGCGATCTCCTCCGCGACGACCACGCAGGCGTCCGCCGCCGGGTCGATCAGCGGGAAGTGGCCGACGTCCTCCAGCAGCGTCAGGCCGACCGTCTCGCCGGCCTTGGCCGCCGCCTCCACGAAGGCGTCGGCGACGTCGGCGGGGACGACGACGTCCTCCCGGCCCTGGACGAGGGCGGTGGCGATGCCGGTGGGCAGCAGCCGCGCCGGGTCGGTGGCGGCGGCCCGCTCGCCGTACGCCGTCTCGCCGCCGAGCAGCTGGGTGACGGCGCCGCCGCAGACGTCCAGCTCGCGGGCGCGCGCGAAGTGCCCGATGGGGGCGAGGGCGACGACGCCGCGCAGCGCGGGCGGTTCGGGCAGCCGCCAGGGGGAGCCGGCCGGGAGGACGTGCCGGGCGGCGGCCCACAGCGCGAGGTGGCCGCCGGCCGAGTGGCCCGTGAGGACGGTGCGGTGCGGGTCGGCGGCGGGCAGGTGGCCGGCGGCGAGGTCCGGCAGCGCGTCGAGGGCGGCGGCCACGTCGTCGAAGGTCTCCGGCCAGCGGCCGGCGACGGGGGCCGCGCCGCCCTGGTGGGGCAGGCCGGGGCCGCGCCGGTACTCGACGCTGGCGACGGCGAAGCCGCGGCGGGCGAGGAAGTCCGCGAAGGGGCTGACGTGCCGGCGGTCGTAGGGGGCGCGCCAGGCGCCGCCGTGCAGGACGACGACGAGCGGGGCGCGGCCGGCGCCGGTGCGGGGGGCGTAGAAGTCGACCAGCTGGTCGGGGTGTTCGCCGTACGCGGCGGTGGCGTCGGGCGGGACGGCCGGGTGCGAGAAGGCCGATGCCTCTTCGGCGGCGTCGCGCGCGGCGGGGTCCGGCATGGGGGGTTCCAACCTCTCGGTGACGGGGCCGTGTCGGCCTGACCTGCGGGGACCGTATCAGGGTCCGGGCCCCGCAGATCAGGTGAAGATCCGACCTGACGACCGGTCACCGGCGTTGCGCCGAGGGTCAGTCGGTGATCAGCCGAGAATCAGTCGCCCGGCCGCTCGGCGAGCACGTCGGCGAGGATCCGGGCCGCGCGCTCGGTGTCGGCGAAGCCGACGTACAGCGGGGTGAAGCCGAAGCGGAGGACGTCCGGCCGGCGCAGGTCGCCGACCACGCCGCGCGCGATCAGCTCGGGCATGACGGCGGGCGCGTCGGCGCAGGCCAGCGCGACCTGGCTGCCGCGCTCGGCGTGCCGCTCGGGGGTGACGGGGGTGACCCGGCCCTCCGGGACGTACGCCCGCACGCACTCCAGGAAGAAGTCCGTGAGGGCGAGGGACTTGGCGCGGACGTCCTCGACCGCCACCCCGTCCCACACGTCCAGCGCCGCCTCCAGGGCCAGCATGGACAGGATGTCCGGGGTGCCGACGCGGCCCCGGACGGCGCCGTCGGCGGCCCGGTAGCCGGGGGTCATGCCGAAGGGGTCGGCGTGCGAGGTCCAGCCGGGCAGCGGCGAGTCGAAGCGGTCCTGGTGGCGTGCGGCGACGTACAGGTAGGCGGGCGAACCGGGGCCGCCGTTGAGGTACTTGTACGTGCAGCCGACCGCGAGGTCGACGCCGTGCGCGTCGAGGCCGACGGGCAGCGCGCCGGCGCTGTGGCACAGGTCCCACACGGCCAGGGCGCCCGCCGCGTGGAGGGCGGCGGTGGTGCCCGGCAGGTCGTGGAGGCGGCCGGTGCGGTAGTCGACGTGGTTGACGAGCGCGAGGGCCGTCCGGCCGTTCGCGGCGGCGGGGATGTCGGCGGGGTCGAGGGCCACGATCCGGTGACCGGTCATCCGCGCCGCGGACTCGGCGATGTACCCGTCCGTGGGAAAGGTCGACGCGTCCACCAGGATCTCGTCGCGTCCCTCCCCGGAGAGCCGGGCCGCGGCGACGACCGCCTTGAAGACGTTCACGCTGGTCGAGTCGCCGGCCACGATCTGTCCGGCGGCGGCGCCGACGAGCGGCGCGATCCGGTCGCCGATCCGCTCGGGCGCGGTCCACCAGCCGGACTCGTCCCAGGAGCGGATCCGCAGCTCGCCCCACTCGCGGCCGATGACGTCGGCCATCCGGGCGGGGACGTGGGCGGGGAGCGCGCCGAGCGAGTTGCCGTCCAGGTAGACGGTCGCGTCGTCGAGGGCGAACTTGGCGCGGTGGCCGGCGAGCGGGTCGGCGGCGTCGAGCTCTCGGGCTCGCTCGTACAGGTCAGACATGGCTGCGGGCCGTCCAGAGCTCGGGGAACACGTTCTTCTGCGCGCGCTTCTCCAGCCAGGCGACGCCGGCGGAGCCGCCGGTGCCGGTCTTGGCGCCCATCGCGCGGCGGGTCGCCACCAGGTGGTCGTTGCGCCAGCGCCAGACCAGTTCGGCGACGTCGCTCAGCGCCTCGCCGAGGCGGACCAGCTCCGCGTGCTCCTCGGGGGCCGCGTACAGCTCCGCCCACACGGCCTCGACCTGCGGCGACGGCTCGTACCTGCGGGTGAGGTCGCGGGAGAGGACGGACGGCTGGACGGGCAGGCCGCGGCGGGCGAGGAAGCCCAGCACCTCGTCGTACAGGCTGGGCTCGTGCAGCGCCTTCTCCAGCTCGGCGTGGACGCGGGGCGCGCCCCGGTGCGGGACGAGCATGGACGCGGACTTCTCGCCGAGCAGGAACTCCATGCGGCGGTACATCGCCGACTGGAAGCCGGAGCCCTCGCCGAGGGCGCCGCGGTAGGAGTTGAACTGGGCGGGGGTGAGCTGGGCGAGCGGGCGCCAGGAGTGGTTGAGCGCCTCCAGCTCGCGCACCGACCGCTTCAGCGCGTCGACGGCGACCGGCAGCCGGTCCTCGCGCAGCGCGCGGCTGGCGGTCTCCCACTCGTGGACGATGACGGTGAACCACAGCTCCATGACCTGGGTGGTGACGAGGAAGACCATCTCGCCGGGGTCGTCGGAGCGGAGGTGCTGGAGGTGGGTGAGGACGTCCGCCTGGACGTAGTCCTCGTAGGGTGTGGTGCCCGCGAAGTCGAGGTTGGGCGTCGCCTCGGACGCCTGGTCGGCCGCGGTGGAATCCGGAGAACCCGGGAAGAGTGACATCGCTGTCTCCTCGTGACGGACTACCGGGTAGCGGTCCGCTCGACCGTGCGTCCGTCCGCTGTGCGCGGCGGGCGGCACGGGAGCCCCGGTCCCCTCAGGAGGCGTGCTGCGTCGCCCGCCGTCCCAAGCGCATCATGACACGATCGGACCGGTGATGTAGACCCCGTCTTCGTCATACGGAAACGCGTTCGAACGGCAGCCGTTGAGGCCCTTGATCTGCTGCATCATCGCGGGCGCGAGCTTCCCGGGGCCGCCGCAGCCCATGTGCTGCCGGATGCCGATCTCGTGCCCGACCTCGTGGTTGATGATCAGGTGCCGGTACTCCTGCGGGCTGCCCGCGAAGGTCGGCGAGCCCAGCATCCACCGCTTGAGGTTCACCACGACCCCCTCGGTGGTCTCGCAGTTCAGCTCGCCGTGGGTGTCGAGGCCCTGCCGGGCGCAGAGCGCGTCGGCCGTGTCGGGGGTGGCGATCCGGATGACGAAGTCGGCGTCCGACTCGACCAGCTGGAAACGCCCCCGGCCGTGCGCGGCCCAGCTCCGCGGATGGGCCAGGATCCGCTCGATCTCGGCGGCGGTCTCCCGGGCCGACAGGTCGACGCCCTGCTCGACCTGCACCCGGTACCGGCGCAGCGTGCCGCTGTCCCCGGTGACCGTGCCGGAGGCGGACGCGGTGGTGAAGGTGCCCCGGCCGGACCGCGGGACGGTCACGGACCGCTTCACGGTCGCCGTCGGCGTCGGCCTCACCGTGGCCTTCGCCTTCGCCGTGGGCTTGACGGTGGGCTTCGCCGTGGGCTTCGGCGGGTCCGTACGGGCCGGGGGCGGGGAGGCCGTCGCCGGCGCCCCGGCCGCCGGGGGACCCAGCGCGTCGGTCCGCTCCCCCTCGCTCCCGAAGTGCGCGAGCGCGACGCCCGCGCCGAGCGAGACGCCCATCAGGACGAGCGTCGACAGGACGAGCCGCCCGCGGCGTGTGACACGCGTCCCTCCGCGGCGGCTCCTCCCGGTATGTCGGTTCTGCCGGCGCCTGGCCGGCGCCCCCCGCTTGCCCACGACAGTCTCCCCCCCTGCTTCAGGCCGGTCCGGGGATCGTACCGGCCGGGGGATCCGGTCCCGGATCCGGTCAGCCGAGGGTGTCGGCCGCGGTCTCCGACGAGTCGCGCAGGAAGGTCGTGCAGCGCTCGTACTCGGCCTGCTCACCGATCTCCCCGGCCGCCCGCGCCAGCGCGTGCAGCGCCCGCAGGAAACCACGGTTCGGCTCGTGCTCCCACGGCACCGGGCCGTGGCCCTTCCAGCCGTTGCGCCGCAGCGCGTCCAGCGCCCGGTGGTAGCCGGTCCGGGCGTAGGCGTACGACTCCACCACGCGCCCCGCCTCGAACGCGTCGTCGGCGAGCTGCGCCCACGCCAGCGACGAGGTCGGGTACTTCGCGGCCACGTCCGCCGGAGCGGTGCCCTGCGCCAGCAGCTCGCGCGGCTCGGGCTCGTCGGGCAGCAGGGTGGGCGCCGGCCCACCCAACAAGTTCTCATGGATAGCCATCCCCCCAGTCTGCCGCACCCGCGCGGCCGTCAGCGCGTCCCGGTGCCGCCCGGGTCGAGCGGTGGGGCCGACACCCCGCAGTGGGTGCGGCACTCGGGGTGGCAGCCCGGCGCGGCCGGGGTCCGCATGGTGGTCCAGGCGAGCACCGCGCCCGCCACCAGCACCCCGGCGCAGATCGGCATCGCCCGGTCGAAGGTCGCGTCGAACTCGGCCGCCGACCGGTACGCCTCCGGCCCCATGCCCGTCAGCAGCGGCAGTGCCGCCACCGCGACGAGCCCGGCGGCCCGGGCCGCCGCGTTGTTCACCCCGCTCGCCAGGCCGGCCCGGGAGACCTCCACCGAGGCGAGCACGGTCGCGGTCAGCGGCGCCACCAGGGCCGTCATCCCCAGCCCCAGCACGAGCAGGGCCGGCAGCACGTCCCGTACGTACGAGGCGTCCGCGCCGGCCCGCGTCATCAGCAGCATCCCGGCGGCGCACAGCAGCGGCCCCACGGTCAGCGGGACGCGCGGCCCGATCCGGTCGCCCAGCTCGCCGGCCCGCGCCGAGAGCAGCAGCATGAGGACGGTGGTGGGCAGCAGCGCCGTGCCGGCGGCGAGCGCCGAGTAGCCGGAGACCACCTGGAGCTGGATCACGGCGAGGAAGAAGAAGCCGCCGAACGCCGCGTACACGCAGAGCGTCACCAGGTTCACGGCGGTGAAGAGCCGGGACCGGAAGATCGCCGGCGGCACCATCGCGGCCTCGCCCCGCCGCCGCTCCACCGCCACGAACGCCACCCCGGCGACCGCCCCCGCCACCGCCGGCCACCACACGCCGTCGATCAGCGCGTACGTGACGAGACCGAGCGCCGCCGCGCCGAGCACCGCCCCCAGCACGTCGAAGCGGCCGTGCGCGGTCTCGTCCCGGGACTCGGGCACGTGCCGCAGCGCGACCGGCACGCACAGCGCGGCGAGCGGCACGTTCAGCAGGAACACCCACCGCCAGCCCGGCCCGTCGACGAGCCAGCCGCCGACGAACGGCCCGACCGCCGCCCCCACCCCGCCGAAACCGGACCACAGGCCGACCGCCCGGGCCCGGTCGTCCGGGTGGAAGCTCGCCTGGATCAGCGCCAGCGACCCCGGGGTGAGCAGCGCCCCGCCGACGCCCTGGAGGGCGCGGGCGGCGATGAGGACGCCGGCGTTCGGGGCGAGCCCGCACAGCAGCGACGCCACGGCGAACCAGACGACGCCCACGACGAAGACCCGCCGCCGCCCGTACCGGTCGCCGAGCGAGCCGCCCAGCAGGATCAGCCCGGCCAGCGTCAGCATGTACGCGTTGACGGTCCACTGGAGCACCGCGAGGTCCGCGCCGAGGTCGGCGCCGATGTGCGGCAGCGCCACGTTGACGACGGTCGAGTCGAGCAGCGCCATCCCCGATCCGAGGACGGTGGTGAAGACGATCCACCGTCCCGTCCCGGAGGCCATCCGCACATCGGCACCGGTCCCGCTCATGCCTGCATGGTCCCGCTTTCCGGCGGGCCCTGCCTCCTCAGCCGCCGTCGGTCCGCAGCCGGGAGGCCGCCCTGACCAGCGCGTCCACGCCCCGTTCGGCCTTGGCGCGGGGGCAGCCGACGTTGAGCCGGACGAAGCCCGGGGTGCCGTAGACGGCGCCCGGCATGATCGCGACCTTCTCGGTCCGCACCAGCTCCTCCTGGAGCCGGTCGTCGTCGATGCCGAGCGGCCGGAGGTCGATCCAGGCGAGGTAGCCGGCCTGCGGCGGCGTCCACTCCAGGCCGGGCAGCCCCTCCGCGAGCCGTTCCGCGACCGTCGCCAGCGTGCCGGCGACGTAGCCGCGCAGCGCGTCCAGCCAGGGCGCGCCGTGCCGGTAGGCGGCGATGTGGGCGGTGAGCGAGAGGACCGCCGGGGAGGCGAGGCCCTCGCCGGTCTCCATCCGGCGGACGAACGCGGCCCGCTCCTCCGGGTCGCCGACGAAGCCGTACGAGCCGGAGAGCGCCGGGAAGTTGAACGCCTTGGTGCCGGAGGTGACGAGCGCCCAGCGGCGGTCGCCGGGCTCCGCGATCCGGGTCCACGGGATGTGCCGGAACCCGTCGGCGGTGAGGTCCGCGTGGATCTCGTCGCTGACGACGGGGACGCCGTACCGCCGGGCGAGCCCCGCGAACGCGGTCAGCTCGTCCTCCGTCCACACCCGTCCGGTGGGGTTGTGCGGGGAGCAGAGCAGCAGCATCGTGCTGTCCGGCCGGGCCAGCTCCCGCTCCAGCGCGCCGAGGTCGCCGGCCGGCACCCCGCGCAGTTCGCGGCCGAGCCCGGTGACGGCCTTGCGGAAGCCGTCGTAGGTGGGGGTGTGGGTGACGACGCCGTCGCCGGGCCGGGTCCACATCCGCAGCAGCTGGGAGACCTGGTTGAGCACGGACGGCGCGTAGACCAGCGCCTCGGTGTCGACGGCGGTGCCGTGCCGGGTCGCGTACCAGTGGCGTATCGCCTCCCGGAAGCCGTCGTCGCCGCCGAGCCGCCAGTCGGTGTAGCCGAAGACGCCGTGGTCGACGCGGGCGCGCAGCGCGTCGAGCACGTCGGGCGGCGAGGCGAAGTCCATGTCGGAGATGGTGAAGGGCAGCAGGCCGGGGACGCCGAAGCGGTCCGCGATCCCGTCCCACTGGACCGACCAGGTGCCCCGCCGGTCGCGTATCTCGTCGAAGTCGTACATCAGCGCCCTCTCCCGGGGACGCGAAGGGCCCGGCACCCTCGCACGGGGGTGCCGGGCCCTTCGGTCACGGCCTTACTTCAGCTTCTTGCCGGCCGAGCGCAGCGCCTCGCACGCCTCGGTGACGCGCGCGGCCATGCCGGCCTCGGCGAGCTTGCCCCAGGTGCGCGGGTCGTAGGTGGACTTCTTGCCCACCTCGCCGTCGACCTTCAGGACGCCGTCGTAGTTCTTGAACATGTGGTCCGCCACCGGACGCGTGAAGGCGTACTGGGTGTCGGTGTCGAGGTTCATCTTCACCACGCCGTTCTCGATGGCGGTGGCGATCTCCTCGGCGGTCGAGCCGGACCCGCCGTGGAAGACGAAGTCGAACGGGGACGCCTTGCCGAACTTCTCCGAGACGCCCGCCTGGAGGTCCTTGAGCAGCTCGGGGCGGAGGACGACGTTGCCCGGCTTGTAGACGCCGTGCACGTTGCCGAAGGAGGCGGCGAGCAGGTAGCGGCCCTTCTCGCCCAGGCCCAGCGCCTCGGCGGTGCGGATCGCGTCGTCGACGGAGGTGTACAGCTCGTCGTTGATCTCGTGGCTGACGCCGTCCTCCTCGCCGCCGGTCGGGGTGATCTCGACCTCGAGGATGATCTTGGCGGCGGCGGCCTTGGCCAGCAGCTCCTGGCCGATGGCCAGGTTGTCGGCCAGGGTCTCGGCGGAGCCGTCCCACATGTGCGACTGGAAGAGCGGGTCGCGGCCGGCCTTGACGCGCTCGGCGGAGATGTCGAGCAGCGGGCGGACGTAGCCGTCCAGCTTGTCCTTCGGGCAGTGGTCGGTGTGCAGCGCGACGGTGACGTCGTACTTCGCGGCGACGATGTGGGCGAACTCGGCCAGGGCGACGGCGCCCGTGACCATGTCCTTGCTGTACTGGCCGCCCAGGAACTCGGCGCCACCGGTCGAGATCTGGATGATGCCGTCGCTCTGGGCCTCGGCGAACCCGCGCAGCGCCGCGTGGAGGGTCTGGGACGAGGTCACGTTGATGGCCGGGTAGGCGAACTTGCCAGCCTTCGCCCGGTCGAGCATCTCGGCGTAGACCTCGGGGGTTGCGATGGGCATTCGTCCGCTCCTTGTGATGTGCGGGTGTGGGCGTTGCTTTGTCCCTGACCTAGGGGCGACGTCATCGTCGGTGCCATCTTTCCAGACTCTTGTGCGGGCTCCCACGGGCGGCGCATGCCGAAGGGCGGGGTGTTTCACGTGAAACACCCCGCCCTTCGGGAAAAGCGCAGGTCAGAACGGGAGGCGCCGGGGTCCGGGACCTAAGTCACGACTTCGCGGCGGTTCGTCCGAGCGACGGCACGCGCCGGTGGCTACGCGAGGCCGAGCTCGTCGAGCGCGTAGGCGTAGAGGTACGGGACGCCCGCCGTGCCGCTGATCTTCTCGCCGGCGCCGGTGGCGCGGTCCACGATGGTGGCGACGGCGACGACCTCGGCGCCGGCCGCGCGGGCCGCCTCGACGGCGGTCAGCGGGGAGCCGCCGGTGGTGGAGGTGTCCTCGACGATCAGGACCCGGCGGCCCTTGATGTCCGGGCCCTCGACCTGGCGCTGCATGCCGTGCGCCTTGGCGGCCTTGCGGACGACGAAGGCGTCCAGGCGCTCGCCGCGCGCGGCGGAGGCGTGCAGCATCGCGGTGGCGACCGGGTCGGCGCCCAGGGTGAGGCCGCCGACCGCGTCGAAGTCGAGGTCCTTGACCAGGTCCAGCATGACCTGGCCGACCAGCGGCGACGCCGCGCCGTCCAGCGTGATCCGGCGCAGGTCCACGTAGTAGTCGGCTTCCAGACCCGAGGAGAGGGTCACCTTGCCGTGCACCACGGCCTTGTCCTTGATCTGCTGGAGCAGTTCAGCGCGTACGTCAGTCATGCCCCCGAGCTTAAGGGCGCCGAGGTCAGAGCCGCCGCCAGGCCCAGACGCTCTCGACCTCCAGCGGGTCGATGGGGGTGACGAGGCGGGGGTGGGTGTTGAGGCCGTTCGGCGGGCCGGACTGCGGCTCGACGCAGACCGCGTCGGCCGGCTCGTCGTAGACCACCACCCACTCGGCGCGGCTGGTCACCTTCAGTTCCAGCTCGCCCGGCCAGGTGAGGGTGACGTCGACGCCGTCGGGCATGCCGAAGCAGTCGTCCCAGGGGCCGGGGAGGGGGTCGATCCGCCGGCCGGTGGGCAGGTGGTCGTCGCCGCGCTCCTCCTGCCAGGCGGGCGTGAAGCCGAGCGCCACGTCCTCGCCGCCCTGCCCGAGGTTCCGCACGAACCACGGGTGCCAGCCGGCCTGCGCGGGGAAGGAGTCGTCGTACGCCTCCACCCCGAACCGCAGCGTCAGGCGGTCCCCGGCCAGCTCCAGGACCTGGGTGACCCGGCCCTTGTACGGCCACGGGTCGTCGAGCTCGCAGGTGAGGACGGCCTCGGCGGCGGTCGCCCGGGCCACCGTCCAGGCCCGGTGGCGGACGGTCCCGTGGATGGCGTGCGGCGGCGCGTCGACCGGCAGCCGGTGGGTGGTGGCGCCGTCGCGGAACCGGCCCTCCCGGGTCCGGCCGCACCACGGCACCATCGGGAAGCTGCCGTACCGCTCGCCCTGCTTCAGGACCTCGGTGCCGGCGATCCGCAGGCTCTCGATCCGGCCGCCGTGCGCGGCGTTGATGGTCAGCTCGGCGTCGCCCGCCGTCAGTCGCGTCAGGTTGCTCACGCCCCGACCCTAAATCCTGGCCCCGGCGGCCCGGGCCCATTCCCCGCGGAGGTTCACCGGCGGCGGCGCAGGGCGCGCCCGACGATGACGGCGGAGGCGAGGGCGAGGGCGGCGGCGGGGGCGACCCAGCGGAGGGCGGCGCCGGGCCCGCTCGGCTCGGGGGCGGGCACCGGGGCGTACCGGCCGCGCGGCGGCGCGTGGTCGACCTCCTCGGCGCTCCGGCCGATCATCGTGCGGCGGGCGTGCGCGGCCTCGGCGGCGGGTGCGGCGGGGATGCCGGCCGGGGGGCCGGCGGGGGCGTCGGCGGGCGGGCCCGGTTCGGGGAACACGTCGTCGTCGAAGCCGGGGCCGCCGTCGAAGTCGCCGGTGCCGAAGGCGGTGGCGCCGTCGGGGACGTCCTCACCGGCTGCCGCCCCCGCGTCCGCGTCCTCACCCGCGTCCTCTCCCGCCGTCCCGGCGGTCGCGCCGCCGGTGGCCGCGATCTCGGCGGCGGCGGCCACGAAGGCGTCCAGGAGCCGGGCGCGGACGGCGTCCCGGGCCTCCTCGGGCTGTTCGGCGAGCCGGCCGGTGGCGGTGAGGGCGCCGGTGAAGAGGAGTCCGGTGCCGTCGGCCGCCGGGGTGAGGACGACGGTCAGGGAGACCTCGGCGACGCCCTTGCCGCGCGCCTCGGCGCCCTCGGCCTCGTAGGTGATGGCGCCGTCCCGTTCGACGATCCGCAGTCCGCCCCGGTACGTGATGGTGTGGCCGCCGACCCGGAGCCGGAGCCGCCCGGCCAGGTCCTCCGCGCCGGCGGGCGCCTCGGCGGCGTCGCGCTGGAAGCCGGGCAGGCAGCGCGCCACCCGGTCCGGGTCGGTGAGGGCGGCCCGCAGGGCCTCGGCCGGGACCGGGACGAACACCTCATGCTCCATGGGAGCCGAGCCTACTCAGCGGGGCGCCCGGCGTCGCCCGTTCGTCCCGGGTGCCGTGCCCGGCGTCCCCCGCTCAGTGGCCGTAGCGGGGGTGCACCAGCGTCGACGGCGGCAGCCCGGCGATCCGGGTCCGCTCGGCGCGGCGGGCGGCGGCGGCCAGGTCGCCGGGGGCGAGCGAGCGGAGCGGGGGCGCGTCGGCGGCGAGGCCGAGGACGGGCGGACGGGTGCCGCGGACGGCGAGCAGGAAGCCCCAGTCGTCGGGTTCGGGGCGGGCGTCGCTGTCCCGGTCGGCGCGGTCGGGGCCGGCGGCGAAGCCGGGGGTGCCGCCCTCGGTGCTGTACGGCCGGGTGGCGTAGCCGGCGGCGCGGAGGGTGGCGTCGGCGGTCCAGTAGGCGTGCGGCCGGTCGGTGGCGGGTCCGGCGTGCACGACGAGCCGGCCCCGGTCGGCGAGGACCCGGGCCGCGAGGCCGTAGAACTCCTGGGCGTACAGCTTGGTGCTGGAGGTGATCCCGGGGTCGGGCAGGTCGGAGATCACCACGTCGTACCGTTCCTGCACGTGGCCGGCGGCGCCCCTCAGCCAGAGGAAGGCGTCGGCGTGCACCACCCGCACCCGCGGGTCCTGGAAAGCGTGCCCGTTGAGCGCGGCGAGCGCCGGGTCGGTGCGGGCGAGCCGCACGACGCCGGGGTCGAGTTCGACGACGGTGACGGCGCGGACCCCGGGGTAGCGCAGCACCTCGCGGGCGGCGAGGCCGTCGCCGCCGCCGACGACGAGGACGCGCGCGTGCGGCCCGTTCATCGCGGGGTGGACCAGCGCCTCGTGGTAGCGGTGCTCGTCGGCGCCGGAGACCCGCAGCCGGCCGTCCAGGTAGAGGTCGGGCGGGCCCTCCCGGCCGCCGGTGACCACCACCTCCTGGAGGTCGGTGTGCACGGCGACCCGCACCCGCTCCCCGTACACGGCCCGGCGGGCGGCCTCCTCGAAGTCGTCGACGAGGACGGTGGCGGTGGCCAGCACCCCGAGGACCGCGAGGTTGACGCCGATGACGAGCGCGCGGCCACGGGCGGTGAGGTCGCGGCGGAAGAACCACAGCACCAGGGCGGCGCCCGCGACCGCGTTCACCGCGCCCGTGACGAGCGCGCCGCTCAGCTGCCCGAGCCAGGGCAGCAGCAGGAACGGGAAGGCGAGGCCGCCGACGAGCGCGCCCACGTAGTCGGCGGCGAACAGGTCGGCGACCGTGCCGGCCGCGTCCTCGGGGTCGCCGTCCGGCGCGGGCCGCCCGGCCCGGCCCGGCCGGCCGGTGCCGACGGACCGTTCCGGCACGCGCTGGATGAGCGACATCAGGAGCGGGATCTCCGCGCCGACCAGCACCCCGATGGCGAGCGAGAAGGCCACCAGGACCCAGCGCGCCTCGCCGAACCAGGCGAAGCACGCGTACAGCACGAGGGCCGAGGTGCCGCCGAGCAGCGCGAGCGCGCCCTCGACCAGGCCGAAGCCGACGGCGGCGCGGCAGCGCAGCCGCTTGGCGAGGAGCGAGCCCACGCCCATCGCGAAGACCATGACGGACAGCACGACGGACGCCTGGGTGACCGAGTCGCCGATCAAGTACGAGGCGAGCGCGACGAGTTCCAGCTCGTAGACGAGTCCGCAGGCGGCGCACACGAAGACCACGGCGAGGACCGGCCACCGCACCGTGTCGCGCGGCCGCGGTGGCGGTCGGCGCCGCACCCTCGTGGGGGGCAGGGTCACGGTCGGCTCGATCATGCAGTAACGCTACGTCACGACCCACGCGCCCCTTGTCACCCACACGAGTGCACCTGGGGCCCGTGGGGGGTGCGATCAGAGCGTGGCGGGCATACGGGCGCCGATCCGGGTGCGGGTGACCACGAGCTGGCCCTCCTGCGGGTAGGCGTGCCAGGTGCGCCACCGCACCTGGCCCTCGTGGCGCTGCGCCAGCATCGCGGTGAAGGCGTGCGGCGAGCCGGGGAACGTCCCGGCCAGGCCGTGCGGATGGTCGGCGACCAGCGCGAGCAGTTCCTGCGCCCGGCCCGCGAACGAGCCCCGCGTGAGCGTCTCGACGCGGGCCGCGAATTCGTACTCCCATTCGCCGATCCGCTTGGAGACGCCGAGCGGCAGCGGGGTGCTGCTGCCCGGCATGCAGGCGACGGTCTCGGAGCAGGTGCGCCCCTCCTCCTCCAGCAGGACCTGGTGGGAGGCGCCCAGCAGTCTCAACTGGATTTTCGCGCCGGTGAGTTCGAGGTCGAGCACGGCGAGGGCGGGCAGCGGCTCGCGGCCCAGCGCCCAGGCCAGGTCGGCCGCGCGCGTGTCGGTGTAGGAGGTCTTCAGGGTGGTGAGCATGGGTCGGCTCCGCAAACACGGTTGGCGGGTGGGCCGGGGGCGCCCCGGAGAGGAAGTCAACGGGAGTGGGGGAATCGCCGGCTCGGGTCCACACACGGTCCGAGGGCTGTCTCTGACAGGAGCGAGAGAACCACGGTCACCGGACGACTCGCAGCGTTTTTACCCAACTTGCCGTGGTTTCCATCCCCTTCGGGGACCCCACAGTTCAATTGTTCAAACAGAATCGATCGCCGAGCGATCGGCACCGGTGCTCACGGGACCGATCCCGCCCCGCCCGCCGCCCGCCGCCCGGACGGCCCGTCAGTCACCCCCGCCACCACACCCGCCGCCGCCCCCGCAGCTCGATCCGCAGCCGCCCCCGCCGCCGCTGGACCAGCCGCCGCCCCCCTTCCGCCGGCCCCCGCCCGAGGACCCCGCGCCCACCACGATCATGCCGACCACCACCACGACGACCACCACCGCGATCACCAGCTCCATCGCCGTCTCCCCCGTTTCCGGCGGCCCGTCGCCGCCTCTGCCCGGGGGATGCCCGTCCCGCCCGGCGCCCAAAGCGCACTTGAGCAAGTCCAGAGCTTCGGCCCAGGATGGCCGCCATGAAGCGAATCCACGGCAGGCTGGCCGAGTTCGGCACCACGATCTTCGCGGAGATGTCCGCGCTCGCCGCCAGGACCGGGGCGATCAACCTCGGCCAGGGCTTCCCCGACACGGACGGCCCCGAGGAGATCCGCGAGGCGGCGGTACGGGCCCTGCGCGACGGCCGCGGCAACCAGTACCCGCCCGGCCCCGGCGTCCCGGAGCTCCGCCGGGCGATCGCCGACCACCAGCGCGACCGCTACGGCCTGGCGTACGACCCCGACACCGAGGTCCTGGTCACGGCCGGCGCCACCGAGGCCATCGCCGCGGCCCTGCTGGCCCTGGTCGGGCCCGGCGACGAGGTCATCGCCCTGGAGCCGTACTACGACTCGTACGCGGCCTGCGTGGCGATGGCCGGCGGCACCCGCGTGCCCGTCACCCTCCGCCCGCACGAGGACGGCTTCGTCCTCGACCTCGACGAGCTGCGGGCCGCCGTCACCCCCCGCACCCGGCTGATCCTCCTCAACACCCCGCACAACCCCACCGGCACCGTCCTCACCCGCGCCGAACTCACCGCGGTCGCCGAACTCGCCGCCGAGCACGACCTGCTGGTCGTCACCGACGAGGTGTACGAGCACCTGGTCTTCGACGACGCCGAGCACCTGCCGATCGCGTCCCTCCCCGGCATGCGGGACCGGACCGTCACCATCGGCTCGGCCGGCAAGACGTACTCCTTCACCGGCTGGAAGGTCGGCTGGACCACCGCGAGCCCCGAGCTGACCGCCGCCGTCCGCTCGGCCAAGCAGTTCCTCACCTACGTCTCCTCCGGCCCGTTCCAGTACGCCGTCGCCGAGGCCCTGCGCCTGCCCGACTCCTACTACGACGACCTGCGCGCCGGACTCCGGGCCCGGCGGGACCTGCTGAGCGACGGGCTCGCGGAGGCCGGCTTCGCGGTCCACCGGCCGCGCGGCACCTACTTCGTCACCACCGACATCCGGCCCCTCGGCGAGCGCGACGGCATCGCGTTCTGCCGCGCGCTGCCCGAACGGGCCGGCGTCGTCGCCATCCCGAACGCCGTCTTCTACGACGACCGCGAGGCCGGCGCCCCCTTCGTCCGCTTCGCCTTCTGCAAGCGCGCCGACGTCCTCCAGGAGGCCGTGGACCGCCTCAAGCGGCTCGCCTGACCCGCCCGGCCCCCGGGAACGCCGGAGGCCGGGCCCCCGTGGGGGACCCGGCCTCGGCGCGGGCGCGGCGGGGCGGTCAGCCCTCGTCGCCGCCCTCGGTCTTCTCCTCCGCGGAGGCCAGACCGAACTGCTCGACGATCCACTTGTCGAACTCGATGGAGGCGCGGACCCAGCTCACCGTGGAGGACACGAAGTGCTCCAGGGCGACGCCGGTGCCGATCAGCATCTGCGCCTCGCCGATGAGGCGGAGGGTGGCGGAGCCGTCCTCCTCCTCGTGCAGGTGGGTGTAGACCTTCGGCCACAGGGTGCGGCGGTTCCAGTCGTCGATCGCGTCGAGGACCTTCGCCCGGTCGTCGGCGGAGTGCGGACGGTCGTAGAACGTGCGCACCGAGAACACCTGCTGCTCCGCCTCGCCGCGGAACATGAAGTACGTGCGGAACTCCTCCCACGGCGCCGCGAGGTCACCCTCGTCGTCGACGACGTACTTCAGCTCCATCTGGTCCAGCAGCTGCTTCACCAGCTCCTGGTCGGGGACGACGGGGCCCGCCGGTCCTGCCTGCGGCTGGGGCTGGGCCCCGAAATTCGGAATCGAGGACGGGTCGATGCTCACCGGGTGTTTCCCTTCGTACGGATGTCGCCATCCTCCCCCATCCCGGCCCGTCCCTGGCAAGCCCCGCCGGTGCGGATCCGCTGCGGGCTGACATGATCTCCGCCCGCGGAGGACACGAACCGGCCGAATCGGCGCCGGCGGGGGCGTACGAGGACGGCGGCACCGGCCTCGTACGCCCCCGCGCGTCACTCCGCGCGGCCGACGATCAGGCCGTCCTCGAAGCGGTCCACCCGGACGGTGTCGCCGTCGCGGACCTCGCCGGCCAGGATCTCCCGGGCGAGCCGGTCGCCGATGGAGGTCTGGATGAGGCGGCGCAGCGGCCGGGCGCCGTACGCCGGGTCGTTGCCCTCGTCGGCCAGCCACTCCAGGGCCGCCGGGGTGACGTCCAGGGTGAGCCGGCGGTCGGCGAGCCGCTTGGCGAGCCGGTCGATCTGCAGGCGCGCGATGCGGCCCAGCTCGGCGCGGTCGAGCGCGGAGAAGACCACCAGGTCGTCGAGCCGGTTCAGGAACTCGGGCTTGAAGCTGGCCCGGACGACCTCCAGGACCTGCTGCTTCTTCTCCTCGTCGCTCGTCAGAGGCTCCACCAGGTACTGGCTGCCGAGGTTGGAGGTGAGGATCAGGATGGTGTTGCGGAAGTCGACCGTGCGGCCCTGGCCGTCGGTGAGCCGGCCGTCGTCGAGGACCTGGAGCAGGATGTCGAAGACCTCCGGGTGCGCCTTCTCCACCTCGTCGAGGAGCACGACGCTGTACGGGCGGCGGCGGACGGCCTCGGTGAGCTGGCCGCCCTCCTCGTAGCCGACGTAGCCGGGGGGCGCGCCGACCAGGCGGGCCACCGAGTGCTTCTCGCTGTACTCCGACATGTCGATGCGGACCATGGCCCGCTCGTCGTCGAAGAGGAAGTCGGCGAGCGCCTTCGCCAGCTCGGTCTTGCCGACGCCGGTGGGGCCGAGGAAGAGGAAGGAGCCGGTGGGCCGGTCGGGGTCGGCGATCCCGGCGCGGGTGCGGCGCACGGCGTCGGAGACGGCCCGGACGGCCTCGGTCTGGCCGATGAGCCGGCGGCCCAGCTCGTCCTCCATGCGGAGCAGCTTCTGGGTCTCGCCCTCCAGGAGACGGCCGGCCGGGATGCCGGTCCAGGCGCCGACGACGTCGGCGATGTCGTCGGGGCCGACCTCCTCCTTGACCATGGTGTCCTTCTGGACCTCGCGCTCGGCCTCGGTGGCCTCGGCCAGCTCGCGCTCCAGGGTCGGGATCTCGCCGTAGAGCAGCTTGGAGGCGGTGTCGAAGTCGCCGTCGCGCTGGGCGCGCTCGGCCCGGCCGCGGGTCTCGTCCAGGCGTTCCTTCAGCTCGCCGACCCGGTTGAGGGACTGCTTCTCCTTCTCCCAGCGGGCGGTGAGGCCGCGCAGCTCCTCCTCGCGGTCGGCGAGGTCGCGGCGCAGCTTCTCCAGGCGCTGGACGCTGGCGGGGTCGGTCTCCTTGGCGAGGGCCAGCTCCTCCATGCGGAGCCGGTCGACGGAGCGCTGGAGCTCGTCGATCTCCACCGGGGAGGAGTCGATCTCCATGCGGAGCCGGGACGCGGCCTCGTCGACGAGGTCGATGGCCTTGTCGGGGAGGAAGCGGGAGGTGATGTACCGGTCGGACAGGGTCGCGGCGGCCACCAGCGCGGAGTCGTTGATCTGCACCTTGTGGTGGGCCTCGTACCGGCCCTTGAGGCCGCGGAGGATGGCGACGGTGTCCTCGACGGACGGCTCGGCGACCAGGACCTGCTGGAAGCGGCGCTCCAGGGCGGGGTCCTTCTCGATCCGCTCGCGGTACTCGTCCAGGGTGGTGGCGCCGACCATGCGGAGCTCGCCACGGGCCAGCATCGGCTTCAGCATGTTGCCGGCGTCCATGGCGGAGTCGCCGCCGGCGCCCGCGCCGACGACGGTGTGCAGTTCGTCGATGAAGGTGATGATCTGGCCGTCGCTCTCCTTGATCTCGGAGAGGACGGTCTTCAGCCGCTCCTCGAACTCGCCGCGGTACTTGGCGCCGGCGACCATCGCGCCGAGGTCCAGGGAGACCAGCCGCTTGTTCCGCAGGGACTCGGGGACGTCGCCCTTCACGATCCGCTGGGCGAGGCCCTCCACGACGGCGGTCTTGCCGACGCCGGGCTCGCCGATGAGGACGGGGTTGTTCTTCGTACGCCGGGACAGGACCTGGACGACCCGCCGGATCTCGTGGTCGCGGCCGATCACGGGGTCGAGCCTGCCCTCGCGGGCGGCGGCGGTGAAGTCGGTGCCGAACTTCTCCAGGGCCTTGTACGAGCCCTCCGGGTCGGCGGTGGTCACGCGACGGCCTCCCCGGGCCTTCTCGAAGGCGTCCTGGAGCCGGCGGGCGGTGGCGCCCTGCCGGTCGAGGACCTGGCCGGCCTGCCCGCCCTTGGCGGCGAGGCCGATGAGCAGGTGCTCCGTGGACAGGAACTCGTCGCCGAGCTTCTTCGCGCGCTCGGCGGCGTCGGCGATGACGGCGAGCAGCTCGCGGTTGGGCTGCGGCGGGGCGACGGTCGCGCCGGTCACGCTGGGCAGGGCGGCGAGCAGCTGCTCGGCGCCGGAGCGGACGGCGGCCTGGTCGGCCTCGACGGCGGCGAGCAGGTCGGTGATGTTCTCGTTGTCCTGACCGGCCAGCAGCGCGAGAAGCAGATGGGCCGGGGTCAGGTCGGCGTGTCCCTGGGACACGGCGCGGCTGCTGGCCGCGTTCAGCGCGTCCCGGCTCCTGTTGGTCAGTTCGGCGTCCACGTGCGGGGTCTCCTCCTGTGCGGTGCTCCGGATCCTCTTCTGTACTGACTCATACAGCGTACATAAAGTTGAGTCTATTCCGCTCAAGGTATCGGGGGTGGATCGCGCGGGGGTAGTTTCCGGGCATGGCGACTGACCCGAGGAACCCCACGGACTCGTATCTCAGCTTCTGGCGCGAGTACCACATGTGCACGCTGACCACCCCGCGCCCGGACGGCACCCCGCACGTGGTGGCCGTCGGCGTCACGTACGACCCCGAGAACGGGCTGGCGCGGGTCATCACCAACAAGCACAGCCGGAAGGTCGCGAACGTCCTCGCGGCCGGCGCGGACGGGGCTCGGGTCGCGGTCTGCCAGGTCGACAAGGGGCGCTGGGCCACCCTGGAGGGCGTCGCGCACATCCGCACGGACGCCGAGACGGTCGCCGACGCGGTCGCCCGCTACGCGGACCGCTACGGCCGGGTCCCGAGCCCCAACCCGGACCGGGTCGTCATCGAGATCGCCCTCACCCGCGCGATGGGCCGCGCGTAGCACCCGCCCGCACCCGGACAGCACAACGGCGCCATCGCGTTTCAGGTCCGCGATGGCGCCGTTGTGTGGGGGAAGCACCTGAGCGATCTACAACGACGGGGGAATCGCTCAGGCACTGCGGGGGGTGGCGGTGAGGGTCTCGGGCTCGAACCGCGCCTCGACCGGCTGGTGGTCGCGCTGGTCCAAGTTGACGAAGATCATGCCGTACCGGATGGCACAGCGGACGGGCTGGGGAGCGCCGCGGGGGCGGCGGAGGCAGCGATAGGCGCGGACGTCCTCGTCCTGCTCCCTCGCCACGATCACCGGCTCTCCGAACAGGGTGACCTTCAGCGAGTCGCCACGATGGGGGATGGCCGTGACGAGATCGACGAAGTGCCACCCGGACCGGTAGGCCGAAGCCATTTCACGCCGGAACCTGGTGTCGTCAGGAACATTCATGGGCCGACTTAGCCCCAGTCGGGTTCGGAAGCGACAGCAAGGTGCCAGCCCGGGTCCTGGGCAGGGGCAGCGTGCCAGCCGGGGTCGAGGAATGCGGCCTGCACCTGCGCCGGCTCCGAGTGCCAGCCCGGGTCGGTCACACCCACGACACCAAGCGCCGCCGCCGCGATGAAGGCGACTCCGGCCACCGTGCGTATGAGCTTCTTCATCATCACCGTGCAACCTCACTTGAAGGCAACGTCTGCTTTACCGACCCCCGCGGGAAAACGATGACTCACCTTCTGCGCCCGCACCACCAAACCCAGGCATCATGTTCCTGAGATGCAGGAGCCTGGGGGTGTACAAATGCGGAAACAAGCGGACGAAACCGGTCACCCTCATTCCCACGTGGAGCTGTGCGAAGCGGGTTCCGCGTTGTACACGTCCGCCCTTCAGACGGGGCGAATATCCCGGTCAGACGCGGTCGAGGCACCTTGCCTGCTCGATCTGTCCCTGCTCCACCCCGACCCCGACGACGCTCAGTGGCTGCGGCCTGTCCCGCCCTCCGCCGCGCTCGCGCAACTGCTCCAACCCATCGAGCGGGAGATCCTCGAGCGCCGGCGGCTCACCGTCGCCCTTTCCGACGCCTTCGAGCCCTTCATGGCCATCACCGCAATCGATTCGACGAGCACCCAGGCCATCACGGTCCTGGAGGGCATCGACCGCATCAACACGACGCTCGACCGCGTCGTCGCCAACTGCCAGAAGGAACTGCTCACCGTCCAGCCGGGCGGTGGCCGTCCCGCTCACGCGCTGAGCGAGGCCCTGCGCCGCGTCTCCCCGCTCCTCGGGCGCGGGATCGACATGCGGACCCTCTACCAACACACGGCGCGCCATACGGAACTGACGCTGAACTACCTCGAGCACGTCGGACCCGAAGTTCAGGTCCGCACGCTGGAGGAGATCATCGACCGGCTGATCATCGTCGACCGTGAGGTCGCCTTCATCCCCGCCCGCAGCGACCGCCAGGTGGCCCTCCAGCTGCGCCATCCGGGCCTTGTCGCCTACCTCGGCGGCGTCTTCGACCAGTTCTGGAACCTGGCCGTGCCGATCCGCGAGGAAATCCCCTACGACGCGAAGACCGACGACATCAGCGGGGTCCAGCGATCCATCGCCCGCCTCCTCGTCGAGGGCCACGTCGACGAGGCCATCGCCCGCCGCCTCGGGATGAACGTGCGGACCTGCCGGGCGCACATCGCCAAGCTCGCCGCCACCCTCGGCAGCGGGAGCCGCGCGCAGCTCGGGTATCTGATCGCCCGGTCCGGCATCCTCGAACGGGACGAGGCGTGACCGCGCCCGCCGCCGAGGTGCGGCTCGACGGCGCGGCCGGGACCGTGCGGGTCTCCGGGGACGGGCTGCCCGTCGTGGAGCTCGTCCGGGCCGCGGGGACGCCCGCCGACGCCCACGTGCCCGTCGGCACCCGCAGGGCCGCGCTGCTGACGCTCACCGTCGACGGTGCGCCCGCCGTGATCCGGCCGGCCCGCGGGCGCCTGCTGGTGCGGCGCTCGTACCGGGTGGACGTGCGGGCCGGCGGCGTCCGGTACCGGCTGGTGCCCTGCTCGTACGAGGAGAGCCGGTTCCTGCGGGACGGGCGGCGGCTCGGCACCCTGGTCTCCAGCGGCGACGGGCGGGTCACCGACACCTGGGACACCCCGCCGGAGCCGCTGGACCTCGCCGTCGGCACCGCGCTGGCCGCCGCCTTCGGGACCGGCGCCGCGCCGTGGTGGGACACGCTCGGCGACATCGTCGGCGAGCTGCTGGGCTGAACGCGAAGGCCCCCGCCACGTCACCGTGGCGGGGGCCTTCGCGCGGTACGCAGTCCGGCTAGGGCGTTTCCTTCGGATCATCTGATCGTTGGTTGATGTGTGTCGTTGACTGATGCCCAGTGGGCGAGGATCGAGCCGTTGCTGCCGGACCGG